>CAUCUH010000095.1:0-6167 GCA_958445905.1 uncultured Streptococcus sp.
TGCATGACATCGTCCTCTCGACCTTTGGTCTCAGTATAGATCATAGCAAGAATGAGGTTTTCATTGGCCGTGGTGTCCTCTTCAGCAAGGACTTCTCTAACCAGGGAGCGGTACTGCATGACTTGTTTGACATCATGGTGGATCTGAATTCCCTTGTAGATTCCAAATATTAGTAAGATGAATAAGAAGATCTTCACTATACGTTTCATCCTTATTTACTCTGTATATCCTCCATCTTTTTGATCAAAATAGAATAAGTCCCATTCTCGTTTAGAATAAATTCAACAGATTCTGCATCTTCATAGACATTATTCGGAACGATCAGTTCAATTCCATTTGACAATGACAATTTCTGATTTTCGAACTTCTTCAACTGGCGACTGGCATCAATCTCTTCAAAAGTGACAGGCTCAGGCACAGCTTCTTTAACTTGGTCAATAAAACTGAGGCGAGCTGTCAAATTGTCGTCGAAGAGATCATCTGCTAATTTCTCAGGAGAGAGTTTATTTTCTTCCTCAATATGGTTAAAAATAGCAGATTTAACCTTTGATTGAAATTGAAAATCATCTGAGTTAAAGCTTTCCGCAATCTTCTGGGCTGTTTTTTCTAGTGCTTTGATCGATTTTTTAGGGGAGATCTTGGGTTGCGCCTGCAACAGATTCTCAGAAAAATAGTTCAAGAACGTCCCGTTGTACTTGATCCGTTTTTCAATCAAGTGG
The DNA here is from genome assembly GCA_958445905.1 of uncultured Streptococcus sp. Lineage (GTDB taxonomy): Bacteria > Bacillota > Bacilli > Lactobacillales > Streptococcaceae > Streptococcus. Next base: position 720 of record CAUCUH010000095.1, read on the forward strand.
TATTTGCGGCTTTGAAGATTGATGACCAAGGCCTCATCTGCACCAGTCCCAAAACCAGGTAGATTATTTTGCGTCAGCTTAATCGGATTATCCACTTCACCGCCAAGATGGGTCAGGGTTTCCCGTAAGGCAATCCGAAGAAAGGCAAAATGGTCCACCCCTTCTTTTGAGAATTGAATGAACACCAAATCATTGGTCTTTTGATTTTCAGAGACGACAAATTCTTCCTTCCAACGATTCGCTACTGCGACCGAGGTTTCTAATAGGTCATCTGAGATCATCTCAAGAAAAGGATTGTCCTCTTCGAAAATACCGGTCCTGGCTTCATCCGAGTAGACCCGTTCAATCTTCTTACGCAAGTATTCCTCGATTTTAGGTGTGATATTGAGCAATTTATCTGCTAGATAGAGATCGGTATCGTCAGGGCTAAATTGATGAATGATGGCTTTTTTTACGTAAATATCCATAAGATGGTTTAGTCCTCATAAAGTGGAAAGGCGTCTGTCAAGGCTTTGACTTGGCTACGTACTTCGTCTAATACTTCTTGCTTGTCCGCATTCTTCAGCGCTTTGATCATCAATTCAGCAACGGTGCGACTTTCTTTTTCACCAAAACCACGGGCAGTGATGGCAGCTGCACCAATCCGAATCCCACTGGTCTTAAATGGAGACAAGGTTTCATAAGGAATAGAGTTCTTGTTGAGGGTGATATTGACTTCATCTAACAAGTTTTGCGCCACTTTTCCATTTTCAACGACTTTAGTGACGTCGACAAGGAAAAGGTGGTTCTCTGTTCCGCCTGAAATAACGCGGAAATCTGGATCTTGCAAGAAGACATCAGCCATGGCCTGACTGTTCTTAATCACGTTAGCTGCATACTCTTTAAAGGCAGGATCCAGCGCTTCTTTGAAGGCGACAGCTTTGGCTGCAATGACATGCTCCAACGGTCCTCCTTGAATACCAGGGAAAATAGCAGAGTTAATTTTCTTAGCTAATTCCTCGTCATTGGTCAAGATTAGGCCTCCACGAGGTCCACGAAGGGTCTTGTGAGTGGTCGTAGTCGTGATATGGGCATAAGGAACTGGACTTGGATGGAGACCTGCTGCCACGAGACCAGCAATATGGGCCATATCAACCATGAGCTTAGCTCCTACTGCATCTGCTATCTCACGGAATTTTGAGAAATCAATAATACGAGAGTAGGCTGAGGCACCAGCAACGATGAGTTTTGGCTTCACTTCTTGGGCTTGTTTTAGGATGGCATCAAAATCCAAGAGCTCTGTTTCAGGATCTACACTATAGGACACAAAGTTATAGGTTTGACCAGAGAAGCTCACAGAAGCTCCGTGCGTCAAATGCCCACCGGCAGCTAAATCCATCCCCATGACGGTATCACCAGGCTCAATCAAGGCCATATAGGCAGCACAGTTTGCCTGACTTCCTGAATGCGGTTGAACGTTGGCAAATTTAGCCCCAAAGATTTCTTTGGCCCGTTCAATCGCGAGACTTTCGACCACATCGACCACATCTGTCCCGCCATAGTAACGACGACCAGGATAGCCTTCGGCATATTTATTGGTCAGAATAGACCCTTGAGCAGCCATCACTGCCTTAGAGACGACATTTTCAGAAGCAATTAACTCAATATTGTTTTGTTGACGCTCTTCTTCTTTAGCGATCGCATTCCATAGGTCTGCATCATAGGCTTTGTAATCTTCTTTATCAAAAATCATGGGTCTACTCCTTTATAAAAATTATTTATGTACATTATCACTGAGGAAGTTCATCTTCCTCAAAGGAAAGCTCTGGCACTTGTGCAAGCAAGTCAGCTTTGGTGATCGAACCTTGCCGCAAAATCCTGGCTTTGGAACCAGAGATATCCAAAATAGTTGAATCTTGGCCAGTCAGAAATTCATCATCCTCTATACCAGGAACCACTTGATCAAATTCGCTTACAATATCCTTATACTTTGTTCCACTTGCATGACCTGAAAGATTGGCCGAGGGACCAACTAAAGGACCGTATTTACGAATTAATTCCAATGTTTTTGGGTGAGCCGGAATACGGAAACCAACTGTATCCAATCCGGAATGAATCCAGTCTGGCACCTTGTCATTCGCCTGAAGAATAATAGTCAAAGGCCCTGGTAAAAATGAATCAATCAGTTTTGTTAAATAACTTGGTTGATTTTTCGAATAAAGTCGAATTATTTTTTCATCGGCTACATTTAAATTCAGAGCCTTATCCCTAGGTCTACGTTTTAATTCGTAAATATAATCAACTGCCTCTTGGTCCAGAGCTTTAGCGAAAATACCATAGACTGTTTCAGTTGGCAGAATAACCGCACGTCCTGCTTCTAATTCTTTCTCAATGTGATCCATTGTCTACTACTACCATTCTATCTTGTCCAAATTGGTCTTTCAGAACGCGAACTCGTTTGTTAGGAAACGCTTCTTGAAAGAGCTCTTTTACTTTGGCTCCTTGCTTATAGCCAATTTCTAGATAGATCTTTCCGTCTGGTGTTAAAACACTTGGTGCTTGCTGGGCAATCTTTTCGTAGATGGCATATCCATCACGATCCGCAAAAAGTGCTAAGTGTGGTTCAGAGGCTAATACATTGGCTCCGACTTCTTCTACATCATCCCGAGAGATATAGGGAGGGTTGGATACAATCAGGTCATAGGGACCTTCTAGTTCGTCCAGTACATCTGACGACTTGAATTCAAGGACTGCTTCTAACTGCTTGGCATTTTCTTGAGCCAGGGCTAAGGCCTCCTCTGAGATATCACTAGCTTGAACCTGCCAGGAAGGTCTAGCAAGGGCTAGGCTAATAGCAATGGCACCACTTCCTGTACCAATATCCAGAACTCGTACAGCTTTCTCATCGTTTTCTTCAAGAATAAGAGCGACCAATTCTTCTGTTTCAGGTCGTGGAATCAGCACGCGCTCATCCACTGTAAAAACATGGCCACAGAATTCTGCACTACCAATAATATACTGGGCAGGGACGTGATGTTTCAACTGTTCAAAGATGGATAGAAGCAAGGCCTGATCCTCTACTTTAACTTCTTTTTGCAAGGCAAGGACAAAGTCTGTAAAAGTCCAGTTTTTTAAAGCACGATACGCGAAGGAGAGGCTTTCTGCTTCCTCTCCAACGGCTATTAATGCTTCTTCATACTGGGCTAATAATGGTCCCAACAACATTATTTGTTCAACTCTTCTAGTTTTTGTGTTTGGTCATACAAGACCAAAGCATCGACCACTTCATCTAATTTACCAGATAAGATGGTGTCCAGTTTTTGAAGGGTCAAGCCAATCCGGTGATCAGTCACACGGTTTTGAGGGAAGTTATAAGTTCGGATCCGCTCTGAACGGTCACCAGTCCCAATAGTAGACTTCCGCTCAGCGTCCTGCTCGTCTTGGGCAATCTGAGCAAAGTGGTCAGCCACACGCGCACGGATGATCTTCATGGCTTTTTCACGGTTCTTCTGTTGCGTCCGTTCTTCCTGCATCTCAACCTTGATATTGGTTGGCAAGTGGACGATACGAACGGCTGTTGCGACCTTATTGACGTTCTGTCCACCCGCACCAGATGCGTGGTAGATATCAATCCGAAGGTCTTTTGGATCAATGTCATACTCGACTTCTTCGATTTCTGGCATGACCAGAACTGTGGCAGTCGAGGTATGGACACGACCTTGGCTTTCTGTCACAGGAACCCGTTGTACCCGGTGAGCACCAGATTCATACTTGAGTTTTGAATAAACCGATTGACCAGAAACCATGGCTACGACTTCTTTGATCCCACCAACGCCATTGTAAGAAGCTTCCATGACTTCAAAGCGCCAGCCTTGGCTTTCCGCGTATTTTTGGTACATTTGTAAGAGGTCACCAGCAAACAATTGGGCTTCGTCTCCTCCAGCTGCTCCACGGATTTCCAAGATAATGTTCTTGTCATCGTTTGGATCTTTTGGAAGAAGTAAAATCTTCAGTTTTTCTTCGTACTCTTCTTTTTCAGCCTTAGCATCTTTTAGCTCTTGCTTGGCCATTTCTTCCAAGTCCGCATCGCCGCCTGCTTCCTTAATCATTTCCTCAGCGTCAACAATGTTTTGAAGGACTTGCTTGTACTCACGGTAGGCTGTCACCGTGTCACGGGTGGAAGCTTCTTCTTTTGAAAGCTCCATAAAGCGTTTGGTATCAGAGACCACATCTGGGTCACTCAACAATTCTCCTAACTCTTCGTATCGGTCTTCTACAGCTTGTAGTTGATCATAGATATTCATGTTTGCTCCTTAATTCTTGATTGTTAGATCATAGATTGCTACAATTTCGTTTTCTATGACTTCGCCAGTTTCTTTAAATCCATAATGGAGATAGCAAGATCTCGCTTGATTATTTTCCGGTTCATAAGATAACCAAAGACTTGTTGCTTTTCCAGCTGGCTCTGTTCGAACAAAGTCAATGACTGCATCCATAGTCGGTTTAAAATAGCCTAAACCTTGAAATCGTTTATCGATCATAAAACGAAATAACAAGTAGTTCCCCTTGCTGATCCCAATTTTCTGGTCATAGGCAATCATAACAAAACCAACTAATACTTCCTTATCATAAACTGCTAAGGGAGCTATAAAATCTCCATTTTTATCATATACATAGGCTTCAGCTAAACTAATGGAATTGGATGCAATAAAATTCCTTTGATTTGGATGAACTTCTAGATTTAAAACGTCAAAATAATTCTCTATTGTAATATCTTTTAAACAAATAGACATTATTATCCTCTCTAAAACGATCTAGATGCTTTCAGTTGGTATGTCTGGATTAAAATAATGCTTGCGGCAAACGGAGATATAGGTCTCGTGTCCACCGATCTGGATCTGCTCTCCATCATAGACAGGTTTACCTGCTTGGGTACGCAAGACCATGGTTGCCTTGCGGGAACAGTATTGGCAGATGGTTTTGATCTCCTCGATCTTGTCGGCTAACAAGAGGAGGTGTTTGGAACCTTCAAAGAGTTCATTTCGGAAATCATTTTTGAGGCCAAAAGCCATGACCGGCACATCCAGTTCATCCACGACTCTTGCCAAGTCATAGACATGGTGGCGTTTCAAAAACTGAGCTTCATCGATTAAGACACAGTAAGGTTTGATTGCTTGGTTTTTAATAAAGCCAAAGATATCCGTATCGTCTTCAATTGCAACGGCTTCTCGTTTCATACCGATCCGACTAGAAACCACTCCTACTCCATCTCGTGTATCGATTGCCGAGGTCATGATGACGACGCTCTTGCCTTGCTCTTCATAATTATGGGCCACCTTCAAAATCTCAATGGTTTTCCCCGAGTTCATGGTCCCATATTTATAATATAATTGTGCCATTTTCCTTTTGTTCTCTCTAAAATGTGTTTCATTATCATTTTACCATAATTTTGCTAAGCTTTGTATCCCA
>CAUCUH010000096.1:0-6123 GCA_958445905.1 uncultured Streptococcus sp.
CGAGTGCCTGAAACGTTATTGTTTCAGGCACTTTTCTCACAGCGGAAAGTTTCGGCATTTTTTGGAATCGATTTAAAAATTGGAACTCATTTTTATTTCTTTGCAGAATAACTTTACTTATTTTACTTTAAAATAGTTTGTCTACATTCTAAATAGCCGGAGCAATCTGGCTTTTCTTGTGATTTGAATGCAGTAGGGAATAAAAATACGAGGATAAATGTTCGGGAATCAAGCGTTTTCTAATAAAGTTGTAAGAGTTTCTAGGAAAATATTGAAGTAAAACCGAAAAAATAGTAAAATGGAAGAGCTGATTGCAGCAAATCAACTTTTCTGCATTCTCCTCTTTGGAGAAGTGTCCGACATTAGAAAATGGAGTATTCAATGAAGAAAAAAGTTATCTTGAAAAGCAGTATCCTAGCGGTTGCTGCCGGTCTTAGTGTTTTTGCGATCAATAGCGTTTTCGCAGATGAATTGCCCGTGCAGTTCATGGGCGTCAATGACTTCCACGGTGCCTTGGAACAAACGGGGACAGCTCGTTTAGAAGGCGAAACTGTGAAAAACGCAGGAACAGCCCCACTTTTGGCAACCTATTTGAACGATTCGCAAAAAGACTTTGAAACGGAGAATGCTGGAACGCCAAATGCCAGCATCCGTGTGCAAGCTGGAGATATGGTCGGAGCTAGTCCAGCCAATTCTGCCCTCCTTCAAGATGAACCAACTGTAAAAGTCTTCAACGAAATGAACTTTGAATACGGAACCCTTGGTAATCACGAGTTTGACGAAGGACTTGGTGAATTCAACCGGATCATGAAGGGAGAAGCCCCAACACCTGGTCAATTCAATAAGATCGTCGATGAGTATCCTCATGAAGCTTCCAAACAAGAAGTTGTAATTGCCAACTTGGTTGACAAAGATACTAACAAAATCCCATTTGACTGGAAACCTTATACCATCAAAGAAATCCCAGTTAATGATAAGACCGTTAAGGTCGGATTTATCGGGGTTGTTACGACAGAATTTCCAAATCTTGTTTTGCGTAAAAATCATGAACAATACCGTGTTTTGGATGAAGCAGAATCCATTGCCAAATATGCGCGTGAACTGAATGACCAAGGCGTTCATGCTATCGCTGTCTTGGCCCACGTTGCTGCAACAAGTAAAAATGGGGTAGCAGAAGGTCCTGCTGCAGACATGATCAAAAAATTAAACCAAATCTATCCTGAAAACTCAGTGGATATCGTCTTTGCAGGTCACAACCACCAATATACAAATGGGATGGTTGGAAATACCTTGATTGTGCAAGGAACTTCTCAAGGAAAGGCCTACTCTGATGTCCGTGGAGTCTTAGATACAGATACAGCTGACTTTGTCAAAGCTCCAACTGCTAAAATTATCGCTGTCGATCCTTCTAAAGGTAAAGCTAAAGATGCCAAGGTCCAAGCGATCATCAATGAAGCCAACGAGACTGTTAAAAAGGTAACAGAAGCGAAAATTGGTTCAGCAGAAAAAGCAGAAAATATTACCCGTGAATTGAATGAGCAAAAAGAAAGTGCTGTTGGGGATCTGGTCACAGCAGCGCAACTAGATATTGCCAAAAAATCAGGTTATCCAGACGTAGACTTTGCCTTCACCAATAATGGAGGAATCCGTGCAGACCTCGTGGTGAAACCAGACGGAACAGTCACTTGGGGTGCAGCTCAAGCCGTGCAACCATTTGGAAATATCCTTCAAGTAGTCGAAATTACCGGAGACCAAATTTATAAAGCTTTGGACCAACAATATGATGAGAAAGAGCTTTACTTCTTGCAAATGGCAGGGATCAAGTACACCTATACGAAACCAGCTGATGCAACAGAAGAAAATCCTTATAAGGTCGTGAAAGCTTACAAGGCAGACGGCACTGAAATTGATCGCAACAAGACCTACAAGGCGATTATCAACGACTTCTTGTATGGTGGAGGAGATGGCTTCTCAGTCTTCCGCGATACAAAATTGATCGGTGCGATTAATCCAGATACGGAAGTCTTTATCCAATACATCGAAGATGTGAATAAGGCAGGGAAGAAGTTGTCTGCTTCAATCTTGGGCAACAAGACCTTTGTGGAAAAAGTGGAAGAAGAAACACCTACTCCAGAACCACAACCAACCCCTCAACCAACTCCAGAACCAGAACCACAACCACAGCCAGCGCCAGTTGATCCAGTAAGTCCTGTAAATCCAGTCCATCCTGTAGCTCCAGTGTCTCCTGTTACCCCAACTCCTCAACCTGAAACTCCAGTAACTCCAGCTCAACCAGCTGCAAGCGAAACAAAAGAAGTGGCAACAAACAAACCAGTCGCTGTCACTTATCATACGGGTGGTCAAGCAGAAGCAACAGCTACACCAGCAACTGGTCTTCCAAAAACAGGTCAAGATGAATTGGCTTCAACCGTCCTTAGCCTCTTTGGCATGACCTCACTAGCTTTAGCAGGCTTTGTAGCCAGCAAAAAACGTGAAGGCTAAGTTCTTCATCCGTTAAGTTACTCTAAAAAACGTCCGTTCTTTTAAGAAACGGACGTTTTTGATCTTAGGCTGTTTTCTCCACCCAGACACTGCGGACAAAGAAGAGGCTGATCAGAGCTAGTGCTAGAAAGGCAACTCCAAGGTAATAATAGGGTTGATCCATTGTGGTAGATCGACCAGAGAGGTTGACAATCCCTCGGTAGAGGGTTCCGGCTGTGAGCGTAGCCACTCCTGAACTCCAAAGATTGAGGCTCAGGCGAGAGAGGCCTTTCACCATCAACTGTAGAAGCACTAGTAGGGCGCCACCGATCAAAGGAATCAAGAAGAGGTAGTGCATGAAGGCAGAGGTTTCGCCAAAACTAAAGTGCTCATAGATGCGACTTCCAACGAAGAAGAAAGCTGAAATCAGAGTGTACCAGAGAATCGTTTTTTTCAACCGTTGTTTAATAGGATTAGTAACCGATGTAGACAATGTCACTCACCGCCCTTTCTGAGATAGTACCATTTGTTGTTGGTTTGTTAATGACTTGGCCATTGAAGTAAAGGGTAGAAGATCCACCCCCATCCAGGTTGTAGGCTGTTTTGACGCCATACGATTTCATCACTTCCGCTAATTGGTAGAGAGAAAGCCCTTCACTTTCTGAAGTCCGTCCGTCTGACACGACGATAATGTAGTGGTTTTCATCGATGATCCCAATCGCTGTCCGTGGGTTGGATGCCATAGATTGCCCGACCTCTGAGTTGGTATCGACGGTAATTTCTCCATTTTCAACTAAGGAAGGACCGAAAGCGAGGAGATTGACGACCCCGTCCTTGACCAATTGATCTGCAGAGATCTCATCTTCGTAGATAATTTTGAAGGATCCATCCTTGTAAATGGCTAGGTCACCATTGCTTGCATCTTCTCGAACGGTATCGCGGTAGACCACTCCATTTCGGATGACATATCCTGTACTGTTAGCCCCGTAATAGTCACCATTCACTGCTAGAATGGCACTGTTGTTGGCGGCTGTGACAGAGGTCTTAGCTGTCACGTTGGTTCCGTAAGTGTTTTGTGCAAAGGCTGTTTTGAGGTAGTCAGATGAGCTGACTGTGATATCTGCAATGTAAACCTGGGTATTTTCAACCGTTTTTTCTGTTAGGCTTACCTGGATATTGTCATCTGAATAGCTAGTATCAGTCGTTGTAGCTGAAGCAGCTGCTTTTTTGGCTGCCTTGGTGTCCGTAGTCGTAGCTTTTACGGTTTGGATGGCATCGGATAAGACAAAGGTCTTGAGCATCGAGTAGCTAAAACTGCTGGTCAAAAGAAGGCCAAAGCAGACAGCATAGGTGTAGGATTTTTTAAAGAATTTCATGGTGGGGAGCAGTCCTTTCTTTGAAGATCACTTTTTTCTGGATCACCCATGAGACCAGAAAGAGGAGGAAGCCGACGACAATCTTACTGATCAAGAGATTGAGCCCGAAAGCAGTATAGAAGAGTCGAATCAAGAGCGTATCGAGAATAAAGAGGCCGAGGGCTAGGCCAAAGTAGCCACTTCCAGTTTTAGCGACACTGTCTTTGTTCTTAAAGACCAGGTGCTTATTGGTCGAGTAGTTAAAGATGGAACTCGTCACACGAGCGATCCCATTCGCTAGGAGAATACGCAGACTAATGGGCACGGCCATCATCACGAAAAGGAAGAAGGCGTAGACCAGATAGTCAACGATAAAACTACTCAGAGAGGAGAGGGCAAACTTGAACATGTCCTTGTAGATCATGAGGCTATCTCGAATAGGTCGGAAGTGGGAGCCTTCGTTGTCATTGATATAGACCGTCTCAATGGGAACTTCCACGATGGGGAAGGACTTGCTTGCTGCGAGGAGCACATTCATTTCATATTCATAACGCTGTCCTTCAACCTCAAGCATGAAAGGCAAGAGATTCGTAGTGAAAGCCCGTAAGCCCGTTTGGGTATCGCTGACCGCCACCCCTGTTTGTTGCTTAAACAAGAAGCGGGTCAATTTATTCCCGAAAGCAGAACGCAAAGGAACTTTTCCAGAGAAGGCGCGTGCTCCTAGAATAAGTGTTCCAGGATGCTCTTGAGATTGGTTAACAACCCTGAAAATATCCCAAATTTTGTGCTGACCGTCTGCATCAGCTGTAACAATGCTTCCATAGGTGCCTCTTTCTAGGATGTAGGCATAAGCAGTTTTGAGAGCTTGCCCTTTTCCTTGGTTGTGCTCATGGGTCAGAACTGTCGCAAGACCCTCTAATTTGTCAAAAATCGCTTTCTTGTCAGCGTCACTCCCATCGTCGACCACGATGATGTGGAGATCGCTCTTAGCATGGACCAAGCGAACCAGTTTAACAAGATTCAGATCCGGTTGATAGGCGGGGATGATAAGATAATTCATAATCGTTCCTCGTTTCTTGAGATTTGTTGTAGCTAGTATAAAGACTCAAGCTTAAAGCTAACTGATATCAGTTTTCTTTAAGGAAAGGAGAGGAAGAAGGGGAGTAGTTTCTACTATAAAATGTTATTTTTTAGGGCATTTCTTTCCTTTAGAAGCGAACGTCAAAAATCATTTTTTAAATCCTAAAGATAATTCTTGCCTTTGTTCGCGAAGTCTGGTATAATAGTTTCTTGTGAGTAAACCTCACTTACCCCTTGCAAAGACAGGGGGTCATTAGTCCAAAAGGAGGAACATTATCAATGGCTAAATACGAAATTCTTTATATTATTCGTCCAAACATTGAAGAAGAAGCTAAAAACGCTTTGGTAGCACGTTTCGATTCTATCTTGACTGACAACGGTGCAACTGTTGTTGAATCAAAAGATTGGGAAAAACGTCGTCTTGCATACGAAATCCAAGATTTCCGTGAAGGACTTTACCATATCGTAAACGTTGAAGCGAACGACGCTGTAGCTCTTAACGAGTTCGACCGTCTTTCAAAAATCAACGGTGACATTCTTCGTCACATGATCGTAAAAGTTGACGCGTAAGAAATCATCAGAGGTGACTTATGATTAACAATGTTGTACTTGTCGGTCGTATGACCCGTGATGCTGAACTTCGTTACACTCCAAGTAATCAAGCAGTTGCTACTTTCAGCCTAGCTGTCAACCGCAACTTCAAGAGTCAGAATGGAGAGCGCGAAGCCGATTTCATCAACTGTGTGATCTGGCGTCAGCAAGCAGAAAACTTAGCCAATTGGGCTAAGAAAGGTGCTTTGATTGGGATTACCGGTCGCATTCAAACACGTAATTACGAAAACCAGCAAGGTCAACGTGTTTATGTCACTGAAGTCGTAGCAGACAGCTTCCAACTATTGGAAAGCCGTACAGCACGCGAAGGGCATGCAGCTGGTGGCTATTCATCAGGTAACGGTGGTTTTGCTGGAAATGCAGCCCCAAGCTTTGGTGGATCTGAACCAAGCAATGTAGCGCCAAACTTTGGTCGTGAAGAAAATCCATTTGGTGCTAATCCAATGGACATCTCAGACGACGATCTTCCATTCTAAGAATGGGTTTAACGAATTAAAACTATAAAGGAGAATTAAACATGGCTCAACAACGTCGTGGCGGTGCGTCTGGGATATCGCTCCCGCTATCTGGAAGGATATCGCGATGATGCACTGCC
>CAUCUH010000097.1:0-6031 GCA_958445905.1 uncultured Streptococcus sp.
TGAGTCGTAGTAGTTGTGGTTGTAGGCTCTTGAGTCGTAGTGGTTGTAGTTGTAGGCTCTTGAGTCGTAGTTGTTGTGGTAGTAGGCTCTTGAGTCGTAGTAGTTGTGGTTGTAGGCTCTTGAGTCGTAGTAGTTGTAGTAGTTGTAGTAGTCGTAGTGGTTGTAGTTGTAGTTGGTTTATTTGATGTGTTGACCACTTTAATCACGTTGTCATCATCAATTTTCTCAACTTTAGAAGTGTAACCTTCTGGAGTGTTGGTTTCCACTACTGAGTACTCAATCTTCTTACCGTCTTTGATACCTGGCAAATTTGTAAATGCTGCTTTCCAGCCAGAAGCTTTTGTAAGGGTTTGTGTCATCCCATCCAAGGCTTTGCCGTCCGCATACAATTGAACCGTAATATCTTTACGGTCAGCTTCCTCATCACCAACCCATTCTTTTTGAACAGTGATAGTTTTGTCACCGCTCACCCAGAATTTCAATTCAGTGTTGTTCCAGAATGCTGGGTCAGTTTGAGGTGTTGTGATTTCATCAGCTGTCAATGTTGCGTTGTTATCAACACGGATGGTTGTCTTAGGAATTAATGTTTGGTATTCAACGATCAATTCATCGCTAGATGCTGTTTTAAAGACATCACTGACATCTGATAAATTCACAGTAAATCCATTGCCGTCCGCATCGAATTTCACATGTTTCCAGAAGTCCCAACCAGAAGCAACCACTTGTCCACCTTTTCTCAAAGTAAAGGAAGGTTTCAAGTAAGTTCCCACAAAGAATTCATTTGCAGCGTGGTTTGCAGCAGGAGCAAAAGTGATTTTTGAGTAATCGACTGCTGGAGCTTGGATTTTATCTGACACAACAGGGTTTGTGATGGCTTGTTTCTTACCATCCCCGTTGATACGGATGAACCATTTTGTTAGATAGTAGTCATCTCCAACATTCATCCAAGCATAGTTTTCAGATACATCTAATTTGAATGTCTTAGCTACATAGTCACCTGTAAGGTTGTATTTATTTAAAACTGATTCAAATACGCCAGGACCATCAGGACGTGTGATGACAACGGATTCGGAACCAACCTTAGAAGTGGCAGTTTTGTTGCCAGGATTTCCTGGTGTGCTATCCCATTCTGCTTTGTATGAGAAACCACCCTTAACGTTTTGGTTCATGGATTCGATTGCTTTTTTAAAGGTGAAAGTAATCTTTTTGTTTGTCATCGAAATGGTTGCGACTTCAGCTCCATTTGCTTGGAGTGATTGAGTTGCAATTTCAGTGATATTAACACCTTCTGGAGCGTCAATAGTAAATGTATCACCGTCTTTAACTGATTTACCAGTTAAATCCCAGTCAAATGAAAAGGTAACCTTTTGTCCATTTGTTTGGGCCTTTAAGTTGGTGACGGTTGGTGAAACAGTGGCCGCGCTTACGGGTTTGATCACAGACAAGCCCAAGGCTACCACACCGATGATAGCTACAAATGCAACTATCTTTTTATAAAGAGATTTCAATTGGCCTCATTTCCTTTCTTCTGCCTGCCCTTTCCGAGGCTTTTCTATATAGTGATATATCCCAAAATAGAAAGGCTTCTAATTTCTACTCCATGAAACCAGCTGCCTCAGTTTAGGATAGATCGATGAATTATATGCTCCTCTTTATGCATTAAAAGAAAACAAACCCACCGACAAAATCAGCTCAAACCCTCTAACTACGTTTGTTTAGATAGAAAAACAAGGGAAATGACAAGCGTCATAATGTTAAAGTGATAATAAACGTTGCAAATTTTAACAGAATAATCATCCCATTGCATATTTAAAAGATTATTATCATCATTATTATATTCTTTTAGTAGGATAAGTCAAGTTAAATGCAACAAAAATAACGAAAAATGTTGATTTTGGTTTTTGTATAAGTCGACCTTTTATTTCCCGCCATTTTAGCCTTTCATGTTATAATATTCAGATAAGAAAAAGAGGAGACCAAAAGCTAGATGATCACTTCAAAATACGATTGGCAGTTAGCTTCGCCAAGTGCAGATGAGGCCTTTTTAGCCCTTGCCAAAAAAGCAGGCCTGGAAGCGTCCGTAGCAACCTTGCTGTATGAGCGTGGCATTCAGACCAAAGAGGATTTAGAAGACTTTTTAGAACCCAAGCTGGAGAAGCTACACGACCCTTATTTGCTCCATGATATGGACAAGGCAGTGGAGCGCATCCGACGGGCCATCGAAGATTATGAGCAGATCCTCATCTACGGAGACTATGACGCGGACGGGATGACTTCGGCCTCTATTATGAAGGAAACCTTGGAGCAGATGGGTGCAGAGGTGCAAGTCTACCTACCCAACCGCTTCACAGATGGCTATGGTCCCAATGAGAGTATCTACAAATACTTTATCGAGCAGCAAGGCATTTCCCTGATTGTCACGGTGGACAATGGGGTGGCGGGCAATCAAGCCATTGCCATGGCCCAAGCGATGGGAGTTGATGTCATCGTGACCGACCACCACTCTATGCCAGAGGTTTTACCGGATGCCTATGCGATCATTCATCCAGAGCATCCAGATGCGGATTATCCCTTCCATTATCTAGCAGGATGTGGTGTGGCCTTTAAATTGGCCTGTGCCCTCCTAGAGGAAGTACCAGTCGATCTCTTAGACCTGGTAGCAATTGGGACCATTGCTGATATGGTCAGTCTGACAGATGAGAATCGGACTCTGGTCAAATACGGTCTGGGTGTTCTCCAACATACCCAGCGCATGGGCTTGCAGGAGCTCTTGGAGATCGCAGGGATTCGTCCGGAGGATGTCAATGAAGAAACGGTTGGTTTTCAGATTGCTCCTCGTCTCAATGCCCTTGGCCGCCTCGATGATCCCAATCCGGCCATTGAACTACTGACTGGCTTTGACGATGAAGAGGCGCACGAGATTGCCCTCATGATTCATCAAAAGAATGAAGAACGTAAAGAAATTGTCCAAAGCATCTACGATGAAGCAAAAACCATGGTCGATCCGAGCTTATCCGCCCAGGTCTTGGCCAAGGAAGGCTGGAATCCAGGGGTCCTTGGTATTGTAGCTGGCCGTCTATTAGAAGAGCTTCATCAGCCAGTAGTTGTTTTAAGCATCGAAGATGGGCGTGCTAAAGGAAGCGCTCGAAGTCCTGAGTCGGTCAATATCTTTGATGCCCTCGATCCCCACCGGTCGCTCTTTGTCGCCTTTGGCGGGCATGCCGGTGCAGCAGGGATGACCTTAGATGTGGACCAACTCCCTGCCTTGTCTCAGGCCCTTACGGATTACATTGCAGAACAAGAGATTGATCTCAGCAGCAAGTCTAGCTTAGCCATCGACGAGGAACTGCATCTAACAGAACTAACGCTTGAGACCTTGAAAAGCTTTGATCGCTTGAGTCCTTTTGGCATGGACAATAAAAAACCAGTCTTTCTGGTCCGTAATTTCAAGGTAGAAGGGGCGCGCTCAATGGGAGCCGGCAATACCCACTTGAAACTCAAAATTTCTCAAGAAGATGCGACCTTTGAGGTGGTTGCCTTTGGCTTGGGAAGCTTAGAGTCAGAGTTTGCGCAAGCGCAAGACCTAGAGCTAGCTGTGCAGTTGTCGGTCAACCAATGGAATGGCCAAACGACTCTCCAGCTCATGCTGGTGGATGCGCGTGTGGACGGCGTGCAGCTCTTTAATATCCGCTCTAAAAATGCTAGCCTCCCCGCAGGTGTTCCTGTTCTTGATTTTACCCAAGAACTGCCAGATCTGACAGACGAGCCCGCTGTTGTAGTTGGAAATATCCCTGAGGATTTAGAGCAACTACGGCAAATCTTCCAAGAGCATGATTTCCAAGCCGTTTATTTCAAAAATGAGATCGCCAAAGCCTACTATCTGACAGGATATGGTAGCAGGGACCAGTATGCCAAACTCTATAAAACCATCTATCAGTACCCAGAGTTTGATGTCCGCTACAAACTCAAAGACCTAGCGGCCTATCTCAAGATTCAGCAGATCCTCTTGGTCAAAATGATCCAGATCTTCCAAGAGCTAGGCTTTGTGACTATTGAAAATGGCATCATGAAAGTCAATAAAGAAGCAGAAAAACGAGAAATCGCAGAAAGCAGCATCTACCAAAACCTCAAACAAACGGTGAAAGAGCAGGAGTTGATGGCCCTTGGAACGGTTCGTGAAATCTACGACTACCTGACAGGTCAGGCCTCATGAAAAGACACCTAAAAAAATTCCTCTGGCTCACTCCTATCCTACTTTTTTGCCTTTATTGGTTGGGAATCTACCTGAGTCTCAAGAACCCCATGGAAGAAATCAACTACGCTGAAAATGGTGGCTGGATGCGCTATGTGATGTTTAAGCCATTTAGAGAAACGATAGGAAATGATGGTATCTGGAAAGAAGATGAGGGATTTCAAACCTACCCTTATTCAAAAGGAATTGTTTGTGGAAACGAAGAACTGTCCGTGATGATGTTTAGGGGAACTTCCAACTGGACTTATATGTATGATCTTCAATTGGAAAAAGGTGTGACACTCGGATTTATATTTAAATACGATTCGTCAAAAAAGCTGTTTTTCCAGAAAGAGGTCTACCTTTTTAAAGAAGATACTACCTACGAGGGCCAGCAACTCCTTGAGAAACTTGCCGCCTATGGCAAAGACCTCACTTGGCTTCGAAACCAAAGCAAGAAGGTCGCCGAACAATACATTCTTGGTGCCTGGTTTAAGAATGGAAGTTCCCGTTATTCCCTGAAAAACTTGGGGGATATGAAAATTGAATACAACAAATTGATAGAAGAATAGTAAGTTTTTTTCGGATCTAATCCCACATCATTTTTCGGATGTGGGATTTTTGCTTTTGACGCGGGAGCTTGGGAAAATGATTTGGCAAAAAATGATGCAAGTTAGTAGAATTCATGGTATAATGGAATGTAAAAAATTTTTATGAAAGAAAGTTAACCATGAATTTAAAAGATTACATTGCAAGCATTGAAAACTATCCACAAGAAGGTATTACCTTCCGTGATATCAGCCCTTTGATGGCAGATGGCAATGCTTATAGTTATGCGATTCGTGAAATCGTTCAATACGCAACGGATAAGAAAATCGACATGATCGTTGGTCCTGAAGCGCGTGGGTTCATCGTTGGATGTCCGGTAGCTTTTGAGCTCGGTATTGGTTTTGCGCCTGTTCGTAAGCCTGGTAAATTGCCACGTGAAGTTATTTCTGCTGACTACGAAAAAGAATACGGTGTGGATACCCTCTGCATGCACGCAGATGCCATCAAACCAGGCCAACGCGTCCTCATCGTTGATGACCTTTTGGCTACGGGTGGTACCGTTAAAGCAACCATCGAAATGATCGAAAAACTCGGTGGGATCGTTGCAGGGTGTGCCTTCTTGATCGAGTTGGATGAATTGAAAGGTCGCGAAGCGATCGGCGATTACGACTACAAAGTTTTGATGCATTACTGATATAGTCTAATACTATAACTGGATACAGAAAAACCATAATTGAAAACTATAAGCTCCTATCATATAATGTTAGTTAAGAACTTGCACGATGGGAGCTTTTTATGCCAATTACACTAGATAAAAAATTACCTGCAGTAGATATTCTTCGTTCAGAAAATATTTTTGTCATGGATGATGTTCGAGCAACTCACCAGGATATTCGTCCTATAAATGTTCTGATTTTGAATCTCATGCCGACTAAGGAAGCAACTGAGACTCAACTGCTACGCCTCCTGGCCAATACGCCCTTGCAGATCAATGTAGATTTCCTCTATATGGCGAGCCATAAGTCTAAAAATACAGCGGCCGAGCATATGGAGAGTTTTTACAAGACTTTTGAGGATATCAAGGATAATTACTATGACGGCTTGATTGTGACGGGGGCGCCTGTCGAAAAGATGGACTTTGAGGAAGTGGACTACTGGGAAGAGTTGACCCAGGTCTTTGAATGGGCCAAGCGTCATGTTTTTTCTACCCTGCACCTCTGTTGGGGAGCCCAGGCTGGTCTGTACCACAGT
>CAUCUH010000098.1:0-5991 GCA_958445905.1 uncultured Streptococcus sp.
TTGAAAAACACTACACAGAAGTGGGACAAATTATCAATGCCTTCTTCGAAGAATTCGTTGAAGAAACCTTGACGCAACCAACATTTGTTTACGGTCACCCAGTAGCAGTATCTCCATTGGCTAAGAAAAATCCAGAAGATCCACGCTTCACTGACCGTTTCGAACTCTTCATCATGACCAAAGAGTATGCCAATGCCTTCACGGAATTGAATGATCCAATCGATCAATTGCAACGGTTTGAAGCGCAAGCGCGTGCCAAAGAATTGGGAGATGACGAAGCTACAGGCATCGACTATGACTATGTTGAAGCCCTTGAATATGGTATGCCACCAACAGGTGGACTTGGAATTGGTATTGACCGTCTCGTTATGTTGTTGACCAATGTAACAACAATTCGCGACGTCCTTCTCTTCCCAACTATGAAATAAGCTAAAAGAAAACACTGATCGCAAGATCAGTGTTTTTTTAGTCCTCTAAATAAGAGGTGTCGTTCCAAGTGTCTAAGTGATAGTGCTCAAAATCATCTGTTGTCAGAATCGTCACGCTGGCATTATCTAGTCCGCCATTTTTGCGGAGTTCTCCTGTTTCATAACCAAGCAAGGTTCGAATAGAAGCTGTCAAATTAGCCCCATGTCCAACGATGAGAACAGTATCGAGCTCTTTTCCTTTCAGGCTTTTTACAAAATCACAGGTACGTTTGGTCGTTTCATAGACAGATTCTGCATCAAAGATTTCATTTTGAAAGCGAGCTAGGTTATGGCGAAAGGCATCCATTTGTTGGGGATAAATGGACGTGATTGTAGCGATCTTAGCTCCTTCCAATTTTCCTAACTTCCACTCACGAAGAGCAGAAGTTAGTTGCAATTCTATAGGTTTCTCTAATTGATCAATGATGATCTGTGCAGTATGAACAGCCCGTGGAAGATCACTTGTATAGGCTGCATCAAATGGAACGCTAGCTAAGTGCTTTCCTAGTTTTTCAAGCTGATGAATAGAGGCTGGTAACAGCGGAGAATCGCCATTTGATCCCTGAAAACGTCCTTCTTCATTCCATTCTGTCCGTCCGTGTCGTATAAAATATAGTTTCACAATCTTGTCTCCTTCTCTGTCGTTATTCTAAAATATCTGCAAAAGTCGCTTTAACGAAGTCTGCTAGAAGTTGTGGTTTGATTTGAATACTATGGCCGATTTCCCCGGCAGATACGATCATGGTCTCTAACTGAAGGGCTGATTCATCGAAAAAGATTGGGAAAGGATGCTTTTGACGAATGCCCACGGGATTATTGGCACCATGAATATAACCTGTTGTTTTTTCGAGATCCTTTTGAGGAATCATTGCCACTTTCTTATTTCCTGATAATTTGGCCAATTTTTTCTCTGAAAGATGCTCCGTGATAGGAATGATCCCAATCACTGGACCCGTTTTATCACCTTTGAGAGCTAGGGTTTTGAAAATAGTAGAGCGATCAATCCCTTCTGGTAAGATCCCTTCTAAAGCGTTGATTTGTAAGCCTACGTGCTCAATTTTTGCTTTTGTTAAGATCTGCTCGACCAAGGTTTTTTTTACTTTATTTTTTTTTGCCATGGCTTTCTCCTTTTTTCATTTTCTCTACAAAATCAGATTTCATTAGACCATTATAACATATAATAGTGGCGATATTACCTTCCCCTTTGAAAATAGAAAACAGCAGAAAAAGTGAAGATCACTTGATCTGCTGTTTTAAGGTTATGAGGAAGAGTTATCTTTTTGTACCTTGAAAAGTTTCCGATAAATCGCTTCTTGGTCTTGCGTCGGAGCAATTTGGTTGAGATCCAAGTAGTGTGAGAATCCATTTAATTGCCCTTGAGAGGTATATTGATGCAAGTCGTATTCCGTGTTGGTATCTGGCGCGGCATTATAGTAGCCATCATCAAATCCATAAGTAGGAATCCAAAGAGCCGTAAATTTATCAGTGGAGATACTATGTTCTTCCATGAAGTAGGTTCCGATATAGAGTCCAATATTTTTTGCACCCAAAGCTTGTAGTTTTGCTCGGAAAGCTTCAACACCTGCGTTCATATCCTTCATAGTTTTTTCCTCAACGTCTAACCAATAGTAGGTCGGTTTGTAAGGAGAAGCAGCCTTGTAAAATTCCTCTGCTTCTTTTTCCATTTCTTTTTTATCCTTAGCCGCGACATAAGCATAAACTGCGACAGGGATATTTCGTTTTTGGAATTCTTGGATATGGGTTTTAAAAGATTTATCCAGACCATTTAAGTAGGTTGCTGCATTTTCCTTTTTAGCTTGAGCCCCACTATGGACACGAACGATCACACCTCCCACATTTTGGGAGAGGACATCGTAATCAATTTCACTGGGCAATTGCCAGCCTGAGATATCAATGATCGGGCGGCCAACCAGTTCTGGATTGATGTCTTCTTCTTTTTTAGAAGAAGAGCTTGCAGTAGTTGTTTTTCGAGGTGTATTGGAGTTCGGAATGGTTTTGGTTGTTTCTTGTCGCTCTCTGGCTTGTAGATCGGCAATCGTTCGTGAGAGAACGAGAAAAGAAATGATACCGATAAAAAAGACCAAGAGAACAACGGGTTTTATCCTTTTTCTCATACAGAAACATTTTACCGTAAAAAAAACGAAAAGGCAAAACTTAATGCTTAAAAGATGCTGATTTCAGCCATTATTTTCAAAAAAAAAGGAATCTTTTCATCGAAAAAGGATAAAAATATATGAAAATAAGAAGAATGATTAGAATATTTCTTGAAAATGGGGAAGAAGCCGAATCTTTTCTGGCCTTTCCTTGGTTTTGCTTCTTAAAAATGATATAATGAAGGTTGAATATTAGGAATATGGTGAATTATGAAAATTGAAAAAAGACATCTTTTAAATTATTCCATCCTCATTCCCTATTTGATTTTATCCATCATTGGCTTGATTGTTGTCTATTCGACAACAAGTGCCTTGGCAATTCAAAGTGGAGTGAGTTCGATTCGGATGGTCCGGACACAGGGGCTCTTTTTTATCCTAAGTCTCCTAACCATCGCCTTGATTTATAAATTTAGCCTAAACTTCCTTCGAAATAAAAAAGTGCTGGCTTTTGTCATTTTTATTGAAGTGATTTTGTTGATTCTGTCTAGGTTTATCACAGATACCGTCAATGGAGCTCACGGTTGGTTGACGATTCCTGGAGGGTTTAGTATCCAGCCGGCAGAATACCTCAAGGTGATCTTAGTCTGGTATCTAGCCTTGATCTTTTCTAAACGACAAGACGAGATACGCGATTATGATTATCAAGCCTTGACCCACAATGAATGGATTCCAAGGAATTTAAACGATTGGCGTTGGCTGACCTTGATTCTGATTGGAATCGTTGTGATTATGCCGGACTTGGGAAATGCGACGATCTTGGCCTTAACGGTCTTGATCATGATTACGGCTAGTGGAGTGGGCTACCGTTGGTTTACCTCTTTACTTGGTTTAGTTGTTGGAGTATCGTCCATTGTCCTTGGTTCAATTTGGATTATCGGTGTGGACCGTGTCGCTAAAATTCCAGTCTTTGGTTATGTAGCCAAACGCTTTAGTGCCTTCTTTAACCCCTTTAATGATTTGTCTGGCGCAGGTCACCAATTAGCTAATTCCTACTATGCCATGAGTAACGGTGGTTGGTTTGGCTTGGGGCTAGGAAATTCCATTGAAAAACAAGGTTACTTACCAGAAGCGCACACAGACTTTGTGTTTGCGATTGTGATTGAAGAATTAGGTTTTGTTGGAGCTAGTTTGATCCTTGCTCTCTTATTCTTCTTAATTCTTCGGATCATTTTAGTCGGTATTCGAGCAAAGAATCCTTTTAATTCGATGATGGCCATTGGGATCGGTGGAATGATCTTAGTGCAAACCTTCATTAACATCGGAGGAATTTCTGGTTTGATTCCGTCTACAGGAGTGACCTTCCCCTTCTTATCCCAAGGGGGAAATAGCTTATGGGTCTTATCCGTAGCGATTGCTTTCGTTTTGAATATCGACGCTAGTGAAAAACGGGCCAAGATGGAACAAGAAGGCATGGTTTTTGAAGAAAAAGGTAAAATCAAACCTTATTATTAAAAGGGAATTGTTAAATGGCTATTCAAAAAGGAGAAAAAATGGTCTTACAAAAATTAGAGAACTTCACAAATAAAGATATTATCAAAGAAGAAGCCGAAATTTTAACTAATTTATTAGATGATATTACGAAAAATTTGGTTCGTCCGGAAACCTTTGATAAAATTAGGCAGTTGAAGGATCTATCAAAAACACAGAACTATCGTGAGTTAAATCAACTAGTGGAACAATTGACAAATGAAGAAATGACAGTGATTTCACGTTATTTTGCGATTTTACCACTCTTGATTAACATCTCAGAAGATGTCGATTTGGCCTATGAAATCAATCATTTGAATAACGTGGATGGTGAATACCTCGGAAAACTTTCTTCAACCATCAAAGAAGTTGCGAAAAATGAAGATGCACAAGAAATTCTTGAAAATCTCAATATTGTACCTGTTTTAACAGCCCATCCAACTCAAGTGCAACGAAAAACCATGCTGGATCTAACCAATCATATTCATGCTCTTCTTCGTCAGCACCGGGATGTTAAAGCTGGTTTAATGAATGAGAATAAGTGGTATAACAACCTTCGTTGTAATATCGAAATCATGATGCAAACGGATATGATTCGTGACAAAAAATTGAAGGTTACTAATGAGATCACCAACGTCATGGAATATTACAATAGTTCTTTCTTACAAGCTGTTCCAAACCTAATGTTGGAATACAAACGCTTGGCAAAAGAACATGGATTAGAGCTTGAACAACCACGTCCGATTACAATGGGCATGTGGATTGGGGGAGACCGGGACGGAAATCCGTTTGTAACTGCTGAGACCTTGAAACGTTCAGCAACCATTCAAAGTGAAGTCATTTTGAACTATTACATCGAAAAAATTTCTAAATTATACCGTCATTTCTCCCTTTCAACGAGTCTTTCTAAAACAAGTGAAGCAGTAGCTGAAATGGCAGCCCTATCCAGTGATACATCTGTCTTTCGTGAAAAAGAACCTTACCGTCGAGCTTTCCACTATATCCAGTCAAAATTGATCCAGACTTTGGTCAATTTAAAAGAATGGACTATGGTTGGGGAAACTAGAGAAGATCGTTATGCTGTCGAGAGGTTATTAGGAGCGAATGCTCATCAACAAGGGCCAGTTTCTGATTATATCGGCAATCGTATCTCTGGGGCTCTAAAGAAAATTTCTGAGAAAGAAACTCCAGCTTATGCATCAGCTCAAGAATTTAAAGAAGACCTTGAAAAGATCAAAGATTCCTTGTTAGAAAACAAATCAGAGTATTTAATTTCTGGTGAGTTTGCAGAACTTCTAGAAGCCATCGATGTTTTTGGATTCTATCTGGCCTCTATTGATATGCGCCAGGATTCGAGTGTGCATGAAGCCTGTGTGGCAGAATTGCTGAAATCAGCTGGAATTAATGACCATTATTCTGATTTATCAGAGGATGAAAAGTGTCAAGTTCTCTTGAAAGAACTTTTAGAAGACCCACGTATTTTATCAGCAACCCATGCTGAAAAATCTGAACTGCTTGAAAAAGAATTAGCAATTTTCCAAACGGCCCGTGAATTGAAGGATCGTTTAGGAGAAGAGGTCATTCATCAAAACATCATTTCTCATGCAACAAGTGTATCAGACATGTTGGAATTGGCAGTGATGTTGAAAGAAGTGGGCTTAGTTGATACGGAAAAAGCTCGTGTGCAAATCGTACCTTTATTTGAAACAATCGAAGATTTGGATCATTCAGAAGAAACTATGAGAAGCTACTTGTCTCTTCCAATTGCCAAACGTTGGATTGCTTCCAAGAACAACTACCAAGAAATTATGTTAGGTTACTCGGATTCTAACAAAGATGGTGGATACTTGTCTTCATGCTGGACCCTCTTTAAAGCCCAACAA
>CAUCUH010000099.1:0-5788 GCA_958445905.1 uncultured Streptococcus sp.
TTTGTCATGCTGACGGATACAGGCTATGTGAGTGATCGCTTAGCAGGAATCGTCGCGGATGCGGATGGCTATCTGATTGAGTCCAACCATGATGTAGAGATTCTTCGAGCAGGTTCGTATGCTTGGCGCTTGAAGCAGCGGATCTTGTCAGACCTAGGCCACCTTTCTAACGAAGATGGTGCCGATGCCATGATCCGAACCTTGGGAAATCGTACCAAGAAGATTTATCTGGGACATTTGTCAAAAGAGAACAATATCAAAGAATTGGCTCATATGACCATGGAGAATCAACTGGCTCGAGCAGATCTAGCTGTCGGCCATGATTTTGAGGTGCTAGATACCTCGCCAGATACCGCAACACCTTTGACGAAGATATAAGATGGAAAACCACCTGCAGGTGGTTTTTTATATGTCTATTTGAGGAAATCTATATCTAGTAATGAATTTGCTCTTTACCCAAAATTCGTGTATGATAGGAGTACTTTATCTCAAGAATAAATTGACGGGGAAATGTTAATTGTGAAAACATATATCGGTTATTTGGATTCGAAATGGATTTATTTTGATGAAGAAAACGAAGTATTTCAATATAATGGTCAAAAAAATACTTCCAATTGGATAATGGTTGCTGCTCCACTTACAGTCTTTCTTTTAAAAGGAATTGCAAGTGTTTTAAATTCAGCCTTTGGGACCTTATCATATACGATTAATATCAGTATTGCAATGATTGGAACTCTGATAGTTTTCGGAATGCTGATGACAGCGAAGTCGAGAAAAAAAGATCAGAGAACGGGTTGGAAAACAGTTGTTTTGAAGGAAAAAGAGCGCAAAACACTTAGAGCAAAGGTGCTTGCAATTTTTATTATGAAGATTCTTTTTGCTTTTTTAGGGATTTTTTTCTTGGTTACTTATATTAGAGAAACTGATTTTTTATGTCTGATGATCTACCTTCTTGCTTTTGCTTGTGTGATGCATTTTCATCAGGAAATTAAGACCAAAAAGATTCTTAAAATATTGAAGCGTCAAACAGGATCAACTGGACAATAATTCCATCGAAATATGTTTTACTGCAATAGAATGAGAGTATTGCATCTTTGCTAAGATTTAATGGTAGATAATATGGGCCAAGAAATTTTGGGTGGTTCATCATTTAAAAATCTCCTTGATGAATTGATATGAAAAGAAAGGGTGTTTATGCTTAAAAAAGCAAACATAGAACATTTAGCAAAAAAAAATTTTCGTTATCGCATTCTAAATGTAGATAATGAGCATTATTTAGTAGACGTGGATCGTCCTTTTATAATCTCATACTTTTTCCCGTGGTTTTTGTATTTTACATCCCATTGGGCTATTCGGTTAACTGAGGATGAATTTAACACATTAACAACATCTAGAAACGACAAGCAAAGGAATGGTTTAACACATAACAAAGGAATTTCAGCTTCAGGAGCTGCGTTTGTGGCATTGCTTTTATCGAGAGCGTTTCCGATTGAAGATTATCTGTACTTCAACTATCATTTACTCAATATTGGATTGACGTTATTCGTTTTTGGTATTGTGATGGGAATTCGCGTGTGGATGAGCAGAAGAAAAATTGTGTCCATGCTAGAGAATAATGATCATCTTATCAAAGTATATTGTGTCCCAACAACATTAAAATTTATTTTTTTATCGCTTCTAATGCCAACGATTTCTCTTATCATTGTTGGTGTGGTTTGTTATGCGGTAATAACTAATTTTGCTCCGAACTTTGTAGTTCATTTAGGTTTATTTGTTTTTGCACTCATTTTTTTATTGTCTGGAAATACAATCTATTTCTCAGCTGAGTCAACTTTCAAAGCTAAAATAAAATAATATTGAAGTGCATATATAAAATATGGTTTGAACAACATGAAACCAATCTGAATGGTAGTTAGATCATGCTCAATCACAGAAAAGGAGAAATAGAAATGAAAAAGATAATCAGATCAAAATTAGTTCAAGTTTTATTTCTTGTCTTTATTATCACAGGAGCTAGCCTTGCATATAAGGCTTATCGTAAACATGAATTGACCCAGTTTGTCATGTGGAGCCCGAGAGCAAAAATGATGGATTATGAATTTATTGCTAATCATAAAGCGGTAGCAATTAGCTGGGATAACGAAGCTGAATTAAAGGAAGCGAAAGAGGCTAAGAAATATGATCCTCGTATTGACATCAGAAACAATAGAATTGAGATGCATGGTGAACGTTTTATTATTCGGCAGAGTTACAAATTGAAGTCGGCAGCATATAAGTACTGGTTAAGTGAAAATGATAAAGTTCCTTATTTAAAGAGTAATATCCCTGAAAAAGGAGAATACTGGTTATTAGATGTTTACGATACAAAAGACAATACGATTAAACAAAAAACTTATGATGTGTTTAAGATGGTGAGGGAATATAATAGAAATTATGTTCCAATTAATGTTGCGGATTCCCCAAAATTGTTACAATCTGAAGAAGGAAAAACTTATTTGCCTATAAAGATGGCAGTGAATAGTAAACCAAACTCAAAAACTTTTATTGGTATCATAGATATAGAAACGGGGAAAATTATTTCTAAAACATCATCTGGAAAAACAGGTAAGGACTTTTATGATGTAAATCAAAAAGCATGGCAAAATAAAGAAGGTCTTGAGGATTTACTCAATAAATATGACAGACTTTCAAACCAACATTTTAATTTTGTATGGTCAGAGTTTTGGTTTACTAAAAAAGCTCAAACAGATTCTTTAGCAAGCAAGTATCCAAAAGTATATGATATATTGAGTAAAGGTTCGCTATCTGAATTGTATTTCCTTGGAAAAGAAGATGTTCGTTTAAAAATCTCTTTTTTGAAATTGGTTGTTCCCAAAGATCCTAATATCTTTAAGAACCTAACTATTCCTGCAACTAGTTCGAAAGATGGAAAAGAACATACCGTTCAAAGTGAAGAAGAGTTTTTAGAGTATTATCAAGAAAATTTGAAGGAGAAATAAATGTCAACCAAAATGCTACTGTTTTGGCTCTCAACAACAGTTATATTTTTAGCCTTAGTTTTTGTGAGTGGTACTTATTTTTATCTTTATTTCCGTGATAAAAAAATGGTTCGGCTTGCTACATCATCAATCAAAGGAACAGTTGTGGGCTATAATAGCTTTCGAGGGGGAAATCCTCCGATTGTGGAATACAAGGTAAATGGCGTTGCTTATAAAAAATCCTTTCGTTATTTCTTCATTAGGACGGTTTCAACCCCATGGGGACCTAAACAGGCATCCTACTTTCTCACAAGAGAAGAGATGCTAGCCAATTCGATTACCTTTTATCGAAATTCATTTGTTTCTTTTAATACAGCTCTTCAGACCCAATTTCCACTATGTTCTTTGATGACGGTTTGGTATGATCCTGAAAAACCAAGTAGAGCTTACGTGGAGCGTTATTGCGGTGTGAATCGCTATTATAAATGGGCTGGAATCCTTTATGGGACCTTGCTCCTTCTAGTCTATGCTGTTGTGTTAGTAGCTTTTTCTAAAAATTGAGAAAGGATTAGTAAAAGTTAGTAAGTCAACTATGAAATGGCTTTTAACAAAAAAATCATACAAAGGAGAAGTAAATGCGCCTTGTTTATCTTACGATTGGTTTTGTGTCTTTGGGATTAGGAATTATTGGGATTCCATTACCGATTTTACCGACAACCCCCTTTCTATTGTTGTCTATGGCTTGCTTTGCTAAAAGTTCCAAACGCTTTGAAACTTGGCTCTACCAAACCAAGCTTTATCAGACCTATGTAGCGGATTACCGAGAGACCAAATCGATTGCCAAAGAACGGAAGAAATGGATCCTTCTTCAGATCTACATTCTGATGGGCATTTCGATCTTTCTGGCACCGATTATTTGGGTGAAGCTTGCTCTAGGTGCTTTAACGATTTTTATCACCTATTATCTCTTAAAAGTGATCCCTAATAAGCCTGAAAATCCAACAGAAGAAGATCCTGATTAAAATTGGAGAATTCAGGCCTTAGAACTAGGAAAAGAAGTGCGTTCGTGCTTCTTTTTTGGTATACTTAAGAGTATGAATTTATTAGAAAGTAGGCTTCCTATGGAGAAATTACAAGCCCTGTTATCGGAACGGTTTCAGATCGTTTTTTCAGATACCAGTTTATTAGATACAGCTTTTACGCACACCTCTTATGCCAATGAGCACCGCCTCTTAAAAATTTCACATAACGAACGTTTGGAATTTTTAGGAGACGCTGTTCTTCAATTAGTTATTTCCGAATATTTGTATAAGGAACACCCAAATAGACCGGAGGGAGATTTGTCCAAATTCCGTTCGATGATTGTCCGTGAAGAAAGTCTGGCTGGTTTTTCTCGGGATTGCCAATTTGACCATTTCATCAAACTGGGCAAGGGCGAAGAAAAATCTGGTGGCCGGGACCGTGATACGATCCTTGGCGATTTGTTTGAAGCCTTTTTAGGTGCTCTTTTACTGGATCAAGGAGTGGAAGCAGTCAAACGCTTCATCTATCAGGTCATGATTCCAAAGGTTGAAACGGGTCAATTTTCTCAAGTCATTGACTACAAGACCCGCCTGCAAGAACTGTTACAGGTTCACGGAGATGTGGAGATCCAATACCAAGTGGTTAGCGAGTCCGGTCCAGCTCATGCGAAAGAGTTTGAAGTAGAAGTATTCGTGAACGGTCAAACGATGGGACATGGTCATGGTCGTTCCAAGAAGTTAGCGGAGCAGGAAGCAGCCCGCAATGCAGTTGAAACGAGGAATGATGGGCCATGTATCTAAAAGAGATTGAAATCCAAGGCTTTAAATCCTTTGCGGATAAGACAAAAGTCGTATTTGACAAAGGGGTCACTGCCGTTGTAGGGCCTAATGGATCTGGAAAATCAAATATCACGGAGAGCTTGCGCTGGGCCCTGGGGGAATCCAGTGTCAAGAGTCTACGTGGGGGCAAGATGCCCGATGTCATCTTTGCAGGGACAGAATCGCGTAAACCGCTGAATTATGCCTGTGTCACAGTTGTCTTAGATAACCAAGATGGTTTTATCAAGCAGGCAGGGAAAGAAATTCGGGTCGAACGGCATATTTATCGTTCAGGAGACAGCGAGTACAAGATCGACGGCAAGAAAGTACGTCTCAGAGATGTTCACGATTTGTTCATGGATACGGGATTGGGACGTGATTCTTTCTCTATCATCTCCCAAGGACGGGTAGAGGAGATCTTTAACTCCAAACCGGAAGAACGCCGGGCTATCTTTGAAGAAGCTGCTGGTGTCTTGAAATTTAAGACGCGGCGTAAGGAAACTGAGACCAAACTCAACCAAACCCAGGAGAATTTGGACCGTCTGGAGGACATCCTCTATGAATTAGAAGGACAGATCCAACCTCTTGAAAAGCAAGCGACTGTCGCTCGCCGTTTCTTGGAATTAGACCAAGAACGGCAGGTTCTCTTGCTAGATGTTTTAGTTGCTCAAGTCGATCTGACAAAAGAGCTCTACGAAAAGGCTGATCAAGAAGAAAAAGCCATTCAAGAACAGTTGGCTTCTTATTACCAACGTCGTCAGGTCTTAGAAGAAGATAATGTACGCATCAAGAAAGCCCGCCATCAGTTGGATGAAAGCTTAGCTGAGGACCAGGCCAGCTTACTTGAGGTCACTCGTTTGATCAGTGATTTGGAAAAGCAAATCGAAGTAGCTAAGTTGCAATCGAGTCAAGCATGTCGACCATACAGCGCTATTCCACAAAGGACGGCCCTGGAATACGGTCCACCGT
>CAUCUH010000100.1:0-5650 GCA_958445905.1 uncultured Streptococcus sp.
TTAAAGAAGCTTCAATCCTTGAATTGAACGACCTTGTAAAAGCTATCGAAGAAGAATTTGGTGTAACTGCAGCTGCTCCTGTAGCTGTTGCTGCAGCTGGTGCTGCTGACGCAGGTGCTGCTAAAGATTCATTCGATATCGAATTGACATCTGCAGGCGACAAGAAAGTCGGCGTTATCAAAGTTGTACGTGAAATCACTGGTCTTGGTCTTAAAGAAGCTAAAGAACTTGTTGATGGTGCACCTGGTGTCATCAAAGAAGGTGTTGCAGCTGCTGAAGCTGAAGAAATCAAAGGTAAATTGGAAGAAGCTGGAGCTTCAGTTACTCTTAAATAATAGAGTTTCCAATCAAAACGAAAACCGAGGTTTAGGCCTCGGTTTTTTCGTGCGTTTTTTCTTTTAAGACTTTTACAAGCTCTGTATCATCTAATATTTCATTGAGATACAACAAGATTGTTGCTATAATAGGGATATTCTATGAACTAAGGAGAAGGTATGAAAATTTTCAAACAGATTCTTTTGGCTTTAGGTGCTGTTTTTGCAGCAGTCCTCTTGGTAGCCTGTGGTCTAAACAGTGATAATGGGACTTATGTATTCGAACCCTCAACAGAAGAAGTGAGGGAGATGCTACCAAGTCAACTTGCTTATATCATTTCAGATGATTATAAATTTAAGGTTTCGATAATCATTAAGGACAAAACAGGCCTCATAAAGGTTCAGATAAAATCAAATGTTCAAAATACCAATCTACCCTATGATTTTAAGGTTGATCAAAAAACTAAAACAATTATATTGGAAAGTGAATATAGTAAGACTAAAATTACTTATCAAATTTCTGGTGGGGTATTAACAATTAAAGATGTAAGTGATTCTGGCATGAGTAATTCCGACACCTATATAAATTTCATAAAATACGCGAAATTTAAAAAGATCAAATAAAAGAAATGGTAGGTACGGATCCTGCATTTTTAATCGTTTAATATTAGTTGATAAATATATTACAAGAGTATTACATTTGTAATATTTCATTGCCGTGTGTCTGAATTGTTGATATAATAGGGTGAATCTAACTAAAAAGGAGAAGTTATGAAAAACTTTAAACGTATTCTTTTGGCTGTAGTAGCTGTTTTTGCAGCTGTCCTCTTGGTGGCATGTGGTGCCAAAAGTGATAACGGGACTTATGTCTACAAACCATCAAAAACTGAAGTGAAGGAAATCCTTGAAGAACAAGGTGCTCCAAGTTCAAGTGTAGATGCATTGATCGACAATGTTAAATTGGAAGTTTCAGTGACCATTAAAGACAAAACAGGTAGCCTTAAAATTAAAGGTGAAATGATGGGACAAAAGACTGACCAATCATTTGATATGAAAGTTGACCAACAAAAGAAAACTCTTCAATCTAAAACAGGTGAAGGTGAGAAGGTTAAATACAAAGTTTCAGGCGATGTGTTCACTTTTGATTTATCTGGTGAAAAGAGTTCAGGTCATGAGGCCGCTTTGGAAATGTTCAAAAACGCTAAATTCAAACGTACAAAATAATACAAGAGAAGGGCAGAGGGAATCTGCTCTTTTTCTTCTTTAAAACATCTTGAATCGGTATGAAAATAGTGGTAAAATCTCATTATAAAATACATTAGGAGATTGATTATGAAAAATATTAAACGTATTCTTTTAGCTTTCGTTGCAGTTTTTGCAGCCGTCCTCTTGGTGGCATGTGGTGCCAAAAGTGATAATGGGACTTATGTCTACAAACCATCAAAAACTGAACTCAAGAAAATTCTTGAGGAGCAGGGCTTATCAGGTAGTCAATTAGAGTCTATTGGAGACGTTATTAATTTTGAAGTTTCTATTAAGATCAAAGATTCTAAAGGAACCCTCAGCATCGCGGGTGAAGTCGCTGGTCAAAAGAATGAGCGATCTTATGATGTCAAAATCAATCAAAAAGAGAAAACAATCTCGTCAAATGATGGTAGTGGAGAAAAGATTACATATAAGGTCGATGGTGACTATTTGACATTTGATCTTTCTAAGTTAAGTAATAGCAACCAAGGGGATCTTATGATTCTTAAAAATGCAAAACTCAAACGCACGAAATAATTCAAGTGAAGAGCGGGGAAACCTGCTCTTTTGCTTTACTTTTATGACTAGTTTGGTATAATGAATGAGACTACAGATGGGACTGGGGCAGGAATGATTTTCTTTGAAAATGATTTCGTCTCGCTCCCTCTTTTCTGTGTGATCAAGGTTATTATTTATGGAAAAGGAGAATCATCTATGCTTTATATTTGGTCTTACTTGAAAAAGTATCCTAAGTGGCTAGCCCTGAATCTATTTTCAGCAGTCCTGTTTGTTATTGTCAATTTGGGCTTGCCAACAATTCTAGCTCGCATGATTGATGAGGGGATTAACCCGCGTGATGTTGATCGACTGTATTTCTGGGGCTGGGTCATGTTTGCGATCATTTTGTTTGGGATTGTGGGGCGGATTATCTTGTCTTACGCGGTTGGTCAACTAACGACCACCATGGTCCGCGATATGCGCAATGACCTCTATGCTAAGTTACAGGAGTACTCGCATCACGAGTATGAGCAAATCGGGGTATCGTCATTGGTCACTCGCTTGACTTCGGATGCCTTTGTTTTGATGCAGTTTGCGGATTCTATGTTGAAGATGGGGGTCATCACACCCTTGATGATGGTTTCCAGTGTTCTCTTGATTCTGACAACTAGTCCTTCTTTAGCGTGGATTGTAGCGGTATCAGTACCATTTCTTGCTGTCGTCGTCTGGTATGTAGCAGTTAAGACACGTCCACTTTCTGAGAAGCAACAAAAGACCCTCGACCATCTCAACCAGTTTGCGCGTGAAAATTTGACAGGGCTTCGTGTGATTCGTGCCTTTGCCCGCGAAGAATTCCAAGAGGATAAATTTGCGGCTGAAAATGAAGTCTATGCGGAAAACTCGAATAAATTGTTCAAACTTACTGGTTTGACAGAACCCCTATTTGTACAGATCATCATTGCTATGATTGTGGCGATTGTCTGGTTTGCTTTGGATCCTCTTCATGACGGTAGTTTGAAAATTGGGGACTTGGTTGCCTTTATTGAGTATAGCTTCCACGCGCTTTTATCTTTCCTCTTTTTAGCCAATCTCTTTACCATGTATCCTCGGACTGCGGTTTCTAGCCGTCGGCTCAAGGAAATCATGGACATGCCCATTTCGATTGATCCAAATGAGAATGGTGTAACAGAGACAGCATCTCGTGGCTATTTGGAATTTGACAATGTCACCTTTGCTTATCCAGGTGAGACGGAGAGTCCAGTTCTCCATAATATTTCCTTTCAAGCCAAACCTGGCGAAACCATTGCCTTTATCGGCTCGACCGGTTCTGGGAAATCTTCACTTGTGCAGTTGATTCCTCGATTCTATGATGTCACCCTAGGGAAGATTTTGGTCGATGGTGTGGATGTCCGTGACTACAATCTGAAAGCCCTTCGCCAAAAGATTGGTTTTATTCCACAAAAGGCCTTGCTCTTTACGGGAACCATTGCTGAGAACCTTCGTTATGGGAAAGAAGATGCCTCTGTACAAGAGCTAGAACAAGCGGCTGAAATTTCCCAAGCCAAGGAATTTATCGACAGCCGTGAGGAACGCTTTGATACGCATTTGGTAGAAGGTGGTAGCAACCTTTCAGGTGGTCAAAAACAACGCTTATCCATCGCTCGTGCCGTTGTCAAAGATCCAGATGTCTTTATTTTTGATGATTCCTTCTCTGCCTTAGACTACAAGACGGATGCCACTTTGCGGAAACGTCTCAAAGAAGTTACAGGAGATGCGACCGTTCTGATCGTAGCGCAACGTGTGGGAACCATTATGGATGCGGATCAAATTATTGTCTTGGACCAAGGGGAGATCGTCGGTCGAGGTACTCACGATGAATTGATGGAAAGCAATGAGATCTATCGTGAAATTGCCAATTCGCAGCTCGATAGTCCATCGTTGACAGAAGAATAGAAAGGAGAAGCAGATGAAACAAGAACAAAACAGTTTTAGTAGACTATGGACCTATTTGAGAGCCTATCGCTTGGAAGTTTGCTTGTCCATTTTCTTAAAAATTCTAAGTGTCGTCATGAGTGTTGTCGAACCCTTTGTTTTGGGGCTTGCGATTACTGAGTTGACAAAAAATCTCATGGATATGGCAAAAGGCCTTGCGGGAGCTGGTCTTAACACCTCCTATATCGCGATCATTATGACGCTCTATCTATTCCGTGGGGTCCTCTATGAGTTGGGATCTTATTATTCCAACTATTTCATGACCAATGCTGTTCAAAAGACTGTTCAGGATATGCGAAATGATTTGTCTCATAAAATCAATCACATTCCCGTTTCTTATTTTGACCGGCATCAGTTCGGAGATTTGCTAGGACGTTTTACTAGCGATGTCGAAACTGTCTCTAATGCTTTGCAACAGTCCTTCTTACAAATCGTTAATGCTATCTTTACCTTGCTCTTTGTCATCAGCATGGTCTTGTACTTAAACATCCAGCTGGGGCTAGTGGTCATTTTGTCCATTCCGATCACTTATTTCAGTGCTCGATTTATCATGAAAAAATCTCAACCTTACTTTAAAGAGCAGGCAGATGTTTTGGGAGCAATGAACGGCTTTGTGCAAGAAAATTTAACAGGCTTTAATGTCCTTAAGCTCTACGTTCGGGAAAAATCTTCCCAGGAAGAGTTTCATGATATTACCCATCGCCTTCAAAAAGTAGGATTCAAGGCTAATTTCATTTCTGGCTTAATGATGCCGATTTTAAATGGGATTTCAGATTTGACTTATCTCATTATCGCTTTGTTTGGTGGCTTGCAAGTGTTAGCAGGGCGTTTGACTGTCGGGAATATGCAGGCCTTCGTTCAATATGTTTGGCAGATCAACCAACCGATTCAAAACTTGACCCAATTGGCAGGTCAGCTACAAAGTGCTAAGTCGTCTCTAGACCGGATTTTCCAAGTTATGGATGAGCCAGATGAAGTGTCAGATGTGACAGAAACCCTCTCTGGAGATTTGACAGGTCAAGTTAGCTTTAAAAACGTTGATTTCCAATATGTAGCGGACAAACCCTTGATTCGTGATTTCAACCTAGAAGTCAAACCAGGTGAAATGGTGGCCATTGTCGGACCGACTGGAGCTGGGAAAACAACCCTGATTAATCTGCTGATGCGCTTTTACGATGTGACTGCAGGATCGATTACGGTGGATGGTCATGATATTCGTCATCTATCTCGCCAAGATTACCGCAAACAATTCGGAATGGTGCTTCAGGATGCTTGGTTATATGAAGGAACCATCAAAGAAAACCTTCGCTTTGGTAATCTTGAGGCAACGGATGAAGAAATTGTGGAAGCTGCAAAGGCAGCCAATGTCGATCACTTTATCCGGACACTCCCTGGTGGTTACAATATGGAAATGAACCAGGAGTCTAGCAATATTTCTCTAGGGCAAAAGCAACTCCTAACCATTGCGCGTGCGCTCCTAGCGGATCCTAAAATCTTGATTTTGGATGAAGCGACGTCTTCTGTCGATACGCGTTTAGAACTCTTGATTCAAAAAGCCATGAAGAATTTGATGAAAGGGCGGACTAGCTTTGTCATTGCTC
>CAUCUH010000101.1:0-5645 GCA_958445905.1 uncultured Streptococcus sp.
GAGGCGGTTTTCATCAAAGAGCTTGATGAGTTCTTCGCGAGAGAAGATCTCGTCTTCCCCACCCGGGTTCCAACCAAGAAGAGCGATAAAGTTAAAGACTGCTTCTGGAAGGTAACCTTTCTTCCTGTAATCTTCGATAAATTGAAGAGTGTTGGTATCGCGTTTAGACAACTTCTTACCAGTTTCAGAGTTGATAATCAAGGTCATGTGACCAAATTCTGGTGCTTCCCATCCAAGCGCTTCATAGACCATAAGTTGTTTTGGAGTGTTGGCAATGTGGTCATCTCCACGGATGACGTGAGAGATTTGCATATCGTGGTCATCGATCACAACGGCAAAGTTGTAAGTTGGGTAGCCATCTTTCTTTTGGATAACCCAGTCCCCACCGATATTGCCACCTTCAAACTCGATATCGCCTTTGACCATATCATGCCACTTGTAAATACCTGACTCATTCACTGCCAAACGAACCGTCGGGATGATACCTGCCGCTTCACGTTCTGCAATATAGGCCGCTTTTTCTTCTTCGCTCATACCAAGGTATTCGTTGATGTAACGAGGTGTTTCCCCAGCTGCTTCTTGGCGTTCCCGCTCCGCTGCCAACTCTTCTTCTGTTACATAAGACTTGTAGGCTTTGCCTTCAGCCAAGAGTTGGTCGATGTATTTTTGATAAAGTGGTAGCCGTTCTGATTGGCGGTAGTTTTCGTGCGTCTCAGGGCTTTCATCCCAGTCCATGCCCAACCAACGAAGGTTTTCAAGCTGGGAACGTTCTCCGTCTTCAACGTGACGTTTGCGGTCCGTATCTTCGATACGGATGATAAAAGTTCCACCATGGTGGCGCGCATACAAGTAGTTAAACAATGCTGTACGAGCATTTCCGATGTGTAGTAGTCCAGTTGGACTTGGTGCATAACGCACACGAATATCTTTTGCCATATTTCTCTCCTCTTATCTTGTTCGCTATTTCTAGCTCATTTTTCAATCGTTCCTATTATACCACAAAGAAAGCGGGACTGAAATGAATAAGTGACCTTTCTAGCCTTTCTTGCTATATATATGAAAAAAGCCAGAACAAATGCTCTGACTTATATCCAATCTATTTGTATCTTATTAAACGAACACGGGCTGAATGCTGTGTGAAAAACGTATTCTGAATAGCAATGAATTCAAGACACAGTAGCTGATTGGATTCTTCTGTCGCTTTCTAAGCTCAGAAGAATACCTAATCAGCCTTGTGGGGGTAGGACGACGAAGCGTTTATAAATGATATCGCTTCTGTCCTACTCCCTATTTTCACTGTATCCGCTACGCCCTTTGTATCTTAGTTTAGTCTTTCTTCCAATTCAAAGTCGATTGGTAGGGTTTGTAAAAAGTGCTCCAACTCACGTTCCCAGTAGAACCATTCATGCTTGCCTGGGCTGTGGGTATAGGTGACATTTAAGCCTAACTTTTCTAATTCCTTGACTTCAAAATTATTGGCTTCATAAAGGAAATCCTGCTCCCCACACCAGATCCATAGTTTGGTCTTCTTATCTGAAAACTTCTTGGCAGCGGTCTCTAGCGAGTAGGGACTGGTCGTCCAATCCTCAATCTCTCCAAAAATTCCCTTCCAAAAAGCTGGTTGTTCCAAGTCATTGTTTTCAAAGTCCCGATCGTGAAAACTAAGTGCTCCAGAGAAACTCGCAGCTCGAGAGAAACGATTTGTCTTGAGAGCCAAGAGCATCGAGCCATAGCCACCCATGGATAAGCCAGCAATAAAGGTTTTCTCCCGTTTCTTAGTCATATTCGGGAAGAAGCGAGAAAGGGTCTCTGGCAATTCTTTCGCAATGGCCGTGTAGTAGTTGTAGCCATACTGGGTATCTGTGTAAAAACCATTATTGGTATTGGGTAGGACCACGATCAGATTGGTATTGCGAAGGATGCGCTCCACATTGGTCCGCTTCAACCAGGAGTGGTGGTTGCCATTCATCCCGTGTAAGAGATAGAGAACAGGAATATCCGTATCCGCTGGATCTTCCACGCGCGATGCATCGGGATAAAGGACGGACACGCCCCACTCCATCTTCAAGGCTTCTGAATAATACTCAATCTGCATAACTGCCATTTGATTTCCTCTTTCTACTGTTAAAAACACTCGGCAAGCCTCGGGCCGCCAAGCGTTTCGTTTTCTACTATTATTTCACTTCCATCACGACTGGTAGGATGGCTGGACGGCGTTTGGTTTGTTCAAACAAGAACTTAGACAAGTTGTCGCGTACCAAACCTTTTAACTCACCCCAGTCAAAGCTGTCTTGATTCAAATAATCTTCGACGCTTTGGTTGACCAATTCGCAACTTTCACGAAGAATATCCCGGCTCTTCTTGACATAGACAAAACCACGGGTGTGCACGCGCGCTTTGGAAATAATTTTCTTCTCTTTGCGATTCACCGTGAGCGCCACGATAAAGATCCCGTCTTCTGACAAGACCTTGCGGTCACGAAGGACAATATTGCCCACATCCCCAATGGCATTCCCATCAATCATGACATCTCCTGCTGAGACACTACCGGCAGGAACAAAGTCACCCTTTTCATACTCCATCACCGTTCCGCGTTTTGGAATAAAGATATTTTCAGGCAAGATACCGACTTCCATAGCCACTCGTGCATGGGCATCCAATTCACGGTACTCCCCTTGGATTGGGAAGAGATATTTAGGACGAAGAAGGTTGATCATCAACTGCAAGTCCCGTGCGTTTCCATGACCAGATACGCGCAAGCTTGACGTGATCAATTTAACAATTCCACCGGATTGGTAAATCATATTTTCCACACGTGCCACCACTGCTTCTTTGGCAATCGATGGCGTTGTAACGATGTAGACCAAGTCTCCATCTTTGATTTCCACATAGCGGTGACGACCAATCGACATCTTACGCAAACCATTGATTGGCTCACCCATCCGGCCTGTTTCCAAAATAATCAATTCATGATCCTCAAAACGGCTCATTTCTTTTGGTTTGATCAAGAGTTTTTCGTTGGCAAGAGATAATTTGTTCAAGCGAATGGCTGTGCGGACGATGTTTTCCACATCAAACCCTGTCAAGACCACTCGGCGGCCAGTCTCAGCTGCAGCATCAAAGACCTGCTGGATCCGAGAAAGGTTGCTGGCTACCGCTGCTACGATCACACGACCATCCCAGTCCGCAATGGTATCCAGGATTTCATCGCCCACTTCTTGCTCACTGGCAACTTGCATCTTGCTATCCGCGTTGGCCGAGTCACTCAAGAGAGCGAGCACGCCTTCGCGTCCAATCTCAGCTAGGCGAGCAAAGTCTGTTGCGTACGACTCGCTGGCAGTTTGGTCAAATTTAAAGTCTCCTGTGTAGACGATATTGCCCTCAGGAGTGCCAATCACAATCCCGATACTTTCAGGGATGGAGTGGGTTGTTTGAAAGAAAGAGACGACAGCATCACCAAAATCAATCTCAGAATTCTGATCGATGACATGAAAGTCGTTGAATTTCTTCACACTGTCATTGCTTTTGACAAAGAGTTTAGCTAACTCAATGGTCAACTCGGTCCCGAATACAGGGACTTTCGCTTCCGCCAAAAGATAAGGCAAGGCCCCAATCGCATCTGCGTGACCATGGGTCAAGAAAACACCCGCAATGCGGTCCTTGTTTTCAAATAGATAATCCATGTTGGGGATAACGACATCCACCCCAAGTTGCTCATTTTCTGGATACTTCAAACCTGCATCCAAGACAAAAATCGAATCGTTCACTTCGGCAACGTAGAGATTTTTCCCATTTTCTCGAACACCGCCAAGAGTGACTAATTTAATACTACTCACTGTTGTCTCCTTTAGTGTGATTATTTTAATACTTACGGTCCTTGGTTGCCCAAGTCGAATTACAGCTTTGCAAATACTTGCATATCCACTCTATTATACAATTTTTTTCTCTTTTTTTCAAAAAGCTTTCCACAGCAAAAAAGTCCTCTCATCTGAAGTAGATGAGAGGGCTTCTAGGCGCCTATTTTTAGGGGGAAAAGACCCTAAAGATGGTAATCTCCCCGTTTATTTTCAATGATCCGCATGGCTGCCTTGATCACATGAAACTTGCCTAACAACTCCTCTAGGCGCTGACTATTTCGTTCGCTCAATTGGCCGTTCTTGACCGCTTGGGACAGGCGATAAAAATCATCCAAGTCCTCCCCAATGTTTTCAAACAGCTCTTTGGCTTCCTTGAGTCGGTAGCGATTGACTAGGTGGTTCATATCTTTTTTGAAGGAAGCGACATTGTTTTCGTGAATGTCCGTATAAGCTTCCTCTTCTTCCTTAGATTCTTGGTAATTAACCGCCTTAAAACAGGTGATAAACTCCCGACTTTTGATATTGCAGACAAAGATGACACCATCACTGGCTACATAGGCTTCTGTATTAGCTGGTTGAACCACATTACTATCATAAGGAGAGAGGGAGGGGAGGTGTTGGTTAATCCACCTGTTCAGGTGCTGATCATCTACTCCAAAGCGCTCAAAAGCTCTTTGCCGAAAATGGTCACGACAACTATATTCTTGCGCATACGACAATCCCATACTCTCACCTCCTCCTGGGTATTTTATAAAAATGGCCTCCAGTCTTACGGGACTAGAGGCCTGGTCTGCTTCACTGACTTGGTGCAATTAACCTTTTGGCTAACAAAACAATGTTTATGATGTTGATTTCATTTAATAGTATTTGTGTAAAATACCAGAGGTTTTCTTTGCTATCCTAAATCCAAATGATTAGTTTCCG
This sequence comes from uncultured Streptococcus sp., assembly GCA_958445905.1. GTDB lineage: Bacteria > Bacillota > Bacilli > Lactobacillales > Streptococcaceae > Streptococcus. The sequence goes on from CAUCUH010000101.1 coordinate 4,782, forward strand.
ACTGGACGCATTGAAGTTTGAAAACCTTTACAAAAAGCTTCTACCTACTATTTCCACGTTTTCTTATGTCTCCGGACAAACTAAGCAGGTTTGCCCGACCGTCCAACCGATCCGACACACACGACATGACTGCTCTTTTACGATAAGAGCATGAACAGATATCAGCAAAACAGGCCTAAAACGAAGTAACCTAAATTTTAACTCGATAAGGCATTGGTATCAATCCCTTCTTTATCTTTCTAACTATATTATACTCAGCTACCTAAGTAATTGCAAGCGATTTCAGCTGAAACTAGTTCCAATTTTTATGCGGTTTTACAGATGATTTAAGAAAAAGAAAAGAGGCTGGGACAAAAGTCCTAGCCTCTCAATTATTTTTGGATTGTCGAGCAAGACGCAGTGGTTGAGTGGGCTCTACTACGCTGATTGCATCAGCTTTTACAGCCCTACTCAACTGTGCGGAGGTGGGACGACGAAATCGAATTCTAACGAATTACCGATTTCTGTCCCACTCTCTAGCATGTAGACAAACTACTTCTACATCAAACAACCTAAGTGATGTCGCTTCTGTTCTACTCCCATTTTACGGGCTTTGTATCTTATTAAATGAACACGGGCTGCGGATTGTGTCAAAAAGATGAATCCTCCTAGAATCTGAAGATTCTGCGTCGTATTCCCTATTTTGACTGTATCCGCTACGCCCTTTGTATCTTATTCTTTCTCAAATAATTCATAGTAGTCTGCGATGGCCATTTGGGCTTTTTCTTCTTGATTGAGGTCTTGGACGATGTGCCCATCTTTCATGACAATCAAGCGATTTCCATATTTCAAAGCATCTTCCATATGGTGGGTGATCATAAGAGC
>CAUCUH010000102.1:0-5628 GCA_958445905.1 uncultured Streptococcus sp.
TCATCAGCTTTTACAGCCCTACTCAACTGTGCGGAGGTGGGACGACGAAATCGAGTTCTAACGAATTACCGATTTCTGTCCCACTCTCTTGCGGTTTATTGATTATGTTTCCAATTGCTGTAAATCCCAAAAAGAATGATCCAGATGGTTGCTCCAATCGCTCCAATGTATGTTGATTCTTGCAAGAAGAGACAAACGAATACGAAGAGGAAGAAAACAATGGTCAATGGATTCAACACTTTATAGGCTGGCATGACAAAACCATCTGGCATAAATTCTTTCGATTTACGGTACTTAAGATGGGCAAGCATCGTCAAAATGTAAATAGCAATGTAGACACCAGAAGAAGATGCCGTAATCAAGGCAAAGGCATCTGAGACACCTGGCAACACATTGATAAAGGCAGAAACAGCAACCACAATCGCAGAAAAAATAATCGCGCGACTTGGAATCCCCATACGAGATAAGCTATTCAGTTTCAAACGATTCATCACTTTGCTGTTTGGTGTTTCTTTTGCAATCTGGTACAAGTGACGCCCTGTTGAATAGAGGGTGGAATTCAAGGAAGATGCAGCAGCTGTCAGTACAACAAAATTAATCAATCCAGCTGCCCACTTGATTCCTACCATCTGAAAGACCGTGACAAATGGTGACTTATTGACAGGAAGCTGTTGCCAAGGGAAAATAGCCATAATCGCCAACAAAGCTCCTACATAAAAGATTACAATCCGGATTGGAATTTCTTTAATAGCTTTTGGCAATACTTGTCGGGGATTAGCTGTTTCAGAAGTAGTAATTCCAACAAATTCGATTGCTTGGTAAGCAAAGAAGACCATTTGGAAGGCCATGACGAACTTGACCCAACCATTTGGAAACATTTGAAAACCATTGGTAATGTTACTTAAGCTAGCGTGTCCAGCTGGTGTTTCAAAATTCGTCGTCACCATAAAGATTCCTGTTGCGATCAAGGCTAAAATAGTGACAATCTTGATCATTCCAAACCAGAATTCAACCTCTCCAAAAACCTTCACAGCGATCAAGTTTACACAACTTAAGAGCGCTAAAAAGATAATTTGAATCTGCCAGGCTGGCCAATTTGGAAACCAAAGCTGGACATAGTTGGAAACAGCGGTGATCTCTGCCATTCCCAAAAATACCAAGGAGACCCAATAGGACCATCCTGAAAAATAACCCCAACCTTTTCCTATATACTTGGTGATAAAATTGATAAAGGTGTGTTGATCAGGGTCCATATAGAGCATTTCTCCGATTGCCCGCATCATCAAGTACATGAAGGCGCCAGTCAGCATATAGACTAAAATAATAGAGGGCCCTGTCAAAGAAAGGGAACGACCGGCTCCAAGAAAGAGTCCTGTCCCGATGGTTCCTGCAATAGCGATCAGCTGAACATGCCGATTTTGCAGACCACGAACCATCCCATTTTCGGTTTCTTCACCAGGATGATGTTTTTTTGACATATAATTACTCCAATTCTTTTTCTGTACATTTTCAGAAAAGTATACTTCAAATTTTCATACAATCTACTATACCATGTTTTTAAAAATTGGTCAATCCAGTCCAGAATATTCTGAATTTTATAGATTAAAAAGAGTGCTGAAATCTCTTCCAGCACTCTTTTGCTTATGAATTAGGGTCATCGAGACTACGGCCATGCAAACCTTTTTCACGTTGCACTTGGCGTAGTTTCTCAGGTGTTACATCGTTACCTTCTTCATCCACAATTTTGATCCCTTCGATGTGGTGACGAACCGAACGACGATAACCTTCAATGTATTCTTCACGAAGTTTTGCTTGTTCCACTGCTTCTTCAGGAGTCAAACCTTCTGTTTTTTTCTTTTTAGCAAGCTCATTGATTCGAGCGATTTTTTCAGGTGTCATAATAAGACCTACTTTCTACCTGTCATCAGGTAATTATTTTGTGTTCAATTGGTTGAAGGCTGCAACAGCGTTGGCTTTCGCTACAAGGCCTGCAAGAAGGGCCAAACGGTTGTTTTTAACAGCCTCATCTTCTGCCATAACCATGGTATTGTCAAAGAAAGCATCAATGACTGGGCTAAGAGCAAAGAGTTGAGCCAATTTGTCGCTAGCTGAACCAGTCAATTCAAGATCTTCAATTGCTTTAGCAAGGGCTTTTTCTTGATCGTTTTCAAAGAGACTGGCATCGACTGCTACTGAAGCATCTGCTTTTTCTGCCAAGTTGAAAGCACGTGAGAGGGATTCAACAGCTGCCTTGTAACCATCGGTCTTCGAAGCTTCTGAGAGAGCTTCAGCTGCTTCCAGCATATCAGCCACGACAAAGTTTGAACCAGCAAGAACAGCATCTTTGATGTCTTTTGGTGTGCGTCCCATCATCTTGTCCACACGCGCTTTGATGAAGTTGAGCACTTCTGCTTGATTGTCATAGGAAAGGCTATCAAATGAAAGTCCGTAAAGGCTGTCAATCAACTCATCCATAGGGATATGCCAACCAAAGGCATCCAAGATACGAACAATCCCTTGTGTTGCACGACGAAGCGCATAAGGGTCATTGGAACCTGATGGAATCAAGCCTACTGAGAAGAAGGAAAGGAGGGTATCCAATTTATCTGCAAGGGCAAGGATAGCACCAACCTTAGTCTCTGGAAGAGCTCCGTCTGCTGAATCAGGAAGGTAGTGCTCACGGATAGCTGTCGCAACCGCAGCATCTTCACCAGCAAGGAGAGCGTATTTTTCACCCATGATTCCTTGCAATTCATCGAACTCTCCGACCATACCCGTCAAGAGGTCAAATTTGTAGATTTCAGCTGCACGAGCGACAGCTGCCGTTTCTTCAGCAGTCAAACCAGCTTGCTCAGCTAGTGACGCTGCAATAACACCCGCACGTGCCATGTGTTCTGAAAGAGAACCAATTTTTTCATGGAAGGTCACGTTAGCCAATTTAGCAACGAGGTCTTCAATCTTAAGTTTTTGGTCTTCACGCCAGAAGAATTCACCGTCTTCAAGACGCGCCACCAATACTTTTTCATTTCCTCGGATAACATTTTCCAAGTGCTCAGCGTTACCATTACGGACGGAGATGAAGTTTGGTTTAAGTTTACCATCAAGGTCACGTACAACAAAGTAACGTTGGTGCGTTTCCATTGAGGTCACCAAGACTTCTTCTGGAACATCCAAATATTTAGTGTCAAAACTTCCCATAAAGGCAGTTGGGTATTCGACCAAGTTCAAGACTTCATTCAAAAGTCCTTCTTCGATTTGAACTTGAACACCTTGTTCTGCTTCGATAGCTTTGATTTGCTCACGAATCATATTTTCACGTTCTTTGCTATCCGCAATCACGTAAACCGTGCGAAGGTCTTCTTCATAAGAATCCGCATTAGTAATTTCCACTTCATGTCCAAGGAAACGGTGTCCACGGCTCACACGACCTGATTGGATATCCAAGAAATCAAGATCGAGCGCTTCGTCGCCCAAAAGAACTGTCAAGGTGTGAACTGGGCGAATGTATTCAAATGTATTGTTAGCCCAGTGCATGCTGACAGGGAAGGTCAATGAAGCAAGCACTTCTGGAACGCCAGCCAAAACTTCTTTAGCTGGTTTTCCAGCTTCGTGCTTCGTAACATAAACGTACTCTTCACCTTTGACTTCACGGAATTCGATATCATCAACCGTCAAGCCTTTTCCACGGACGAATCCTTGAGCCGCTTTTGAGAAGTTTCCATCTGCATCCAAGGCGATTTTCTTAGAAGGTCCTTTAAAATCTTCAGTCAAATCGGATTGTTGATCTGCTAAACCAATCACACGGACAGCCAAACGGCGTGGTGTTGAGAAGGTTTGAATGCTTTCGTATGAAAGGCGGTTGTCATCCAAGAAGGCTGCCATTTTCTCACCGAGTTGTTTTTCACTTGGTGTGACAACGTAGGCTGGCAACTCTTCAAGTCCAAGTTCTACTAATAAGTTTTTTGTCATGTTTTTTCTCCGAAAAATATCTTTTTTTTCCAGTTTGCCTTATGTGATTGGCACGCAGCAACCGACTTCGTCGTTTCATTGCTAAAATTGGAGCCTAAGGTCTCCAATTTTGCCTGGTATCATTAGTTTCTCTAACGATACCTTTATCACTGCGGCAACTGGTTCTGTAGGATTGCTCTATCAGTCAATCCCATCTAATACGCTCTCTTTATTCTTCCTCTTCTGCTAGGAGTTTGGCGCGTGTGGCTTCGTCGAGAAGTGGGTAACCAAGTTTTTTACGTTCTGCGACGAAGGTTTTGGCTACGACACGAGCCAAGTTACGGATGCGGGCAATATAGCCGGCACGTTCTGTAACGGATACTGCTCCACGAGCATCTAGCAAATTGAAGGTATGTGAACATTTCAAAACGTAGTCATAGGCTGGGTGAACAAGGCCCAATTCCAAAGCACGTCCTGCTTCTTTTTCAAATTTTTCGAAGTTTTCAAGAAGCATATCTTGGTCAGAAACTTCAAAGCTGTATTTTGAGTGTTCATATTCTGGTTGAAGGAAGATTTCTCCGTATTTAACACCTGGAGCCCACTCAATATCGTAAACAGAATCGACTTCTTGGATGTAAGAAGCCAAACGTTCCAATCCGTAAGTGACCTCAGAAGTTACCGGACCAGTTGCCAATCCACCAACTTGTTGGAAGTAGGTGAACTGAGTGATTTCCATACCGTCCAACCAAACTTCCCAACCAAGACCAGCTGAACCAGTTGATGGGTTTTCCCAGTTATCTTCAACGAAACGGATATCGTGTTCCAAAGGATTGATCCCCAATTTTTCCAATGACTCAAGGTAGAGTTCTTGAATATTTGATGGTGATGGTTTCATCACCACTTGGAATTGGTGGTGTTGGTAAAGACGGTTTGGGTTTTCCCCGTAACGTCCATCTGCTGGACGACGTGATGGCTCTACATAAGCCGCATTCCATGGTTCAGGACCAATGGCACGAAGGAAGGTGTAAGGACTCATGGTTCCCGCACCTTTTTCATTATCATAAGCTTGCATGAGCATACAACCCTGGTCATTCCAGTATTGTTGCAAAGTAAGGATGATTTCCTGGAAAGTCAATTTTTTAGACATGTTTTACTCCTTTTTCTATAATTTCTTGCGACACGAGTCTGCCTCGTCGATCGTACGAGGCAAGACGAGTTAGTACTGCGTTTAGCTCAGGCATCCTAGTGCTCAGCGTGGGGCAGTCCAACTGTAAGGAGGTATCTGCCTCTAACGCAGTGAAAGGTTAGTTTTTTTGACATCTTCTTCTCCTTTTTATAAATTCTTGCGACATGAGTCTGCCTCGTCGATTTTACGAAGCAAGACGAGTTAGTACTGCATCTAGCTCAGGCACCCTAGTGCTGAGCATGGAGCAGTCCGACTATAAGGAGGTCTCTGCCACTAACGCAGTGAAAGGTTAGTTTTTTTGACATTGAATACTCCTTGTTCATAAAGTTTCTTGTGACTTAGGATACAAAAAGAACCGTGTCTTCGCTCCTAAGTCCTTTGACCTAGGGGCGTCAGAAACGCGGTTCCACCCTAATTTATTACTTCATTTTATTTTACTTTACTCAGATTTTTACTGAGAGAAAGCGCCACTTGCTTACTTTGCTCTACTTGGC
>CAUCUH010000103.1:0-5621 GCA_958445905.1 uncultured Streptococcus sp.
TTTTGATCAATTTCACCAGGCTGTTTGGGCTGACTCCTTGCGTCACTCGATAGACCGGCTGCAAATCATCTTCCACTTGAGCTAGGAGCTTCATCCCTGTCAAACTCCCCTTGGCCTTGTCCCATTTTCCAAAAATCGCCACTGTCTGCTGGACCTCGATTTTGTCTGCTAGATAGGGTTGGTTGAAAAAATTAACCGCAATGACTTGGTCACCCTGTTTGATCGAAAAACGTAAGCGATTTCGTTTGTAGCCATAATATTGGACGTTGGCTGGTGTTGCTACCACCCCAGAGATGACGGCTTTTTCCCCATCTTCCAACTCTAAAACATTGCGCGTTTTGAAGTCTTCATAGCGAAAAGGGAAATACAAGAGCAGATCTTCTAAGGTTTCAATCCCTAACTTTTTAAATTTTTCCGCCGATTTTGGTCCGACTCCAGGCAGTACGGATAAGGGTTGGTGTAGATTCATTTCTCCTCCTTTCTTTTATAAAAAAGCAGGTCCATCCGGGAAAATCCCACCTGCTTCTTCTTATTCTTCACCTGTATAGTCACGAGGAATCCGATCACTCAAGAGACAGACCACTTCATAATTAATGGTACCACGGTAATCTGCAACCTCTGTTGCCGTGATTTCTTTCTCGCCCTCACGTCCAATCAGGGTAACCTTGGCCCCCAGAGGCAATTCTTCAGGAAGGCGAACCGTTATCTGGTCCATCGAAACGCGACCAACAATGGGACAATAGTCCCCCTTAATCAGCACATGGAAATTTTGCATCTCTCGGATCCAACCATCCGCATAGCCGATAGGAATCGTACCGATCCATTGGGATTCTCCCGTCGTATAGGTTGCCCCGTAGCCAATATCTTGACCAGCTTCCAACTGTTTCACATGAACTAATTCGCTCACCAAACTCAAGGCTGGCTTAATTTCATAAGGCAAGACTAACACAGAACCACTCGGATTCAAGCCATACATGACATCTCCCAAGCGCACAGCCGTGAAAATCGTATCCGCATGCCACAAAGAGGTAGCCGAATTACTAGCATGGACAATGGTAGGAAGGGTTTCAAGGGCAGCCAATACTTCTTTGAAAAACTGGTATTGCGCTTGAAATTTTCGATCATCTGCCTCATCTGCTGTCGCAAAATGAGTAAAGATTCCTTCAATTTCAGCTCCAGCTGCTAAGAGGAGGCGTTCAGCCTCTTTGATATCTTCGATAGTTCGGAATCCTATCCGCCCCATTCCTGAATCCACCTTGATATGGACCTTCAATCCTGAAAGATCTGCTTCTTGTCCAAGCAATTGATCCAACCAAGTAAGACTCGCCACTGTTAAGCGGATGTCATGCTCTTTGGCTAGGTTCACTGTTTCACTTGGCACAACTCCCAAAATTAAAATAGGGTGTTGCAAGCCTTCTTCACGGATTTCGAGGGCTTCATCCATATTGGAAACACAAAAACCATCTACCTGAGGTGCCAATTTTTTGGTCACCGCAACGACCCCATGACCATAGGCGTTGGCCTTGACGACTGCATATTTCAAGGCTTGACTCGGAATATGGTCACTGACTTGTTGCACATTAAAGGCAATGGCATCCAAATCGACTCTAGCAACAGTTGGTCTATGTTTACTTGCTTTCATTTTCTTCCTCCAAAATGACACTGGTCGACACTAGGTCTCCCTTATGACTGATCGAAATCCATACCTTCCCAGAAAAAGGAGACTTAGAAAAATAGGGAGCTCCGTGGGCATCATTTAAAATTTCTAACTCTTGAAAACCAACCGGTCCAATCCCTGTTCCCATTGCCTTCGAAAAAGCTTCTTTGGCGGACCATCGGCCCGTTAAATATTCCATTTTCCGTTTTCCAGACAATTCCTCAAAGCGCTCTCGCTCAGCCTCAGTTAAGACTTTTTCAGCGAATCGACTATTCTTCTGATAGGCTTTTTCAATCGCAGCGATCGATTCGATATCGATGCCATGTCCTTTGATCATCTTGTTTTATCCTTATTTATCGTTTCAGTATCGTTTTACTGACAAAAGAGAAGGGGCTAAAGAATCACTCCTTCCGCCCCTGCCTTTTACTTATTCATCGTTGCAATTTCTTTGACCAAGGCCTGTGTTTTTTCCAAACCCAGGCAAGGGTCTGTGATGGATTGACCATAAACCACTGGTTCATTTTGACGACCATCTTCTAGATAGGATTCAATCATGAAACCACGAACTAAAATTGCCAAATCCTTGTTCCAAGCACGGTTCATCATGGTTTCTCTCACGATGCGTACTTGCTCTTCGAATTGTTTACCAGAATTGTCATGGTTGGTATCCACCAGGATGAAAGGATGTTGCAAGCCCATTTCGCTATAGCGTTTTGCTGCCGCTAGCAAATCTTCATAATGGTAGTTTGGAATATTCTTACCACTTGCATCCAATCCTCCACGAAGGATCGCATGAGCTAAAGGATTTCCTGATGTTTCCACTGCTTGGGCATTGAACAAAAAGTTTTGGGGATGTTGGGCTGCATAAATCGCATTGAACATGACTGAAAGATTTCCAGAGGTTGGATTCTTCATGCCTGTCGGAGCAGAGATCCCACTAGATACAAAGCGATGCTCCTGGTCTTCAACCGAACGCGCTCCAATGGCATGATAGGAAATCAAATCTTCAACATACGGAAGACTTGCTGGATAAAGCAACTCATCCGCAGTTGTCAAACCAGTTTCTGTAATCACACGGTAGTGGAGATGTCGGACTGCTTTCAAACCGTCCACAAAGCTTGGTGCTGCATGTGTATCTGGTTGGTGCATCAAGCCTTTATAGCCATCCCCATTGGTCCGAGGTTTAGCCGTATAGACCCGCATCACAATGAAAATCTGATCTTTGACTTGCTCTTGCAAGTCTGCCAAACGACGGGCATAGTCCATCACAGCTTCTTCATTATCAGAAGAGCAAGGCCCGATCACAAGAAGGATCCGTTGGTCTTCTCCTTTGATAATAGCTTCCAATTCTCGATCACGCGCTTCTTTGCGCTCCAAGGCTGGACCTTCCAAGCGGTAAAGCGAAGTGATCTCTTGCTCATCAATCTTATTGCTCTTCGTAATGAATACCATACAGCCTCCTTATGCTACCTAGCCACATTCTCTCTATTTAAAAGGTGTTCTTAAAATTTACGTCCGTGACAGTTTTTAAATTTCTTGCCTGATCCACAAGGACACAAATCGTTGCGTTTCACTTGTGACAAATCAATTTCTGCAGGAATATCTTGTTGTTGCGCTGCAATGTTGCGAGTCGCAGTTGTTGAAATACTGTGTTCCGCACGTGGACGTTCTTGTTCATGAATTTGGGCTTTCATCATGAGACGAGTCACATCAAATTCAATCGATCCGATCATGTCATTAAACATACGGAAACTTTCTGATTGGTATTCTACCACTGGGTTATTTTGCGCATACCCACGAAGTCCAACCGCATTTCGCAATTGATCCAAAGCATCAATATGGTCCGTCCACTTGCTGTCCACCACGCGAAGGATCAAGACTTTTTGGAATTCTTGCACAGACTCTTCGTCACGCAATTTCGCTACTTGGCTGGCATAGATTTCTTCTGCACGTGCATACAAGTAATCGATAACTTCCTTGTCAGATTTTCCTTCAATATCGCTTGCAGAAATCGTATCTTCCGGAACCAAATTGTATTTGGCAAAGTTCAGAATCGCTTCAACGCGTTCTTCCTTACTTGAGTGGCTGGCTCCTTCAACAATCCGTTTGATGGTCCGTTTGATCATGGCCTTGATTTCAGGCGCCAAATCACGGTTAGCTGTGATGACATCATAGCGTTCAGCGTAGATAATTTCCCGTTGTTCACGCATCACGTCATCGTATTGAAGGACTTGTTTACGGGTATCGTAGTTGTTTCCTTCAACCCGTTTTTGAGCACCCTCTACCTGACGGGTGAACATGTTTGAACGGATCACTGATTCTTCTTCACTCAACTTGAAGCGATCAAGCACTGCTTTGATCCGTTCAGAACCGAAACGACGCATCAATTCATCTTCAAGAGACAAGTAGAATTGAGATTCACCTGGATCCCCTTGACGTCCTGAACGTCCACGAAGCTGGTTATCAATCCGACGGCTTTCGTGACGTTCTGTCCCGATGACACAAAGTCCACCGAGTTCGCGAACACCTTCACCAAGCTTGATGTCGGTACCACGTCCGGCCATGTTGGTAGCAATGGTAACAGCACCACGTTGACCAGCGTTCATGATAATTTGCGCTTCTTTGTAGTGGTTTTTCGCATTCAAAACTTCGTGAGGGACACCTGCTTGAACCAACAATTGAGAAAGGTAATCACTGGTTTCAACGGCAACGGTACCTACTAGGACTGGCTGTCCTTTTTCATGACGAGACTTGACATCTTCCACAACAGCCTTGAATTTTGATTTCAAGCTTGGGTAGAGAAGGTCTGGATGGTCAATACGGGCAATCGGACGGTTGGTTGGAATTGGAATCACGCGAATGTTATAAATTTCACGGAATTCTTCTTCTTCAGTTTTCCCTGTCCCTGTCATCCCTGACAACTTCTTGTACATACGGAAGAGGTTTTGGTAAGTAATCGACGCAGATGTTTTGGTTTCTTCTTGAACTGGAACACCTTCTTTGGCTTCAATCGCTTGGTGAAGTCCATCAGAATAGCGACGTCCTTCCATGGTCCGACCAGTAAATTGGTCGACGATCAAGATTTCTTGATCTTCGCTGACCACATAGTCGATATCCAAAATCATGATGTAGTTGGCACGAAGGGCATTGTCGATAAAGTGAGTCAAAGCTACGTTTTCAATATCGTACAAGTTTTCAAGATTAAAGTAGCTTTCTGCTTTATCGATTCCTGAATCAGACAAACCGATGGTTTTAGATGGGACGTCGATAATGTAATCATCCTCGTTTAAGGTCTTCACATAAGCATCCGCCATGTGGTAAAGCTGGCTCGTATCAGAAGCTGTTTGACCAGAAACGATCAACGGCGTACGCGCTTCGTCAATCAAGATGGAGTCTACCTCATCGACCAAGGCATAGTTCAATGGACGTTGAACCATGTTTTCAGCACGCACAACCATGTTGTCACGCAAGTAGTCAAACCCGATCTCTGAGTTGGTTGAGTAAGTGATATCACAGAGGTAAGCTTCTTTTTTCTCAGCTGGAGATTTTGCTGCAAGGTTGATCCCTACTGAAAGGCCAAGCCATGAGTATAGTTCTCCCATCTCTGTTGCATCCCGCTCTGTCAAGTATTCATTGACGGTGACAACGTGCACCCCTTTGCCAGACAAGGCATTCAAGTATACCGGCATGGTTGCTGTCAGGGTTTTTCCTTCCCCTGTACGCATCTCTGGTACGTCACCATGGTGAAGGACGATTCCCCCCATGACCTGAACCTTGTATGGGAACAAACCAAGAACCCGTTTTGCAGCTTCACGAACAACTGCAAAAGCCTCGTACAAGAGATCATCCAAAGACTCACCATCTTGGTAGCGTTGCTTAAACTCAACTGTTTTCGCTTTTAATTCGTCATCCGTCAAAGCTGCCATTTGGTCTTCATAAGAAAAGACCTTGTCAGCCATTTTTT
>CAUCUH010000104.1:0-5530 GCA_958445905.1 uncultured Streptococcus sp.
GAGGATAAAAGGAAAAAACATATCTTGGGTATTTTACATGTTGGGGATTTTAGCTATGCGCACACCATCCAAGAGGAAGTCTCCAGCAGCGGAAACCCCACCACCGATAACGATCTTAGATGGGTTCAAGGTTGAACCGATGTTGGCAGCAGCAAGTCCAAGGTAACGTGAGAAGTTCTTATAAACGATCAAAGCAAGAGCGTCACCCTCTTTTGCTAGATCAAAGACCGTTTTAGCTGTCACTTCTTCACCATTGTCGATCAAGACTTTCAATTGAGAATCCCCTTCATACTCATCTGCATAACGACGAGTCAAGTTGACGATCCCTGTTGCTGACGCAACCGTTTCAAGACAGCCTTTTTTACCACAGGTACATTGGATTGGATCATCAAAGTCAACCGTGATGTGACCAAGTTCCCCAGCAGCTCCACGCACACCATGCAAGAGACGACCTTCAGCGACGATACCACCGCCAACACCTTTACCAAGTGTCATGAAGACAACATCTGGTTGGTTTTCACCAGCCCCTTTCCAACGTTCACCCAAAGCAGCAACGTTGGCATCGTTATCAATGAAGAATGGAATATGAAGAGCACTTTCGATCTTTTCTTTAACTGGTTGAAGGGTCTTCCAGTTCAAGTTGTAGGCCCCGATAACTGTACCTTTTTCACGGTCAACGACACCAGGTGATCCCATTCCAATTCCTTGGAACTCAGAAGCATCAAGCTCAAGCATTTTCAAACGATGCGCGATGGATTCGATCATATCATCTACGATATGGCTACCTTCATCCAAGATATTTGTTTTAATAGACCATTTTTCTTGAACTTCCCCATCCAAAGTAAGGATGGCAAACTTAATTGAAGTTCCCCCAAGGTCAATCCCAATAATTTTTTTAGACATCTGTAACTCCTTTCAAACTTGTAAACACCTACAGTTCTATTATATCAGACTTTTTATCAAACGCAAAGGTTTGCACGTAACTTTTCTTAACTTTTTAACAAGAGACTAAAGGATTGAAATCCTAGAATGAGGAAAATCAAGCCAATAATATTTAAAAGAAAGACACTAATCGAGAGTGGGCTAACAATTAAGAATAAACCGATGAAGAGCTGTAGCAAGGCAAAGAAAATATAACGCTTGGACAGTTCTTCAACCTTTCTCGAGTAGAAATTGGCTTTTCGGAAGTTTAGAATCGAACGGTAGATCAGCCAAATTCCTAAAGTGACTGGAAAGACAATCGGCAAGGTCTTGTAGCCATAGAGCAGTAAGTAGACCGCAAAAACCAAGGCGACCATACTATGAAAGAGCTGTTGCTGCTGAATGATACCAGCCTGACGCAATCGGTAATAGCGTGAAAAACGCGAAAGGGAGATTAAAAAGAAACCACAGGAAATCAACCAGCTAAAAGAGCCGATGTGCTCAATCGGATTGATAAACAAGACGATACCGATAATGGTAAAAATAGTGGCTGAAATCCCAAGGGATATCCGGTTCAATTGATTCATAGGGCCTCCTTATTCATCTAATTCGCTCAAGTATTCATAGCGATCGTACTTTTCAAGCAATCGCTCATTTTCCTGATCCAATTCCTTTTGAAGGGCTGACAATTTGCCAAAGTCAGAGCCGTTTTCATTCATCTCCACTTCAATCTCTGCGATCCGATTTTCAATGGCTTCGATATCTGCTTCAATGCTCGCCCACTCCTGCTTCTCCATGTAGCTCATGCGCTTCTTCTCTTCTTTTGGCTTAACTGGTTTCTCTTTTTCAACCTTGTGACTGGCCGTTACTTGAGCAGCTTCAAAGGCTTTTTCATCTAGGTAATCCGTATAATTGCCAAAGAACTCACGAATGCCCCCATTTTCAAAAGCCAGGATCTTGCTTGCGACCTTATCTAGGAAATAACGGTCGTGACTAACGGTAATAACTGGCCCACCAAAGTTTTGAAGGAAGTTTTCCAAAACCGTCAAGGTTGCGATATCCAAGTCATTGGTTGGCTCATCGAGGAGAAGCACATTGGGTTTTTCAATCAAGAGTTTTAAAAGAAAGAGGCGCTTCTTCTCACCACCGGAGAGTTTTTCAATCATGGTTCCGTGCATGGAACGTGGGAAAAGAAATTGCTCCAAGAGATCTGCGATCGAAGTTGTTCCGACAGTCGTCTTCACTTCCTCGGCAACTTCTTGTAAGAAATTAATCACGCGCTTGCTCTCATCCAAACCATCGATCTGTTGAGAGAAATAAGCCACCCGCACGGTTTCTCCGATGATGACTTGCCCTGACTGAGGCTGGAGTCGCTCGGCGATCAGATTAAGCAAGGTCGATTTGCCGACGCCATTATCCCCGACGATCCCGATACGATCCTTCTTTTGCACCAAGAGGTTAAAGTCCTGTATAATCGGCTTGTTTTCAAAAGCAAAACTCACATCTTTAAACTCGATGACTTTCTTTCCGATCCGACTGGTCTCAAAGTTCATCTCCAAATCCGTCTGGTTGCTTTGACCAGACAAGTCTTGCTTAAGATCATGGAAACGATTGATCCGCGCCTGTTGCTTGGTCGCACGCGCCTGAGGTTGACGCCTCATCCAGGTCAACTCCTGATTATAGAGTTGCTGCTTCTTATGAAGAAGGGCTGCATCACGCTCGTCTTGCTCAGCCTTTAAGCGGACATAATCCTGGTAGTTGCCCTGATACTCGATCAAGCCACCTCGATCCAACTCAAAGATCCGCGTCGAGATATTATCCAAGAAATAGCGATCGTGGGTAATGAAAAGCACGGTTTTCTTAGAGTTCTTCAAGAAATTGGTCAACCATTCGATGGTATCAATGTCTAGGTGGTTGGTCGGCTCATCTAGTAAGAGCAGGTCGTGATGGGACAGCAAAACTTGGGCCAGTTGGACCCGACGACGCAAGCCCCCAGATAGATCCCCAACTTTGGCGTTCAAATCTTCAATCCCAAGTTTTGAAAGGACTGTCTTGACCTGACTCTCGATTTCCCAAGCATTAAGCGAATCCATCTCCGCCATGACCTTTTCAAGACGTGCTTGGTTCTCTTCTCGGTAATCCGCCATCAAGAATTCATAATCGCGAATCAACTGCATTTCACGTAAATCACTAGATAGCACCGTATCCAGAACCGTCTTTTGATCATCAAAGTCTGGTTCCTGGGTCAAGTAGCCAATCGTATAATCACTCTTGGCAGAAAAAGGACTCACATCTCCATCAAAGCCAGAGCGACCTGACAATACATCTAACAGAGTGGTTTTCCCAGTCCCATTGACCCCGATCAATCCGATCCGATCCAAGTCGTGAATGATAAAGGAAATCTCACGAAAGACGGTCTTATCTCCGACAGATTTGGTTAATTTATCGACAATAAAATCGCTCATTTTTCCTCCTCTTTTGCTTGCTGGATATAGGCGATGATGGCCTCTTTTTCATTAGCCAATTCCCCATCGACAATGGCATATTCAATTTTTGTCAAAATCTCTCCCAAGGCTGGACCTGGTTGAAAACCATATTCTTTGATCAGCATACCGCCATTGACCACCACTTCATGCTTATCATGAATGGTCAAGCTATCATAGACACGCTCAATGGCCAAATAATCCACACTCAAGGCATAGGCTTCCCGGAGCTCTTCAGCCACTAGCAACAAACGCTTCTCATACTTGTAGCAGGCACGCTTGTCTAGACTTCCATTTTCTCGGAGCTTAAGAATCTCCACGATCTGCTCCACCGTCTTGGCAAAGTCTCTAGAGGTCTTCCATTTCTTAAAGAATTTTGGAATATCTTGAATCTCTAGTGCTAAGACCAAAGCAGCCCAGGCTTGCTCAGAAGTTGAAAAAGTATATTCCAACTCTATGTCAAACAAACGCTCGATCGCTTCTTTGCGATCCTTCATCTCTGGCAGATAGTGATAGGCTCCGCTTGCCAGCATAGCCTCCAAGCCTTGTCTCCAGTATGGAGAAAGCAAGAGTTTATCAAACTCGATGAAGGTGCGCTCTACTGAAATCTTCTCTAGTAAGGGAGCACACTCCTTCATGGCATCAAAGGTCGCCTCTTCTAATTCAAAACCGAGACTGGCCTGAAAACGAAAGCCTCGCATGATCCGGAGTGCATCTTCGTTAAACCGTTCATGAGGAAGCCCAACTGCCCGGAGGACCTTGTTTTCTAGATCTTCTAGTCCATGAAAGAGGTCAACAATTTCTCCTTTTTCATTTAAGGCAAAGGCATTGACCGTAAAATCACGACGCTTGAGGTCTTCTTCTAGCGAGCGCACAAAAGACACGGAACTCGGACGACGATAATCTACATAGACATCCTCCGTCCGGAAGGTCGTAATTTCATATTCTTGACCATTTTCAAGGACCAAGACAGTCCCATGTTCGATACCGACATCTACTGTGCGATCAAAAATCGCCTTGGTCTCTTCTGGGTATGAGGAAGAAGCGATATCAACATCGTGAATGGGACGATCCAAGAGGGCATCTCGAACAGATCCCCCGACAAAATAGGCCTCAAAACCAGCTGCTTTAATCTTCTCTAATATTGGTAAAGCCTCCTGAAACTCAGAAGGCATCTTTTCTAATCTCATAGTATGTGTTCCAAACCATAGACAAGCTCATGACGCTTGACAACTTCTTTAATTCCTAGATTTACTCCTGTCATGAAGGAAACACGATCATAGGAATCATGTCGGAGAGTCAAGCCTTCGCCTTGGCTACCAAAAATCACCTCTTGATGAGCCACTAGGCCAGGCAATCGAACCGAATGGATGCGCATCCCTTCAAACTCTGCCCCTCTTGCTCCAGGCATCAACTCTTCTTCATCTGCTGCACCTTGCTGGATCTTCTCGCGCTTCTCAGAGATCAACTCAGCGGTCTTAATCGCTGTTCCACTCGGTGCATCTTTTTTCTTATCGTGGTGCAATTCGATAATTTCTACATTCGGGAAATACTTGGCTGCTTGCGCTGCAAATTGCATCAAGAGCACAGCTCCAATGGCAAAGTTCGGCGCGATCAAGCCACCCAAGCCCTTTTCACGTGAAAGGTCTGTCAATTCTTGGATCTGCTCAGGAGTGAATCCAGTCGTTCCCACAACAGGCGCAAAGCCATTCTCAATTGCAAAGCGAGTATTCTCGTAAGCGACCTTGGGCATGGTAAAGTCGACCCAAACATCTGCCTCTAGATCCACAACATCTTCTTTGCGGTTAAAGACAGGGACTCCTGCAACTTCTGTCTCATCAGTAAATGGATCGATCAAGCCGGCTAATTCTAGCTCAGGGTCTTCAGAAACCATCTTGTAGGCTGCTTGTCCCATTCTTCCCTTGAAACCTGCGATAATGACTTTAATGGACATAGAATTCTCCTTAAACGATAGGGATATACCCAACTGCTAAGCTATGGTCACCTAAGTGCGTCCCAATCACCCCTCCAAAGGTAGCAAAAGGAATGTCACCTTCCACTCCTTCTTCTATGAGTAGTTGGCGAAGTGCCTCTGCTTTTTCAGGGACATTGGCATGGATGACAAA
>CAUCUH010000105.1:0-5428 GCA_958445905.1 uncultured Streptococcus sp.
GTCTCTAATCCCTTCAATAAAGCAACACGCGCCTCTAAAGATGCTGCAAAATCCAGCTCCCCATTCATTGCTTGGGCTGTAATCTCAGCCACTTTTTCTCCCACGCCAGCTTCTTGAGCTAGTAGATCAATCCCTTCCTGTCGGATCAAGGTTCCATCTACATCCATAACGAGAAGACCTGTTACTTCTTTCATCGCTTTCCTTTCTTATTTCTCCCTTACTATACAAAAATAGGGTTTAAATTTCAAGTTTCAATTATGATTTGAAGATAAAAAAATGACCTCCTAAAAGGTCATTTTTCTGTTATTAAAAGCGAATTTGCTCGCGGGTTTTTTCATAGGAAGTAACAAAGCGATCAGTTACACCAGCTTCTACCATTTCCAAAGCATCTGAGATGACTTTGAAGGAAGCCGCATAGTCATATTCTCTTTCGAAAATATAAAGGGACTCATCAAAGGCTGCCTGTACATGATCATCAAATGAACGGTAACGGTTCGAGTATTGCAACAACTGCTCGGTTAAAGTAGCATTTTGAACAATTCGATACGCCGCTTCTTCCAATTCATTCATATCATTTGTCAAAATATCTAACAAACGATTGGTTGATTCGATGTTGATTTTATCCCCTTCCAACTCATCCATCAAAGCCTCTGTATTGTTGCTTGCTGTGAAGAATAATTCCAAGAATTCTTGAGGGATTCCTGGCAAGTTTCGCTTGTCCATATAGCGTTTAATGGCATGCAAACGGTTGGCATAGATATTGACTTTTTGGCGAGCATTGGCATCGTCTTTTTCAATTTTTGAAAGGGAATCACTTAAGCTGATTTGCTCATCTTCGATTTCTTTCAAGCGAGCCTCAATAGCTTCTAACTCTTCTTCTACAATAGAATAAGCTTTTTGTGTTTCAGATGAATCTTTCAAGGCATCTTCTACCACATTTTCTTGTGAAGATAGCTCAGCTTCTAACTCTTTTAATTGTTGACTGAAAGCTTCATTCAAGACGAATGTTTTACCAAGGCGTTCCACTTCTGCTGCAAGGTTGCTATTGTTATCTTTTGCGTGTTTCAAATAGCCAGGCAGTTGTTTCACTAACTTCTTCACGACTTTTTGTGATTCGATTTCACGAGTAAAGATGTGATACAATGCATCGATTTCCTCTTGAATTTGCTCATTTTCGTAAATAGCATTGTCCAATTCAAGCGCGGATACATTTGCCATATTGTTCTTCAAGGAAGCATGCAACTGTTGGAAACGAGATTCAATATCTGTTTCAGTGAAGTGGTAGCCAGATTCCAAAAGCTTGCGGTAGCCACTTTCCAAATCCTCTAATTGGTCTGGAAGTTTTGACTGAAGAGCGGTGACAATTTCTGGCACTCGCTCAACAATTTGTTTTAAGGCCACAATATGGTTCTCAGCTGTATCAAGGATTTCAGCTGCTTCAACAGGGTCACCTGAAGAATTCAAGGTTACAAATTGTGAGAACTCAGATTGAATATTTCCAATTTGTTTTTCAATTTCAGGAAGCGCACTGCCATAACGATCTGGGTCTGAAGTGACTTCTTTTTGAAGTTCTTCAAACATATCCAAGGCATGAACCACACGACCGCTATTCTTTTGTTCCTGCTCTTCCAGATCAGAAAGGGCTTTGCGAATCGCCTTGATATCTTCGTCGATCAATTGGATCTGACTTTCGATATTGTCAATGGCTTGTTTAGCCTTCATGAAACGGAAAGAATTATTATAGCCTTCCGCTTCAAACAGATTGTTTTCAATATCAGCAAATGAATTTAAGGATAAATCTACCCATTTTTGATTCCATTCACGAAATGCAACTTGACTTTGACCAATCAAATGCATGTTTTTTACGGCCTCTACTTCATCGTTGACCGGAAGGTTGTATAACTTTTCTTTTCGTTCTTCCAGTGCTGCCAGTAAGGCTTCATTTCGTTTTCTCAAAATGACTGCAACCACATATCCTACAATCAAGATAAGGGCGACAATAAAGATGAGAACAATTAGTCCACTAGACATATAAAAACTCCTTCATCGTATTACTTGAACGTAATCCTAGTAATTATACCATAAAATATCCATTAATGGGAAGCGTTCGTTGAATTTTATACATCGAGTGTACTATATTCAGCGTTTTCTTCGATAAATTCCCGACGTGGTTCCACGCGGTCCCCCATCAACATATCAAATATCTTATCTGCTTCCGCAGCATCGTCTACTGATACCCGTGCCATCAAGCGGTGTTCGGGGTTCATGGTTGTTTCCCATAATTGGTGATCATCCATTTCCCCAAGACCTTTGTAGCGTTGGATGGTTGGTTTTGAGCGACCTTCTGAATAGCGTTCCAAGGCTGCAGCTAATTCTGCTTCTTGGTTGGCACCAGGTTGGATATATTCTTTGATCTCGCTACCGACTTTGACCCCATAGATTGGTGGTTGCGCAATATAAACATATCCCGCTTCCAAGACTGGTTTCATATAGCGATAGATCAAGGTCAACAGAAGGGTTCGAATATGTGCGCCATCGACATCGGCATCAGTCATGATGACTAATTTTTGATAACGCGCTTTTGTGACATCAAATTCAGCACCAAATCCAGTTCCCATAGCAGTAAATAAACTACGGATCTCTTCATTGGCAAGAATCTTGTCCATACTTGCTTTTTCAACGTTCAAAATTTTACCACGGATTGGAAGAATTGCCTGAAATTCACGATTCCGACCTGATTTAGCAGATCCTCCAGCCGAATCCCCTTCGACGATGAAGAGTTCTGTTTCTTGTGGGTTGTTTGAAGAACAGTCTGCCAATTTACCAGGCAGGTTAGAGATCTCAAGTCCCGATTTCTTACGGGTCACTTCCCGTGCTCGCTTAGCTGCTACCCGAGCTTTCGCTGCTAAAATCCCTTTTTCGACGATTTTCTTAGCAATTTGCGGATTTTCCAAAAGGAAATCAGAAAAGGCATCACTAAAGAGTCGATTGGTAATCTTAACAACTTCTGAATTTCCAAGTTTGGTCTTGGTTTGTCCTTCAAACTGTGGATTTGGATGTTTAACAGAGATCACTGCTGTTAGGCCCTCTCGAACATCTTCCCCAGTTAGATTGTCTTCGTTTTCTTTTAAGAGTTTATTTTTCTTAGCGTAATCATTGATCACACGAGTGAGAGCTGTACGGAAGCCCTGTTCATGCGTCCCACCTTCATGGGTATGAATGTTATTCGCAAAACTCATGACCGTCTCATGGTAGCCTGTGGTATATTGCATAGCTACTTCAACGGTAATATCATCCATTTCACCATCTGTGTAGATTGGTTTATCAAAGATGACATCTTTGTTTTCATTGATGTATTCGACGTAACTAGAGATCCCACCTTCGTAGTGGTAATGCTTTTCTTGCTCCAAGCCTTCTCGCTTATCCGTCAAAGAAATACGCAAGCCACGATTCAAAAAGGCTAATTCTTGAATCCGTTTGTTTAATTTTTCAAAATCATACTCAGTCGTTTCCGTGAAGATTTCTGGATCTGGAATAAAGTGGACGGTTGTTCCTGTGCGGTCTGTTTCTCCAATGATCTTTAAATCATCTACAACATGTCCGCGTCGATATTCTTGGTAATGGATACTGCCATTTTTATAGACACGAACATCGAGGGATGTGGAGAGGGCATTTACTACGGAAGATCCTACCCCGTGAAGACCACCAGATACCTTGTAGCCGCCTCCGCCAAATTTTCCTCCCGCGTGAAGCACTGTAAAGACAGTTTCAACGGCAGGTCGACCTGTCTTTTCTTGGATATCCACTGGGATCCCACGACCATCATCGACAACCGTGATCGAATTATCTGCTTCAATGAAAACTTCAATATGGCTAGCAAAACCAGCTAAGGCTTCGTCGATCGAGTTATCAACGATTTCCCAGACCAGATGATGAAGACCTTCTTTTGAGGTAGATCCAATATACATTCCCGGACGCATCCGAACGGCTTCTAGTCCTTCCAAGACCTGAATCTGACTGGCATCATATTCTTGTGCTTGATTTTCTTGCTGTTTATCCTCTGTCATAATTTCCCTTTTCTATTCAAATATAAACTGGTGTAAGTGTGGCATGGAATCAAATAAATAGGTCGAAAGCCCTGCAGCCTTTCCAGCTTCTATATCGATCGGACGATCTCCGATGACCAGACCGTCTTGAATACCATATTTTTCCTTCAAATAAAGCATAGAGGCTGGGTCTGGTTTTCGAGGAAAGCCCTCGTCTGCCGTTACAATCTCCGTAAAGTAGGGTGCAATGCCTGTCTGTTCAATAAGGGTCAAAACTTGGCGATCCCGATGAGATACCAAAAAATGGCGTCCTCCATGTGCTTGGATCTCTTCTAGTAACTCTTTTGCTCCCTCAAATAAGACCGGCTCTTGCAAGCCCAAGGCTTCTTTTTTCTTGTATTCCGTACGAAAATTGGAAATATGAGGTGCAAAGGTTTGAATTGCATCCTGTGTTGAGATTTTTAATGCTGCATAAACAGAATCATGATCGGCTTGGATGTGAAAGTCCTTCAATGTCGCTACAAAGGCATTTGTGGACGTTTCGTAATTATCCAATAGCGTCCCACCAAGATCCCATATAAAATCATGATAATTCATAGTCAATATTATACCACAAATGGACAAAAAAAATAAGCTAAAACCCTCATTTAGGGGGGATTTTAGCCATTTTTTACGGTCATTTCATTTTAAATCATAGAGAAGTCATTTCCCGTCATAGAATGTAAACTTTCACCAGAAAATATGGTGCCCAAAAGAGCTCTTTTAAGCATCTCCAAAGACATCTTGATAGAGCATTCTTTGACGAAGGCTTTGGGCATCTCCTCCAAATTGCTCTACCAAGGCATAGGCTAAGGCAAGCGCAGTTGAAGGACCACGACTGGTCAAGAGATTCCCGTCTTTCACTACTGTTTCTTTCTGATAGTGTCCATCTTGAATCTCTTCTTCAAAACCATCGTAACACGTATAGTGTTTATCTTTTAAGAGGCCGGCACGCGCCAAGACAATTGGTGCTGCACAAATCGCAGAAATGATTTTTCCCTTCCTACTTTCTTCTTGAAGAGCTGCAATCAATTCCGGATTATCACGCAAATTTGCAGCTCCTGGCATCCCACCTGGCAAGAAGATTCCATCATAATCTGACAGGTCCCCATTCCAGAGGCGATCGACTTGCACTGTGATCTGGTGAGAACCTGTGACCGTTTCTTCCATGCCAATAAGGTCACAGTCGATCCCAGCGCGTCTCAAAACATCGACAATGGTCAAGGCTTCAATTTCTTCAAAACCGTTTGCTAAAATCGTTGCTACTTTTTTCATTTTCATTCCTTCTTTCTATCTATTGCGCCTTTTTAAGGACTACTTTTTTACGGATTAGAGGCCCTTCT
>CAUCUH010000106.1:0-5420 GCA_958445905.1 uncultured Streptococcus sp.
TCTCCTACCACATCGGTTACAAGGGGTTGGCCAACGGTAATAGTCCCTGTCTTATCAAACACAACAGTTTGAATTTTTTGAACTTCTTGAAGAACGGTTCCATTTTTGATCAAAACCCCCATCTTGGCACTGCGACCAGTTCCGACCATGAGGGCTGTTGGCGTCGCCAAACCAAGGGCACACGGACAGGCAATAATGAGGACAGAGACTGCATAGAGCATAGCCTCTTGAAGCGATGCCCCCAAAAGCACAGACCAAACCCAGAAAGTCGCAATGGCCAAAATCGTCACTGCTGGAACAAAGATCCCTGAAATCTTATCCGTCAAATCTTGAATGGGAGCACGACTGGATTGAGCCATTTTGACAAAGGCCACAATCTGTGACAAGAGGGTCTCACTACCAACTTTTTCAGCCTTGAAGAGAATGGTCCCATTGCTGTTGATGGTGGAACCAATGACGGCATCACCAACTGACTTTTCCACAGGCAGGCTTTCACCTGTCACCATCGACTCATCAATGGTCGTGCTTCCTTCCACAATGGTCCCATCAACCGCGATCTTTTCCCCAGGACGGACCCGAATCAAGTCACCAATGTGGATATCTTCAGCCGCCACTTCGACATAGTCCCCATCACGGAGAACCTGAGCTGTTTTTGCCTGCAAATCTAACAACTTTTCCACAGCCTTGGAGGCATTTTTACGCATTCGTTCCTCAAAGACTTGCCCTAAAAGAACAAAGAAGAGGATAAAGCCCGCGCTTTCAAAGTATACCGGTTGACCAGCAAAAAGAGCAAATACACTATAAACATAGGCTACCAGGGTTCCAAGAGCTACCAAGGTATCCATATTGGCATGGTGCTTCTTAAAAGAAGCCCAGGCACTCTTGATAAACGGCACACCTGCCACTAGCATGATCGGCGTTGTCGCTAGAAAGGTCCCCCAGTGACTAACTGGATGCGACACAAAACCTGCCACCATCCCGATCATCAAGATCAATAAGGGAAGGGTAAAGATACTGGTGATCCAAAAACGTTCCAGCAAACTCAAGACACGACGGCGTTTTTCCACAACCGTGTAGGAACCCTTTTGCATCTTCATTCCACAAGAGAACTCAAAGTCCCCTGTTTCTGTCGGCGTAAAGGAAATGACCTTATCCACACCGACTTCCAAAGGCTCTAGAATTCCCTGATCTTCAAACAAAATCTCCTTGTAACAGCCGGATGGATTGATCCGATGGAAGGTGATTTCAACAGGAACACCTTTTTCGAGTTGAAATTCTTTGGGACTATAGCCCTTTTCTGCTGTAATACGGATCTTTTGCACTCCGTTTTCCACAACTGCTTTTTGTTTTTCTGGCATACCTACTCCTTTATTCCACAATCATGTGACCATGCATCATATTCATACCACATGAATACCCATATTCGCCCGCTTTTTCTGGCGTAATTTCAATGACATGTTTTTCACCCAAAGGCAAATCTTCATGCACCCCAAAATCTGGAAAGACCACTTGATCGAGACATGAGGAGGGATCTTTGCGGTTAAAGATGATCCGGGCTGGAACATTCTTTTTCAGAACGATGGTTTCAGGCGAATAGCCCCCCATGACTTCGACTTCAATTTCTTGATAACCTGATTTTTGACGAGCGTGGTCACTCATCTTTTCATGTTCTGCAAAGAACCACCAAGCAATAAAGACAACCACAAGTAAACAAACAATACTAATCACCAATCCAAACATGGAATTTCCTTCTTTCTATTACATACAATTGCAAGGGACTGTTTCGACAGCCTCTGCTTTCTTTTCTTCAAGGACCTGCTGCAGCTGATTAAGATCTGCTAGCGTAAAGTCACTTGCCTGAATCATGTTTTCAAGCACCTGGACAATCCTTTTGGAGCAAACCTTGTCCTTCACATCCTCAACCACCAAGTCTAAACTCTGGTCCTGCGTCAACAGAGCCGAGTAGACAAAGGCTTTACCAGATTTTTCTCTAGTCAAGCACCCCTTTTCTACCAAGCGCGTCAAGAGGGTCTTGATCGTCGACTTCGACCAGTCAAAGCGCTCGGACAAGACTGCGATCAAATCCGTGCTGGTCTGCTTACCTTCCATCCAGATAATCTTCATGATGCGCCATTCCGCATTGGAAATTTGCATGGCCTCTCCTTTCAAAATCTACATTTGTAAATCTTATAATGCTATTCTACTCCTAAGATTTACATTTGTCAACCAAAAGTTTTTCAAAAAACAAATCTTCTGTTGAAGATTTGTCTTGTTGGGCTTTTTTCCTATCTTATCTCTATAATTTCTCCTGCAGAGCTTGGGCTAGGATGCGGTAACCTGCCACACTTAAATGGAGGCCATCTGTCGTATAGGCTTCTGCTAACTGCCCCACTTCATCCAATAAAGACGAATACACATCGACATAGCTGACCTGGTGGTAGGCCTGAGCCAATTCGCGATAGGCCTGATTGAGGGCTTGAATTTTTTCATTGGTCCGCACATAGACCTTTTGTTTGTAGCGCTCTTCTTGACTCACCGGTAGAACCGAGATCAGATTGATGTGGGTCAGCGGAAAGTCCCGCATGATCGCTTGTAAGACCGCTTCTACATTGTCCAAGGTTTCCCTTTGAGGGATTTCTTTTCCGATATCATTGGTCCCGATCAAGAGAAAGATCTGATCCACCGCCGTTCCAAAGACATGGGCGTCTAGATGCTCACGAAGAAGATCCGTCTTATAGCCTCGTACTCCTCGATTGACCATGTGCTTCGGACTTTGTAATAGTTCATGAATGGGGAAATACTCCACGATGGAGTCTCCGATAAAGATCAAACTAGGCTCCTTCAGAGGCGCTTGATTGAGCTCCCGATAGGTGGTTACGATCTTCTCCTGCTCCTTTAAGAGCCAGTCTTCTAACAGTTGTACCGCCATCTAATTCTTTCCTTTCACTTGTTCCCAGGGGGTCAATCCTAGATACTCTTCGATCACCTGGTAGACACCGCCTTCTTGATAGCTCGGCGCTAGGTGTTTAGCAACAGCTTTGACAGCTTCTTCTGCATTGGCTACAGCATAGGAGTGAGCAGCCATTTTAAGCATTTCGATGTCGTTTCCGCTATCCCCAAAGGCCATGACCTGGCTGGCATCGAGCTGCCATTTCTCCATTAATTGAGCCAGTCCCCAGGCCTTGTGAATGCCTGCTTGTAAGAGATCCATGCTGCCAAAACCGCTCGAAACCGCCATCAGCTGATCTCCAAAAGCCTGCTGGACTTCCCGACGCACTTGATCGAGACGATCCAAGCCAACCACCAAGCTCATTTTAAGCACCTGATCAAATAGATCTGCTGTCAATTCCGGGACAAACTTCATCCGCTTGTACAAGGCTTCAATCACTTCCGGCTGCATGAATTTCTCAACTTCTGTAAAGACCGTTCCTTCCTTGGCAAAGCCACCATTAACAGCTGACACAACCAGCTGGTCCGAAATTTCCCGCCCCTTAAAATAAGCAAGAACCGCCTCTACTAGCTCTCGATCCCAGAATTTCCCAAGAATCATCTGATCATCCTCAAAAATCCGAGCTCCATTGGCTACGACTAGGGTCGCCCGCTTGACCAAAGAACCCAAGAGCTGGCGCATGCGATGGATTTCATTTCCCGTCGCAATGACAAAGCGAATCCCTTTTTGATCCAAGTGGTCCAAAAGCCTTTCCAGACGCGGAAGATCCACCTCTCCTCGCTCATCTAATAAGGTCCCATCCATATCTGTTGCAATCAACTTAATCATACAATCTAACCTTTTCCCTTTCAAAGGGTGTAAATTATCTGGTTCCATTATACCACAGATCAAGCAAGTCAAAACCACCCGCGAAAACAGGTGGCTTCCTCTTGGGCTGAAGGTTGCTACTGATGGCCAAGGGATCTTATGAATATAAGCCCTTCTCCACACTTTCCTGAATTAACTCTTCCGTCAGTTTCCACAACTCTTTGGATTCACTTTTTATGAACTTTTTCTTTTCTAATACCATCTCTGAACGGATATGATCGGGATTATAATCGACTTCTGACACTTCCAAGTGATTGATCAGTGGTACCAATGCGTCAATCACTCTTGCATATCTTGCCTCAGGACTCTGCTCTTTTTCAAACTCCAACCACGAATTTTTCATACTCACATATGTTACTTCTGGAAGAAGGCTCATTGTTTTTTCTATAGATGCTAGCTCTCTATCATGAGCATGAA
The DNA here is from genome assembly GCA_958445905.1 of uncultured Streptococcus sp. GTDB lineage: Bacteria > Bacillota > Bacilli > Lactobacillales > Streptococcaceae > Streptococcus. The sequence goes on from CAUCUH010000106.1 coordinate 4,235, forward strand.
GCTTTTTTTCATCATCAAACACCCAAGTATCTCCGGCATAAATCTCACCTAAATCATGGATCAGTAACATAGAAATCACCTTTTCCATATTCAATTTTTCAGGATAATAATCTTGCAGAACCATCGCAGCTATCGCACCCTGCCAAGAATGCTCGGCACTATTTTCAAACCGTCCATCAAGAGTTCTATTAAACCTTGTTACTGACTTCAATTTCTCTATTTCTTTAATAAATTCAACTGTCTGATTCAAATCACTCATGGCGACTCCAACCTCCCTATTCGAAATTACGACTATCATACCAAAAATCAGGTTTTCCATAAATGAATTCCCGTATTTGCAAAAAGAAAACTCCCTCCTTTTCGGAGTACCATCATTTTTCTAACAAGACTACAAGGACAAGCAAAAAAACTAACCAGTCTTTACCGGTTAGCTTTAGAATGAGACAAACTATTTTAAAGTAAAATAAGTTAATCGATTCTAAAAGTAAGTAAAAATGAGTTCCTATTTTTAGAATGAATCAAGAAAATACAAAACTTTCCGCTGTGAGAAAAGTGCCTGAAACAATACGTTTCAAGCACTCGGAATTATTGAGAGTAAAACAGTTTGGGAAACTGTTTTAGCCTGAGCCCAGAAATTAAATAGCGAAGGGGATCAATAATTAGTCATGGAACTTCTTAGAAGTTCGCTGACGTCCGTACTCACCTAAGGAAAGTTTTTAATATGACTTTGTCTACAATCTTAGGTTTGGGTTAAAATCTCCAACCTTTTTATTGTATGTTTTTTAGAAACTCATCCAGCTCTTTTTGGTTCTTGAGAGAGATAAATTTTTCGGGGTAGGTGGAGTGGATGTTTTGATACCTTTCTCTGGCAGTTTTTGTTCGTCCGTCCCAAAGAATCCAACGGATGAATTCATAGTCAAAGCGTTCGGGGCAACCTGCCGCCATACTCTCACGGACGCGTCCTTTATAACGGCGGTATCGTTTCCAGGCTCTAAAGAGGCAGTTCCAACGAGAGAAGTTGAGAAAGATAATCTGGTCGGCTTGCTCCATTCTTTCCTCATAGCAGCACCAAGAGTAATTGCCATCAATGACCCAGTCTCTATGGTCACTAAGAAACTGTCTCATCTCTTTCTCCAGCTGTTCCTTTGTGAAAAAATAGTAATTATGATATGGGCATGGTATTGCA
>CAUCUH010000107.1:0-5397 GCA_958445905.1 uncultured Streptococcus sp.
ATTGCCAAGTGAGATCCTCCAAGTCAAGGTCGAAGATATTCAGCTGGACTTTCATGTCATTCGAGTGGGCAAAGATGGCCAAAAACGGGTTTTAAAAGTTCCAGAGCCTTTACTGGATGAGTTGCAACTCTTCCTCGATGGTGTCTATCTCTTTGATAATAAAGGAAAATCTTACTCCCGTCAGTGGGGATTCCGACAATTAGAAGCCTTCTTGATCGAAAAAGGCAACCAAGACCTTTCGGCACAATCGATTCGTGAGCAGTATATTTTGAAACAACGTGAACTCGGTGTGGATCTCTTTAGTATTGCACGTGAATTGGGCCTAAAAACCATGGTGACATTAGAAAAATATAAATAATGGATATTAAAATTAAAGATTTTGAAGGGCCTTTGGACCTCTTGCTCCACTTGGTCTCTAAATACCAGATGGATATCTATGAGGTCCCCTTGATTGAGGTGATCGAACAGTATCTGGCTTATCTGGCGACTCTCCAGGCTATGAAATTAGAGGTAGCAGGGGAATACATGCTGATGGCTAGTCAACTAACCCTGATCAAGAGTCGTAGACTTCTTCCTAAGGTCGCAGAGGAGATGGATGAAGCAGAGGATCTAGAGCAGGACCTCCTTTCTCAATTGGAAGAGTACCGTACTTACAAGCAATTAGGAGAGTTGATGGCCTCGCAGCACGAGGAGCGCGCCCTCTATTATTCGAAACCAAAGATGGAATTGGTCTATGACGATACCGAATTACTTCATGATCGCACCACGGTGGATCTCTTCTTGGCTTTCTCAAAACTATTGACGAAGAAAAAAGAAGAATTCCGCCAGAACCATACAACCATTGTCAAGGATGAATACAAGATTGAGGATCTGATGGACCAGCTGCGTCACCGATTCCACGATCGCTCACAAGTTCTCTTACAGGACTTGTTTCTAGAAGCAGCGGATCTCCAAGAGGTCATTACCCTATTTCTTGCAACCCTTGAATTGATCAAGATCCAAGAGGTCACAGTGGTACAGGATACGGCTTTCGGAGAAATTTACTTAAATAGGATTGAACATGAGCAAATTAGCTGAAATTGAAGCACTCTTATTTGTAGCGGGTGAAGAGGGAATTACTGCCAGACAAATCGCAGATCTTCTCTCTTTACCCCCAACAGGTGTGGTGCAAAGTTTAGAAAAATTGGCCCAAAAATACCAGGAGGATACAGATACCAGTCTGTGTTTGATGGAGACAGCTTCCCGTTATAAATTGGTGACAAAGGCAGACTACGCTTCGGTTTTACGAGACTATTCTAGAACGCCCATGAACCAAAGTTTGTCTCGGGCTGCCCTCGAAACCTTATCAATCATTGCTTATAAGCAACCGATCACCCGTGTGGAGGTCGATGATATTCGGGGTGTCAATTCCAGCGGTGCCATTACCAAACTACTGTCATTTGATCTGATCCGAGAGGATGGGAAAAAAGAAGTCCTCGGGCGTCCCAATTTATATGTCACGACGGAGTATTTTTTGGATTATATGGGGATCAATCATTTGGAGGAATTGCCAAAGGTTGAGGAAGTGGACATCGATCCAGAGGAAGGTCAATTATTTTCAGAGAGAACAGAGGAACTAGATGAGAATTAACAAATATATTGCCCATGCAGGCGTGGCTAGTCGTCGCAAGGCCGAAGAACTGATCAAGCAAGGCTTGGTGACGGTCAATGGCCAAGTTGTGCGTGAATTAGCGACCATTATTAAGACCGGTGATCAGGTTGAAGTAGAGGGCACTCCAATCTACAACGAAGAAAAGGTCTACTATCTTTTAAATAAGCCACGTGGCGTCATCTCTAGTGTATCTGATGATAAAGGGCGGACAACAGTCGTTGACCTTTTATCTCAAGTGCCAGAGCGCATCTATCCAGTAGGACGTTTGGACTGGGATACATCTGGTGTCTTGATTTTGACCAATGATGGTGATTTTACAGATGAGATGATTCACCCGCGCAATGAAATTGATAAGGTCTATGTGGCGCGTGTCAAAGGGATTGCCAATAAGGAAAACTTGCGTCCCTTGACGCGAGGAGTGACCATTGATGGAAAGAAAACCAAGCCAGCAACTTACGAGATCTTAAAAGTGGATGTCGAAAAAAACCGTTCAGTGGTTCAGTTGACTATTCATGAAGGGCGTAACCACCAGGTTAAAAAGATGTTTGAAGCGGTGGGACTTTTAGTGGATAAACTCTCCCGGACCCAGTTTGGGAATTTGGACGTCTCAGGACTACGTCCGGGTGAATACCGTCGCTTGAACAAAAAAGAAATCAGCCAGTTGCACAATCTAGCAGTGACTAAATCTAAAAAAGCATGAAAACAATCCTGATTGCGCTGGTCAGAGGCTATCAAAAATGGATCTCTCCCCTATTTCCGCCTTCTTGTCGCTTTCAACCGACCTGTTCCAATTATATGATCCAAGCGATTGAACGTTTTGGTGTGAAAGGTGTCTTGATGGGGATTGCAAGGATTCTACGTTGCCATCCTGGAACCAAAGTAGGACCAGACCCCTTACCAGACCATTTTAGTCTGAAGCGAAATGAAGAATCAAAATAGGATGATCGCAAATAAACAGAAACGAGGCTGGGACAAAAGTCCTAGCCTCTCAATTATTTTTGGATTGTCGAGCAAGACGCAGTGGTTGAGTGGGCTCTACTACGCTGATTTCATCAGCTTTTACAGCCCTACTCAACTGTGCGGAGGTGGGACGACGAAATCGAATTCTAACGAATTACCGATTTCTGTCCCACTCTCGTTGATTTTGTACAAGAGTTGTCTATCAGCGTTTAGACCATGTTTTAGGGAGGAAGAGAAGAATCATTGGATAGATTTCAAGCCGTCCGGCAATCATGGCTAAGGAAAGTAACAGTTTTGAAATCGGACTAAAGATGGAGAAGGTTTGACCTGTTCCAATCATAGGTCCAATGTTGTTGAAACAACTAAAGACAGCGCTGACAACCGTCATGAAGTTATTATTGTCTAGACTGACTACAAAGAGCAAGCCGATTGTGATAAAACTGTATATTGTAAAGTACTTGAGGATCTGATGCTGTGTATCCTTATCCAATACCGTATCATTGACATGCAAGGTTAGAACGCGATTCGGAGACAAGGTCGAAAGAACCTGATTTTTTGCGATTCGCCATAAGGTCAAGCACCGAATGACTTTTAGCCCCCCGGCGGTCGATCCAGCAGAACCACCGATGACCATCAGCATCAAGAGGATGAACTGAGAAAAGAGAGGCCATTTTTCCGTCGTTCCATAACCAAAACCGGTAGTGGTGATGATATTGGAAACTTGGAAGAAGGAAATCTCAAAACTCTTAGCGACATTGGCATAGAGATGAAGGACATTGTAGGCGATCAAGACACTGGACACGAGGACGATGGTGATATAGGTCCGCAATTCCTCATCTTTAAAGAAGGCCTTGAATTTTCGGATCATGAGGAAGTAGTAGAGGTTAAAGTTAACCCCGAAGACTAAGACCCCGATACTGACCAAATAGGTGATCAAACTACTATTGTAGTGGGCAATTCCGTCGTTAAAAACGGTAAAGCCCCCGGTCCCAGCCGTCCCCATGGCGATGACAAAACTATCATAAAGGGGCATGCCGGCAAGGAAATAAAGAACCACAAAGAGGAAAAACAAGCCCAAGTACAAGAAGTAGAGGATTTGAGCTGTGTTTTTTAATTTGGAAACGACCTTCCCAAAAACTGGACCAGGAACTTCTGCCTTCATGACTTCAAGGTGGCTGTTCTTGTTATTGTCCATAATTGCAAGGGCGAAGACCAATACTCCCATCCCCCCAATCAAGTGGGTGAAACTGCGCCAAAAGAGGAGAGAATGGGTGAGGACACCCACATCATCTAATATCGTTGCCCCTGTTGTTGTAAAGCCAGAGCTGACTTCAAAGAAGGCATCGATAATGTTGGGAATTTGTCCCGAAAAGACAAAGGGAAGGGCGCCAAAGAAGGACCAGAGGATCCAACAGAGGGCTACAATCAGGACTCCTTCTTTAGCATAAATGTGAAAGTCCTTTGGTTTGTGAAAACTACCAAGTAGCCCCAGCCCAAGTAAGATGGCCATGGTTGCCCCAATAGAGACAAAGACCTTGGCAGGTTCCTGATAGATCGTAGCGACGACTAAGGGAACGATCAGGAGAGCTGCCTCGATTAAGAGGAGCTTGGACAAGAGGTAACGAATCATGCTTCTATTCATCAGGCTTACCTCTCAAGTAGATCGTAGATTTTTGTGACATTTTGAATCAAGGTAGTTACGATAATCCGATCTCCTACCATCAAACGGTCATCTCCATTTGGGAAAATAGCCTTGCCGTCTCGAATAATGGCAGCGATCAAGACGCCTTTTTTCAATTTCAATTCAGAGAGGGGATATTGGGTTAGTTTATTGTCTTCCTTAATTTGGAACTGCAAGGTTTCAATCCGGCCGTTTGCGACATGGTGCAAGGCTTCTAGGTTTGAGAACTGTGCATTGTAGCGTCCACGAATAAAGTGCATAATGGTATCTACAGCGATGCGTTTTGGCGTAACGATACTGGTCATATCTTGATCGCCAATGATCTCCAACAGACTAGTTCGGTTGACCTTGGTAATGTTCTTTTTGACTCCGACAGAATTTAAGAACATGGAGGTGATGATGTTTTCTTCATCGACCCCTGTCAAAGTAGCCACAGCATCGAAGTTATTGGCACTCTCTTCTAAAAGAATGTCTTTAGCATTTTCGTCTCCATGGACGACATAGAGATCAGGAAATTCCTGGCTAAAGAATTCCGCCCGTTCGCGATTGACTTCTAAGACCTTGAGATCGATCTTGCGACGCACGTCTTGAAGAATATTGAGTAGGTAGTAGGCAATTTTCCCAGCACCAATGATCATCATGCTCTTAATGACCTGAGGGCGAACATTGTTGTGGAAGAGAACGACCTCGATCCGATTACCTGTTACGAAAATTTTGTCTTGAGGTTGCAAGACAAAGTCCCCGTTTGGAATGGTGAGTTCGTTGCCACGCTCGATCGCACAAACAATGACATTTCCGTATTTCTTCCGGAATTGGGAGAGGCTCATATTGCAGAGATTGCTATCTGGCTTGATTTTAAATTCCATCAAGGCAACACGGCCGTTTGCAAAATGCTCTACAGAAAGGGCATTTGGGAAGTCAATGATATTGGCAATATAACGAGCTGTCAGCAATTCCGGATTGACAACTAGGGAGAAGCCCAAGATATTTTTTTCCTTGAAGTAGGAATTGGAATATTCCGGATTCCGCACCCGAACGATGGTCTCTTTGGCTCCCATTTTTTTAGCCAAAACTGCAGAAACCATGTTAACCTCGTCGTACTCGG
>CAUCUH010000108.1:0-5350 GCA_958445905.1 uncultured Streptococcus sp.
GGATGCCTAAACTTTCAGCCTGATCATAGGTCACACTCGACGTTGTGACAGCTGTGATCTCCAAGCCTTCTTCTTTGATGCGACGACCCAATTCAGCCACAAAATAATAAGCAGTTGACCCTGTACCGAGACCGACAATCATGCCGTCTTTGACAAACTCAGCCGCTTTAATTCCTACCTGTTCCTTTAGGTTTACCATCATAGACCTCCTTTTATATTCTCTTACAGTATAGCATATTCTGAAAGAGATTTCACTAATTATTTGAAAACCTTTCCATCTTTTAGTTCTAAAAGCAAAAACTTGCCCGTCTGCGGACTTTACGATAGAATAGAGATGAATCTACAGGAAAAGAGAAATGACATGATTACTAAAGAATTTGATACCATTGCTGCCATCTCGACCCCTCTCGGTGAGGGGGCGATCGGGATCGTCCGCTTGAGCGGGACAGACAGCTTTGCTATTGCGCAAAAAATCTTTAAGGGAAAAGATTTAAGCAAGGTCGCAAGTCACACCCTCAACTACGGCCATATCGTGGATCCAGATAAGGATGAGATCTTGGATGAAGTCATGGTTGGAGCTATGCGCTCACCAAAGACCTTCACCCGCGAGGATATCATCGAGATCAATACCCACGGCGGGATTGCCGTAACCAATGAAATCCTGCAATTGGTCATTCGTGAAGGAGCTCGTCTTGCAGAACCTGGTGAATTTACCAAGCGGGCCTTTCTGAACGGTCGGGTCGATTTAACCCAGGCCGAAGCCGTCATGGACATTATCCGCGCTAAGACCGACAAGGCTATGAACATCGCCGTGAAGCAACTAGATGGTTCCCTGTCTGATCTGATCAACAACACGCGCCAAGAGATCCTCAATACCCTGGCCCAGGTCGAAGTCAATATCGACTATCCTGAGTACGATGATGTCGAAGAAGCAACCACTGAGATCATCCGCGAAAAGACCAGTGAATTTGAAGCCCTCTTGACCAACCTCCTCAAGACTGCCCGTCGCGGTAAGATCTTGCGTGAAGGGATTTCTACTGCTATCATCGGTCGTCCAAACGTCGGCAAGTCTAGCCTCCTCAATAATCTTCTTCGCGAAGAAAAAGCCATCGTGACCGATATCGAAGGAACCACCCGGGACGTTATCGAGGAATACGTCAACATCAACGGCGTTCCCCTCAAACTAGTCGATACGGCCGGGATCCGGGAAACCGAGGACATCGTGGAGCAAATCGGTGTCGAGCGGTCGAAAAAAGCCCTCAAGGAAGCTGATCTGGTCCTCCTCGTTCTCAATGCCAGCGAGCCCTTGACTGATCAAGATCGCCAACTCCTTGAGATCTCACAAGATAGCAACCGCATCATCCTCCTCAACAAGGTCGACCTCCCAGAGAAGATCGAAATCGACCAACTGCCGGAAGATTACATCAAGATCTCCGTTCTGAAAAACCAAAACATCGATCAAATCGAAGACCGGATCAACGCCCTCTTCTTCGAAAAAGCTGTTGAAAGCCTCCAAGCGGTCAACGAAGGCTTGGCTCTCGGTATGCCAGTCGACCTGCTCCAAGTCGATCTCACCCGAACTTGGGAAATCCTAGGAGAAATCACAGGGGATGCTGCTCCAGATGAGCTCATTACCCAACTCTTCAGCCAGTTCTGTCTTGGAAAATAACAAAAATGCGTATGTGTGCAAACATACGCATTATTTTTTTATTTTCCTTGTTCTAATCGCTCGACGGTTTGATAAGCTTGGTAGATCAGGAAGAGCCCAGTAGCATTCAAGACTGGAATCGCAATCGGCAACTCGGTCACGATTTGTGAGAAGGGTGAATTTCCAACAAAATGGAGTCCGAACCCAGCTACTATGTATCCCCAGCCTACTAGACGTAAATCCTTGCGTCCTCTGCTTGCTTGGACAATTAGGAAGAGCCCCAGCATAACAAGTCCTGTGTAGACCCAGTGAGACATAGGCGCATTAGCCACACGACCGAGAATTCCTGACACCGTGTAAGAGAAACCTTCCGGTAGGTCCTGACGGATATAGGCAAAGTCCTCCACGATCTGGAAACCAAGACCAGAGGCAATAGCCAAGAGGAAGATTGACTTGATGCGACGGACGCTGAACAAATAGAGGACAAAGAAGATAGGAATCAACTTAAAGGGTTCCTCAAAGAGTGGCGCAGCGATGGCACTCTCGTACTGGTTCCAAAAGTCGCTATTTGGAGCGATCGCTTGAATCATGTCATGGAAATAGGTATTGGCAAAGCTAGACAACCAACCGGCAACAAAGCCCCCTCCTAATAAAGAAAAGAGAACCGGTACCCAAGACAACTTCCACTTCTTCGCAAAATGAAAGAGAGCCCAAACAGCAGGAAGTGCATAAACCAAAAGTATCAGGGTAGAAAGTCCCACAATCCCGTACTGACTACCAGACATCCAGCCTTCTGTCAGTGACTGGGTCTCATAGGCTAGGCCGATCGCTAGCAAGAGTAAATAGAGAAACAAAATCGATTTGCGTTTCATAAAAGACCTTTCTAAAGTGAAATGAAAAAGGCTGGAAGCCCAGTCTTTTCCGAGTACTATCATTGTAACAGGATCAGCTTAAAAAAACAATAAATGTGGATTCGTGAGAAAAATGTAAAACGTAGATGGCGACAGATGGTTAACTAAATTTAGTTACTTAATCACCAAAGCTCCATTTTCCTCCGTTGCCAAGAGCTTCTCATCTTTATCATATATTTTAAGTTTTATACTGCTTGGTGTTTTTTGAGTTGCATTGTATTGCTTTACTATCTCTTCTTTTAAATCAAAAAGCGTCTTACAATAATCTTTTGGATTTATATTTGCTAAAGATAGCATATTTTCTGATACAGAGAAGACAAGGATCAGATACTCTTCATTATAATACACTCTCGCTATCTCATTTTCGCCATTGATTTGATTTTGAAGCATATAAGCAAATACTACATTAGGTTTTTCATTTCCAACCAATGAGGTAGGGGCTTGATTCATCCCTTTGACCACTGATTCTTTACTTTCCTTTGTAGAATCTTTTACATTCTGTTCAGTAGACTGCTCTTTTTTGTCTTCATTCTTCACTTCTTTTTGCGCGCACGATGACAGAAATAGCGAGAGAATGGTCATTGTAGCAAACATAGTTTTTTTCATAGATTGCCTCCTTTTAATTTTTAACAAGTCGAAAATGACCTGTAATCGACCAAAATTACATAAAGTTTCCAGTAAAAGACATTCCAAAATTTTAATTTTATAACCTTATAAGTACTTAGATATTTAACAGTTTAAAAATTATTATTTACTATTATTCTACCATAATCTCTCTCTTACTTCAGTACGGCAAGAATCTGACGAATCATATCTGGGTCCCCATCTGGCAAAGTCACCGTCTCTGCATGATCCAAGATTCCTTGGGTAAATTGCGTCATAAGCTCTTCACTATTGAGTTCATCTGCAGACTGTTGCCAGTGACTTGGTACAGGGTAGATCGTCACCGTCCCATCACCATTGGATGCATAGGTGATATTTCCTTCAGCTGAATATGAACCAAATAGATGACGCACATCTTTTGGATAATCAACGCCTAAGCCACCATTATAAATCTTTGTTCCAGCTGCACTATTTGAAATATTTAACTCTGATGGCACGTTCTTGATCACATAAGCCCAGACACGAGCAGCTTCAACCTGAGTAGCAGTGTAGGCTGGATAATCATTCTGGTCTGCCTTCTTCGAAGACTTGACCTCACCATCCGAGCGAGTATTCCACTTCTTGGCCTTACTCGTCTTAGACGTACTACTGCTATCGTCTATATCTGCTTGTTCCCGATCTTTCGGTTGCTCTTTCTTGCGATAGTAGAAATTGTCATCATCGCCATAAGCCGGTGACTGACCAGCCCAGATCCGATCCTTGGACTTATCCGAAGCATCGTCTTTGCCAGCTTTCTGACCTTTTGGAAGGAGCAAGAGACCATAGCCTCCAACACCTGACTTGGCACTGACCGTCATCTCTGCGATCTGGTCCTTCTGCTTAAAGCTCGATGCATCAAGCTCGACATCCTCGCTGACCAAGCCCTTGTCATCAAAGACAAGCACATTGCCACGACCATCAATCCAAGTCCCCTTGATACTCGAGTAGTCCTTAGACTTAATGGCTTTCAAGTCCATACCAGACTGTTTCTTTTCTTCAGTGCTTGTCTGCTTGTTCTCCGAACTCTTAGGCATCACCGTCCTCTGAGGACGACCACACGAAGCCAAGACCAAAGCAGAAAGCACAATTACCAAACCTTTTTTCATATCAATCTCCCTTCACACACCTACTATTTTAGAAAAATAAGAAAGGAGAGTCAAAGAAAAAGCGGAGGGGGGACAGGCAATTACAATTTTTTATAAAACAAAAAAGCCTAAGAAAAACTGTATAGCCTCTTATGTTTGATAGAAATAACTTTATGACGTAGTGGTTTATAAATATCTTTGTTCGTGTCTATGCCCGAAGATGACTTAATCAAATGTACGGTAGTGGATAGACAAACTCTTTTTAATTAGTCAGAGTTCTTTCCTACTCCCATAAATTTCTTTTCACTACAATAATCTAAAAATTCTCCGTGTAGAAAGAAAAACAATTTAAAATATAAAAAACAAAATTTGGGGGCAAGTCAGGAACGAAAATATTTAGAAAAACTTTAAGAAAGCTCTTGACTTTGTATGACTTTATTTGTATCGTAGGTACATAAGGTTTAGGAGGAAACCCTAGAGAAGAAAACTAGTAGAACTGAATTTAAATGTTTACGTTCAAAAATAAATCAGTCAAAGTCAATACAATAAGATAGTAGTCATTATAAGCTTATTTATAATTAGCTTTGAATGTCATATCGAATTTTGATAGTGATTAATCACTATTGCCCTTCAAGAATGTTCTTAAATTAAGCAGGAAAACTATGAAAGTAAATCTAAAAATTAGAAAAACCACAAAGCGTGAAAAAGTTGAATTTATTGTCGGACTTCTTCTACTTCTATTCATGTTTTGGTATTTTATGAGGTAATATATGTCAGTAGATATTGAAGCAATCCGCTGGCTCTTAGATAATGCCACATCCTATGCTATTAGCAAAAACTGTGGCGTATCTACTCAAGCCGTAGATAAATATAAAAACGGTGTATCAGATATAATGAATATGCGATTAAAGCATGCTATCAATATGACCAATTACGCCTATACATTAAAAGAAAAACAGTGATCATGTTCACTGTTTTTTGCTATGTTATAAGAAAATAGATAGACTATATGTCCCCTGCCGGAATCGAACCAGCAACGACTCCTTAGGAGGGAGTTGTTATAT
>CAUCUH010000109.1:0-5287 GCA_958445905.1 uncultured Streptococcus sp.
ATCGCCCCAAAGAGTGCGCAACCAGTCTCCAACCTGGTTGAGACCACCTCTTTCAATCACAATCTCATAGGAATGTCCTGGAATAGGTACCGATACGTTCATAGGAATCTCCTTCACGTTTTTCTTTGATTCTATCTTATCATGAAATAAGGTACATGTCTCAAACAAAATGAAAAAGAGACTAGAGCAAGACTGTTTTTTAAAAAATCAGTTCCTGTTCTAATCTCATAAAGCTTTTCAATAGGGAAAGGTAAAACTCTCTCTTAGTCACATACAAATTGGCGATATTCTGTTGTCAATGCTTCCCATACAGACTCTGTAGGAAATACTTTCCCAGTCATCAATTCAAAGGCTGCTTCAGCTTGATAAAAGAGCATTCCCAGCCCATTTACCCTCTGGTTTCCTTGATTCACTGCTAATTGCAGAAAGGGGGTCACTGCCGGATAGTAAGCCATCTCTACGATTAAGGCCTGTGGGGGAAAGGTCAAGTGACTCGCTATCGGAAGAGACTGACCATCCATCCCAACACCAGTCGCATTTAAGATGAGATCGGCTTGATTAAAGGAGCTTTGAACGTCTTCATCTTTCTCAATCGCATACAATTCTATCAAGAAATCAAAGCCTTCTTCAATCAACTGAACTATTGAACGATAATGAACCAATCTTTCCTCTCTCACAAAGACAAGGATACGTTTTACACCTAGATGAATCGCCTGTGCAATAATCGCTAAAGCTGCACCACCTGCACCTAAGAGAACCATTGTTTTTCCCTTAATAGAGAAAGCAGGAGGTAAACTACGAAAGAAACCTATCCCATCTGTATTATAGCCTTTAAGCTTACCATCGCGGTGAACGATAGTATTGACAGAACCGATCTTTCGGGCCATCTCATCCACTTCATCTAAGTAAGGAAAGACCTTCTGCTTGTAGGGCATGGAGATATTGGCCCCAATCATATCCAACTTACGAATTTGGCTGATGGTGCTTTCTAAGTCTTCTTCAGCAATATCCCAAGCTAGATAAGCAGCATTGGTCGCTGTTAATTCATAGGCTAGATTATGGATGAAAGGAGAAATACTATGACGAATGGGATGGGCAATGACCGCTGCCATCCGAGTATATCCGTCAATCTTCATTCAATAACTCCCGAATTCTTCTCATATTTTCAAGAGGAATTTGACCTGGGGCACTTTCATCTCCGACTCTAGCATAAGACCAGGAAGAACCTGTCAAATCAGCTGTCAAGCGCGAAATCTTCCCGACCTTGCCCATGGAAATGGTTACATATTCTTGCTCAGGATTCAGCGTCTTGAAACCACGCGTATAATTCATCAAGTCAAGAACATCTTGTTCATTGTGGGCCATAACGGATACCTTGACCAATTTTGGAGAAAAGCTGGTCAATTCCGATAAGATCTCCATCATATTTTCCGGTGTCTCTTGGAAATTGTGATAGCTGAGAACAAGATTTGAAAATTCCAACATTTCTTCAAAGACTTCACGGTGACTATAATACTCGAAATCGATATAATCCGGATGATAGATGGATTGAATATCTTTCAGGATTCCAACATATTCCTCGTTGGTCAGCTCCATCTCTCCACCTTCAGCTCGAGTCCGCAAGGTGAATAAAATTTCGCGTCCAGCAAATTTTTCAAAAACTGCAGGAGCGACGGTTAAGATCTCGCTTTTTTCTAAAAAGTCCGCACGCCACTCAATAACATCTGCATCCTCGTAACGCGAACTATCTAGTTGTTGCGCCTCTTCTAAGGAGCGAGGCATAATCGAAACAACTAACTTCATACATCCACCCTAATCGTAAATACTTTTAAGTAATTACTACTTTCTTCTTTCTTGTTCCATCGAAAATCTCCCGGAAGTCCGTATTCCGCTACATAGCGATGCTTACGGCCTTGAAATCCCTTTTCGATTTGTTTTTTAAATTTATCTTTGGTCACATTTGCTGCATTGGTACTGAGAATCAAGGTCCCACCTGGATTTAAAATCTCAAGAGCCTCGCTGACCAATCGATGATAATCTTTAGCGACTGAAAATGTCCGTTTTTTATTCCGCGCAAAGCTAGGCGGATCAAGCACGATCACATCATAGCTTAGGTCATGGCGTTTGGCATATTTGTAATAGTCAAAGACATCCATCACGACAAAACGATGAGCATCCAACGCCAAGCCATTTGCCACAAAATGCGCTTCTGATAGTTCTCTACTTCTCTTAGCCAGATCGACCGATGTTGTCTCAACTGCTCCACCCATTGCCGCAGCCACAGAGAAGGCCGCCGTATAGGAGAACATATTGAGCAAGGACTTGCCAGCTGCTAAGCCCTCTACCAAGCTACCTCGAACTTCATGCTGATCCAAAAAAATCCCCGTCATCAAGCCATCATTGAGAAAGACTTGGTAAGAGACCCCATTTTCAAGAATCAAAAATTCTTGCGGAGCTTCTTCTCCATAGACATGAGCCGATTCATAGTCCAAGCCTTTAAAGCGAATCTTTTCATAGCCACCTCGGACTTCTGGAAAAGCTTCTTGAAAGGCTGCTAGAATGGTTTCCTTAATCTGAAATACGAAGGGATTGTACCAAGAAAAAACAACAAACTCACCATATAAGTCAACCGTAAAGCCACCAAAACCATCTCCATCTTGGTTAAAGAGACGAAAGGCTGTCGTCGTTTCATCCGCATAATAAGAACGACGGTATTGCTTGGCTTTGATGAAAAGCTTTTTAAAAAAGTCTTGATCAAAAGCGACCAACTCTTGTGAAACAAACCATCCAATCCCTTTATTTTGTTCAGATAAGTATCCGACCCCGAGGGATTGTCCATCTCCTGAAAGCAATTGAACCGCTTGATCTAAAGCGGGAAGTGAGTCAAAATCTTGCTTTTCAAGAAGGGATTGTCCTTGTTTTAATTTTCGAGCTACTTGGCGACTAACTGTGAGTTTTTTCATATCCTCTATTATAGCAAAAGTCTGTGTTTTTCACAAAGGGAGGCTTTATTTACTAGAACTTTTTTTACCATTTTATTTCAGCTCTTATCCTTTAGCTTTTTACGATTTCATATCCCTGATCTTTCCTATTTCTTTCCTCTGCTTTACAGTCATTTTTTTCTTTCTCCATAAAATTGTGGTATACTTGTATATGAAAATTTTTAGGAAATAAGACAAGGAAGTAACATTTTGTGAAAAAAATTACGAATTCGATACTCAATTTCATGAGTACCAGACTAGGATTTGTCTTGACCCTTCTGTTGCTCTACTGGTTCAAAACCATGTGGGCCTATTCAGTTGATTTTAACTTAGACATTCAAGGACCCTATCAGATTTTTCTAGCAGTGATCAACCCATTGCCGATCAGTCTGCTCTTCATCGGTCTAGCACTCTATATCAAACGAACCAAGCTCTTTTATAGTTTGGCCTTTGGGATCTACCTTCTCTTATTTATTTGGTTGATTTCCAATTCCATCTATTATCGAGAGTTTACAGACTTCGTAACGGTCAATACCATGTTGGCTTCCAGCAAGGTTTCTGCCGGTCTCGGAGCTGCTGCTTTAGAATTGTTCCGCCCTTGGGATGTGATCTACATTCTAGATTTCCCTATCCTCGCTTTCTTCTTCTTTAAGAAATGGATTCGAATGGACAATCGTCCCTTCAATAAACGAGCTAGTTTTGCGGTTACCTCTTTATCGGCTATGCTCTTTTCGGCCAACCTTTTCCTCGCAGAAATTGACCGACCTGAGCTCTTGACTCGTGGGTTCTCAAACTACTATGTCGTTCGTGCCCTAGGATTACCAGCCTTTCTGGGGTATAGCGCTAATCAGACCTATGCTGCCAACAAAGAACGTTCCAAAGCCTCCGAAGCAGATTTAAAACCGGTGGAAGAATATATCCAACAGCATTACGCCAAGCCTAATCCTGAATACTTTGGAATGGCTAAAGGCCGTAACGTCATCTACATTCACTTGGAAAGTTTCCAACAATTCTTGATCGATTACAAGTTGAAAGTAGACGATAAAGAATATGAAGTGACACCTTTCTTAAACTCACTTTACCACTCGAAAGAAACCTTTGCCTTTTCAAATGTTTTTAACCAAGTTAAGGCAGGGAAAACGTCTGATGCGGAGACCATGATTGAAACAGGCCTCTTCGGACTCAACCAAGGTTCCTTTATGGTGAACTATGGTGGAACCAATACCCAACAGGCTGCACCATTTATTCTTTCAAAAAATGGTTACAACTCAAGCGCTGTTTTCCACGGGAATGCTGGAAGTTTCTGGAACCGGAATACCGCCTATAAACAATGGGGCTACAATTACTTCTTTGATGCCAGCTACTTCACCAAACAAAACAGCAGCAATTCCTTCCAGTATGGTCTTAATGACAAATACATGCTCAAGGATTCCATCAAATACCTAGAAAGATTGCAACAGCCTTTCTATACGAAGTTCATTACGGTTTCCAACCACTATCCTTATACAACTAGCTTGTCAGGAGATGATCTCGGCTTCCCTCTAGCTAAGACTCAGGACGAAACCATCAATGGCTATTTTGCGACCGCTAACTACCTAGATTCTTCGATCAAGGCCTTCTTTGATTACCTGAAAGAATCTGGTCTTTACAAAAATTCCATCATCGTTCTCTATGGGGACCACTACGGAATTTCAAACTCCCGCAACCCAGCTCTTGCCCCTCTACTTGGTAAGAACTCTGAAACGTGGTCAAGCTATGACAATGCCATGTTGCAACGCGTTCCTTATATGGTAGTTATTCCTGGAATGGACAAGGGAGGCATTATCAACACCTATGGTGGCGAAATTGATATGCTCCCAACCT
Source organism: uncultured Streptococcus sp. (assembly GCA_958445905.1). Taxonomy (GTDB): domain Bacteria; phylum Bacillota; class Bacilli; order Lactobacillales; family Streptococcaceae; genus Streptococcus. The sequence goes on from CAUCUH010000109.1 coordinate 4,845, forward strand.
TGGAACATTTGCTAGGCATTGAATCCAACAAATTCCTCCAAGTTGGTCAAGATATGCTCTCACCAGATCATGATCAAATCGTAGCCTTCCGCTCCGCTAACTACTTTGTGACTCCTGAGTATACGAGCTATAGTGGCCGGACCTATTACACCAAAACAGGTGAGGAAATCACGAACCCAGACGAAAAAACCAAGGAAGAACTGGACAAGATTAGGGAGGCTGCTAACCTGCAATTGAAGATTAGCGATAGCATCCAGACCGGTGACCTCCTTCGCTTCTTCAAGGGCAATGATCTTGGAAAAGTCAATCCAGATGATTATTCCTACACTAATTCCTTCAAGGCATTGAAGAAGATTGAAAAGGAAAAAGGTGACAAATCAACCAGCCTTTATAACCAACGTGGCAATCAGTCCACCGTTGATCTCTTCAAGGCACCTACTTAT
>CAUCUH010000110.1:0-5256 GCA_958445905.1 uncultured Streptococcus sp.
CGTAAGACCGTCTTGAAAACGAATGGCTTCATTAAATTGGCCATCCTTTTCATACAAGTCCACCAATTTTTCGATGATCACGCGCTTGAGAGCATCTGGTTTTTTGGCATTTTCCAAACGGGCTTCATAGCGCAACTCTTCGGTTAAATTAGAGGCCACTTGAACCCCAACGTCACTCATGATCAAGAGTTCTTCCAATTCTTCAAAGAATTCTTCATCGACTGAACGGAAATTGGCAAAGAAGGCATTGAGACGTGCTCCAAATCCAGTTCGTGTCTTTTTCAAGCTACGATCGTATTTTTCCTGAATGGTTTCTTTCTCTGGCTCAACCTCGTCTGGAATTGGCTCCTCTGCCTCTTCAACAGTTCTTTCCTCAACGGTTGATGCAGGTTCTCCTTGAGGAAGTCTGGACTCGGCCTCTGCCACTTCTGAAGTTTCCTCCACTTGAGCAATCGCTTCTGATACTTCAGGTTCTGAAACCTCATCCTGAGCTTCTACTAGTTCTGGAGACTCCTCTTCTGTCGTGCTCCCTTCTACTAGCTCAGCGTCAGATGATGGAGAGGCAATTGGTGACTCTTCTTCCATTTCTGAACCGTTAGCCCCATCTGCTTCCTCACCATTTTCAGTAACTTCCGCTTCAATTTTCACTTCTTCAAGAGGCTCAGTCTCCGTTTCATCAGCTAGTGGTGAAACTTCTTCAGGACTTGCTTCTGTTTGAGCAGGTTCAAAGGCAACTGGAGACTCCTCTACTGGTACTTGGTCTTCATTAGTCTCTGATGTCACAATTTCTTCAACAAGAGGTTCCTCTGCTGGCTCTTCTTGAGCGACGGTTGAAACAGGTTGATGAGTGGCTGCAATTCGCGCTTTGAGCTCTTGGTAATAAGCCTCCATATCAGCGATTTTTTGCTCTTCCTTGTCATTTAAGGTAGCCGCCGGCTCCTCTTTGACAGTTTCTTCAACCTCAGTACTTTCCGTCACTTCTTCAGAAGACGGAAGCACTTTTTCAGTTTCTTCTTTTTTTCCAAATAAACGATCAAATAATCCCATTTATTCACTCTCCTTTAGCACATAATTTTCAATCGCCCATGCGACGGCATCTTGGTCATTGGTCACAGGGGCCACAAGCGTTGCAACTTCCTTCACTGCTGGAATCGCATTGCCCATGGCAACCCCCAGTCCAGCCCATTGTATCATAGACAGGTCATTGGCTTCATCTCCACAGGCCATGACTTGATCTGCCTCAAGACCCAAAATAGAAGCCAGAGCTGCTAAGCCCGTTGCCTTATGAACATTTTTAGGGCACCATTCCAGCAACATTTCCCGAGATTTAAAAATTTCATAGTCTTGAAATAAGTCCGGCTTGATCTGCTTGATCGCTGCATCTAAAAAGTCTTGATCGACGGCTGTCACACACTTGTTGTAGGAAATCGTGGATGGCAGGTCTTTAAAATCTGTCTCAATAAAGTTCAGGTAGGGATTGTAAAGGGAATAGAGAGACTTTCGATCTGCATGAATCTCATAAACCTTTCCCTCACTGATAGCATCCAGCGGAAGGCCTAGACGGGCTGTTTCATCATGAATGGTTGCGACATCTTCTGGTGCCAAGACAACTTTTGAGAGGATTTCTCCATTATTTCGCTGCACTAGACCACCGTTGAAGGTAATCGTATACTCTTCTTTGAGGCCTGCTGTTCCCAATTCTTCCAAAAGAAAATCCATGGCTTTCAAGGGACGACCAGTGGTTAGAACCACCTTGACACCTTGGGCCTGTGCAGCAGCGAGGGCTGCTCTATTACGAGGGGAGATCTTTTTTTCAGAATTGAGAAGGGTCCCATCTAAATCCAGCGCAATCAAGGAAATCTTACTCATACAATTTCCTCCATGTAGCGGAGGACAGAACCAGTCTCATGGTGACCAATGACTGTTTCAGCAATCGCCAAGATTTCAGGACGCGCATTTTCTGGCGCTACAGGATGGCCCACGACTTGCATCATATGGAGGTCATTTAAGTTATCCCCGAAAGCCATCACCTGATCCATCGAGATCCCTAGTTTATCCGCTAAGGCGGTAATGGCCACTCCCTTATCGACATAATCGAGGACAATATCAATCGATTCAAAACCTGTCGTCATCGCTTTGACACCGGGGATATTCTCAGTGACCCATTGCTCACCTTCAAGCACAAGAGCTGCATCAAAGTTGGTGGTCAATTTGAAAATTTCATCCTGAATATCTGCTAGACTTTTCACTTTTTGAATATTTTCATTGTAGTGCTGACTCAAGGCCAGATAGTCGGGATCTACTGTTTCTAAGACATAGCTCCCTTTTTTCCCAGTCAAAAGAAGCTTATTCGGGTCTGCATAAGGAGAGGATTTCAAAGCCTCAAAAACACCCAAATAAAAGTCTTTGGACATGGTCGCTTCGTAGAGATCTTCTCCATGAAATTCTACCACACTACCATTTTCAGCAATGAAAATCATCTGGTCCTCAAATCCTTTAAAGAGGGATTTGAGAGAAAGGAGGGCACGGCCACTCGCAGCAGCAAAATAGATGCCTTTTTCTTTGCAGCTTGCTAATACCTTGCGTAAAAGGTCTTGATCGTACTGATGTTGGTCATTTAGAAAGGTTCCATCCATATCCGTAGCGATCAATTTAATATCATTATTCTTCATTTTCTAAGTCTTTCAATTTTACAGAGACGATTTTAGAAACCCCAGATTCTTGCATGGTCACCCCATAGATAGAATCAGCTGCCGACATGGTTCCCTTCCGGTGCGTCACGACAATAAATTGGCTTTCCTTATCAAAGCGGTTCAAATAATCCCCAAAGCGCTTGACATTGGCCTCATCTAGGGCAGCCTCTACCTCATCCAGAATGACAAATGGAATAGTCTTGACACGAATAATCGAGAACAGGAGAGCTAAGGCAGACAAGGCCTTTTCTCCACCACTCATGAGGTTTAAGGATTGGATCTTTTTACCAGGTGGCTGCACAGAAATTTCAACACCAGCTGTCAGAAGATCCGGCTCTGTCAGAATCAAATCAGCAGAACCCCCACCAAACATTTGACGGAAAGTGACTTTAAAGGATTCACGAATGGCTTCAAAAGTTGATTTAAAGCGTTCCTTAACTTCGTCATTCATGTCGTTGATGGTGGACAGAAGCATGTTTTTCGCAGCCAAGACATCCTCACGCTGGCTGGAAAGGAAATCAAAGCGCCCCTTCACCTCATCGTACTGCTCGATCGCATCCACATTGACTGGACCAAGTGCCTTAATATCTTTTTCGATGCTCTTGAGCTGGTTTTCAGCTGCTACAAGATTTTCAACAGGTTTAGCCTGCTCTTTGGCTTGGTCAAAGCTTTGCATGAATTCATCGGAAATTTGCGTTAAGAGCTTGTTCAAACGATCCGCATGCTTTTCACGTGTCGCTTCAGCCTTGGCTTGTTGACGAATCCACTCTTCGTTTTTCTTGCGAGCTTGTTCCATCTGTTCTGCCACATCTTCGGCCTGGCCTTCCAAATCATCCAGCTCAAAGCGTTTCCGAATAACTCCTTGTTCCAAGTCCGTTTTCTTAGCTTGGGCCTGTGCCAATTGATTGGCTAGCTGGTCCACATCCACTGTCTGAACTTGAGCCTCGCCTTGTTCAATCAGCAATTGCAACTGATGCTCTTCTACTTCCAACTGAGAGATCGTTTCTTCCAAGCGACGAGCATCTGTTTGCTCATAGCTTTGTTGGCTCAACCATTCCGTCTGTTGAAGTCGCAATTCTGCCAATTGCTCTTGCAGGTTTTGTACCTTTTGTTGCAAGACATCTTTATCCGACTTCATGGTTTCAATGTCGCGATTCAGATTTTCTTTTTGAAGCTCAATTTCTGCCAATTGCTTAGTAAGGGATTCCAGCTCTTCTTGGAGAGACTGGGTCGCATCTGTTGCTAATTCTGACTTCAAAGCTTCTAAGAGTTCCTGAATTTCTTTCAGTTGCTCTTGGCTTTGTTGGTAGGCCAATTGGGCTCGCTGTTGCTCCAGACGCGCTTGCTCACCCTGGCTTTGAATAGAGGCCAGGTATTCTTGCGCCTGCTTGAGCAGATTGTCTTTGGTTTCTACTTCCTGCTCAGCTTCTCTCAAACGAGCATCCAGAGCTTGCATTTCCTGCTTCAAACTATCCAATTCTGGTTTGACAAAGACCGTATTTTGGGAACGGTTGGCACCACCGGCATATGATCCTCCGGTCCGCAATTCAGTACCATCCAAGGTCACCATCCGAACTTGATAGTTGACTTTACGGGCCGCCTCACGCGCATGCTCCGTCGTATCAAAGATGGCCGTTACGCCAAGCAGGTTTTGGAAAATCTGTTCAAAACGATGCTCATAGGTCACTAAGTCACTCGCAATTCCTAAAAATCCTGCACTGGCTTGAATCAATTCCAGATTCCGAGGGGATAGTTGACGAGCTTTGATGGTCGTTAGTGGAAGGAAAGTTGCCCGTCCCAAGCGATTGCGTTTCAAGAAATCGATCGCTCGAGTTGCAGCCTTTTCATCCTCGACAATGATCTGTTGGCTGCTAGCTCCCAGAGCAATTTCAAGCGCTGTCTGGTAGTCTTTTGAGAAGCTCAAATTCTCACTAACAGCCCCACAGATGCCTCCTAGACGTTCTGCTTCTTGTAAGACGCTCTTGACGCCTGCATAGAAGTTACTATGGTTCTTCTGAATGGCTTCCAAGCTATTGATCCGCGCCCGTTTGTTTTTGCTCTCATCCATCAAGTCAAACATGGCAGCTTGAGCCTCTTGGTAGGCAGCTTTGGCCTGTTCCACTTTTACCAATTGCTCTTGATATTCTACTAGTAAACCTTTGACCGTCGCTTGTGCCTGATCCAATTCTTCCAATTGTCGGACTTCTTTTTCCTTGGCAGTTTCAAAGTTTGTTTGTGCCTTGGTCAAATCCTCTTGACGATGGCTAGATTCTTGCAGGAGTGCTTGGATCCGACTCTCAATGGCTGTTCGCTCATTCGATTTTTCAGCCTCCATCTGCAAAAGCGCGACATACTGCTCTCGTAGATGCTCAATGACTTGTTCCGGATCTTCTTCGTAGTTGGCTAATTCTTTTTCCAACTCTTCTTGTTGCTGACGGTTCTCTGTCAGTCTTTGTTGAAGCACAGCTAGCGTCTCTTGTTTTTGAGCCAGCTCATTTTTCGCTTCTTCCAGACGGGCCAAAATAGCATCCAGACGCTCAAGATTTTCCCTACGACTATGGGC
>CAUCUH010000111.1:0-5135 GCA_958445905.1 uncultured Streptococcus sp.
TAGACTATATTGATTATTACAACAACAAACGCATTAAGGTAAAATTAAAAGGACTCAGTCCTGTGCAATACAGAACTAAATCCTTTGGATAAATTAATTGTCTAACTTTTTGGGGTCAGTACATTCTGTCCCACTCTCTTTTACTTATTTGCTAGGATGAAAGCCTTAGGAGATAGGAGATTCCGCCCTATTTATCATAAGAAAGTGCTTAAAGACACAGGAAAAGCTAGCAATTTCATCTAAAAAGTGATAAAATAAACAATGTAAGTGGGATCAATCCCACAAAAATTTATAGGAGGCCTATTACACATGGCAATCGTTTCAGCAGAAAAATTTGTCCAAGCAGCTCGTGACAATGGTTATGCAGTTGGTGGATTTAACACAAACAACCTTGAGTGGACTCAAGCTATCTTGCGTGCAGCAGAAGCTAAGAAAGCTCCAGTACTTATCCAAACTTCTATGGGTGCTGCTAAATACATGGGTGGTTACAAAGTATGTAAAGCCCTTATTGAAAACCTTGTAGAATCAATGGGTATCACTGTACCAGTTGCTATTCACCTTGACCATGGTCACTACGACGATGCTCTTGAATGTATTGAAGCTGGTTACACTTCAATCATGTTTGACGGTTCACACCTTCCAGTTGAAGAAAACCTTAAATTGGCGAAAGATGTCGTTGAAAAAGCTCATGCTAAAGGTATCTCAGTAGAAGCTGAAGTTGGTACTATCGGTGGTGAAGAAGACGGTATCATCGGTGACGGTGAATTGGCACCAATCGAAGATGCTAAAGCAATGGTTGCTACAGGAATCGACTTCTTGGCTGCAGGTATCGGTAACATCCACGGTCCTTACCCAGCAAACTGGAAAGGTCTTCACCTTGACCACTTGCAAAAATTGACTGAAGCTGTTCCAGGATTCCCAATCGTATTGCACGGTGGATCAGGTATTCCTGATGATCAAATCCAAGCAGCGATCAAACTTGGTGTTGCGAAAGTTAACGTGAACACTGAATGCCAAATCGCATTTGCAAATGCTACTCGTCAATTCGTACGTGAATACGATGCAAACGAAGCAGAATACGACAAGAAGAAACTCTTCGACCCACGTAAATTCTTGAAACCAGGTTTCGAAGCAATTACAGCAGCTGTTGAAGAACGTATCGACGTATTCGGTTCAGAAGGCAAAGCTTAATAAAAACAGGAAAACAAGGTCCCATGTGGATCTTGTTTTTTTGTTTGGGAAAAGTTGATTCCGGGATTTAATTTTTGTACAATATGCCTATGAAAAAATTTAAACAGTTTAGCTGGATCATTTTTGTTGTTCTTATCCTTTTTCTAGGAGGTACATTTGGTTTTCACCAACTTAGTTTGCAAAAAGAAAGTAAGCTTTTCATGCCTATAGGTAAGAAGGTTGTAGTCAATGGACATCAAATGAATGTATACATTAAAGGTGAAGGATCTGAAATGATAGTATTTCTTTCAGGTGCAGGTATTGCTTCACCTATATTAGACTTTAAGAATCTAACAGATTCCCTATCCAAAAAATACAAAGTAGTCGTTGTAGAGCGAGCGGGATATGGTTTTAGTGAAGATAGTGATCAATCAAGAGATGTGATGACGGTTCTTTCTGAGACCCGTCAAGCTTTGTCTCAAGCCGAAGTTTCGGGGCCTTATGTGATTCTTTCTCATTCAATGGCTAGCCTTGAGAGCCTTGCTTGGCAAGAGAAATATCCTGATGAAGTGAAAGCCTTGGTTGGCCTGGATTGGGCATTACCAGCAAGTTATGAGGATTTAAAGGATAATCAGGCCTTGCTTACTGTGGCTTATTGGAGCAGTAAGATTGGCTTATTACGCTATTTCCCTGAGTCCTTTTATATAAAAAATCCAACTCTGACTGAAACTGAACGACAACAATATAAATTACTAGCATATAAGCAGTTGATGTCACAAGCCATGCTTCATGAATCCCGTTTGGCAAAGGAAAATGCCAAGAAAGTTCCATCTAGCATTAATCCGAAAATTCCAGCCTTACTCCTGGTTTCTAACGGTGAAGGCACGACCTTTAGCCAATCAGAGTGGCAACGTTATGCAGAGAGATTTGCAAGCGACCAGTCTAATGTTCAAGTCGTCTATATGGATGCGCCTCACGACCTCTATCATTATCAAAGCAATGCTATTGTTTCTCGCATTAAAGAATTTTTGGAGAATAATTGAGGGCTTAAAAATCCATTGAGACTGATGATAATAATTAAAAGCTGAAGGATTAACAGTAGAATCGTTAATTTTCTCGATTAAAAAAATTTTTTTCTTAACAATAAACCTGCCCGTGAGGGTGGTTTTTTTGGTGTCTTAAGGAAACTATTTAACAGAATTTTGATTAAAAGTTTTATTTTAAGAGAGAAATCTCTCATTTCATAATCAATAAGCAAACGCTTGCATTCCTATTTTTATTAGATTATAATAGGTTGGTATAAAGCCTTCTGTAATAATATTGAGAAAGTGTAGAAAGTAAGGATTTAGAATATTTGTAGTCAAAAATACAATGTTGCTTCTTACGATAGGGAGATAGATATGGCAATGATAGAAGTGCAACATCTTCGGAAAAATTTTGTGAAGACAGTTAAGGAGCCGGGGTTAAAGGGAGCCTTACGCTCCTTTATTCATCCTGAAAAGCAGACCTTTGAAGCGGTCAAGGATTTAACTTTTGAAGTTCCAAAAGGGCAGATTTTAGGATTTATCGGGGCAAATGGTGCTGGGAAGTCAACCACCATCAAAATGCTGACAGGAATTTTGAAGCCCACATCTGGCTTTTGTCGGATTAACGGCAAGATTCCCCAGGATAATCGCCAAGATTATGTCAAGGATATTGGAGTCGTTTTCGGACAACGCACCCAGCTATGGTGGGATTTGGCTCTGCAAGAGACCTACACGGTTTTGAAAGAGATCTATGATGTACCGGACTCGCTTTTCCATAAGCGCATGGACTTTTTGAATGAAGTTTTGGATTTGAAGGAATTTATCAAGGATCCTGTGCGGACTCTTTCACTAGGTCAACGGATGCGGGCGGATATTGCGGCTTCCTTACTTCACAATCCCAAAGTTCTCTTTTTAGATGAGCCGACTATTGGTTTGGATGTGTCGGTCAAGGACAACATTCGTCGGGCCATTACTCAGATTAATCAGGAGGAAGAGACAACTATTCTCTTGACTACTCATGATTTGAGTGATATTGAGCAACTCTGTGATCGGATTTTTATGATTGATAAGGGGCAAGAGATTTTTGATGGAACGGTTAGCCAGCTCAAGGAGACCTTTGGCAAGATGAAGACTCTCTCCTTTGACCTGACGCCAGGTCAAAGTCATCTAGTCTCCCATTATGAGGGCTTGCCTGATATGTCCATTGATAGACAAGGAAATACTCTCAATATTGAATTCGATAGTTCCCGCTACCAGTCGGCCGATATTATCAAGCAAACCTTATCTGATTTTGAGGTCCGTGATTTGAAGATGGTAGATACGGATATTGAAGATATTATCCGTCGCTTCTATCGAAAGGAGCTCTAAGATGGTCAAATTGTGGAGACGTTATAAACCCTTTATCAATGCAGGGATTCAGGAATTGATTAGCTATCGAGTCAACTTTATTCTTTATCGGATTGGCGATGTCATGGGTGCTTTTGTGGCTTTTTATCTATGGAAGGCTGTCTTTGATTCCTCCCAGGAGCCTTTGATTCAGGGCTTCAGTATGGCGGATATCACCCTCTACATCATCATGAGTTTTGTGACTAATCTTCTGACTAGGTCGGATTCTTCCTTTATGATTGGTGATGAGGTCAAGGATGGTTCCATTATCATGCGCTTGTTGCGACCAGTGCATTTTGCGGCTTCTTACCTCTTTACGGAGCTTGGTTCCAAGTGGTTGATTTTTATCTCTGTTGGACTGCCATTTTTAAGTGTCATTGTTTTGATGAAAATCTTATCTGGGCAAGGGATTGTAGAAGTGCTGGGACTAACTACCCTTTATCTTTTTAGCTTAACGCTGGCCTATCTGATTAACTTTTTCTTTAATATCTGCTTTGGATTTTCAGCCTTTGTATTTAAAAATCTTTGGGGTTCCAACCTACTTAAGACTTCCATAGTGGCCTTTATGTCTGGGAGTTTGATTCCCTTGGCTTTCTTTCCAAAGGTCATTTCAGATATTCTGTCCTTCTTACCTTTCTCATCCTTAATTTACACTCCGGTCATGATTATTGTTGGGAAATACGATGCTAGTCAGATTCTTCAAGCACTTTTGCTTCAGCTTTTCTGGCTTATAGTGATGGTGGGCTTGTCTCAGTTGATTTGGAAACGAGTCCAGTCATTTATCACCATTCAGGGAGGTTAGTATGAAAAAATATCAACGCATGCATCTGATTTTTATCAGACAGTACATCAAGCAAATCATGGAATACAAGGTAGATTTTGTGGTTGGTGTGTTGGGAGTCTTTCTGACTCAAGGCCTGAACCTCTTGTTTCTCAATGTCATCTTTCAACACATTCCCTCCCTAGAAGGTTGGACTTTTCAAGAAATTGCCTTTATCTATGGATTTTCCTTAATTCCAAAGGGACTAGATCATCTCTTTTTTGACAATCTCTGGGCTTTAGGTCAACGACTAGTTCGAAAAGGGGAGTTTGACAAGTATCTGACTCGTCCTATCAATCCTCTCTTTCACATCCTCGTTGAGACCTTTCAGATTGATGCCTTGGGTGAACTTTTGGTCGGTGGAATTTTACTAGCGACAACGGCGACTAGCATTGCTTGGACTCTTCCAAAATTCCTGATTTTTCTAGTTTGTATTCCTTTTGCGACCTTGATTTATACTTCCTTGAAAATTGCTACAGCCAGCATCGCTTTTTGGACCAAGCAGTCAGGTGCTATGATTTACATTTTCTATATGTTTAATGATTTTGCCAAGTATCCTATTTCTATTTACAATTCGCTCCTTCGTTGGTTAATTAGCTTTATTGTACCTTTCGCCTTTACGGCCTACTATCCTGCCAGCTATTTCTTGCAGGACAAGGATGGACTCTTTAATATTGGTGGTTTGATTCTGATTTCCCTTGTTTTCTTTGTTATTTCCCTCAAACTTTGGGACA
>CAUCUH010000112.1:0-5103 GCA_958445905.1 uncultured Streptococcus sp.
AGAAGCCACGGATATCATTGATTCCGTAACGAAGCATGGCCACACGCTCTTGACCAAGTCCAAAGGCAAATCCTGAATAGATTGTTGGATCAATACCACTCATCTCAAGGACGCGTGGGTGAACCATACCGGCTCCCATGATTTCAATCCAACCAGTTTTCTTACATACGTTACATCCAGCTCCACCACACTTGAAGCAAGAAACGTCCACTTCAACCGATGGCTCAGTGAATGGGAAGTAAGAAGGACGCAAACGGATTTGACGTTCTGCACCAAACATCTTTTGCACGATCAATTGAAGCGTTCCTTGAAGATCGGCCATAGAAATGCTTTTCCCAACGACCAAGCCTTCGATTTGATGGAATTGGTGGCTGTGGGTCGCATCATCCGTATCCCGACGGAAAACCCGCCCTGGAGAGATCATCTTCAATGGTCCCTTGCTAAAGTCATGCGCATCCATCGCCCGCGCCTGTACAGGTGAGGTATGGGTCCGAAGCAAGATTTCTTCTGTGATATAGAAGGTATCCTGCATATCCCGCGCTGGGTGATCTTTAGGCAGATTCATCCGTTCAAAGTTATAAAAGTCTTGCTCCACTTCAAAGCCGTCTACGACTTGATAGCCCATCCCGATAAAGATATCTTCGATTTCTTCACTAGTTTGGGTCAAAATATGACGGTAACCACTAGCAACTGGACGACCTGGAAGGGTCACATCGATACTTTCACTAGCTAGTTTAGCTTGGACTTTCTTTTCTTCCAAGAGTTTGGCTGATTCTTCAAAGGCAGCCGTCAAGACATCGCGAGCTTCATTGACGTGTTTCCCAATAACTGGACGCATTTCAGCAGAGACATCTTTCATCCCTTTGAGGATCTCAGTCAGAGATCCTTTTTTCCCAAGGACAGAGACCCGTAGTTCTTGCAATTCTTTTTCATTTTCAGCAGAGATCTGCTTCAAAGCTGCCAGCGTTTCTTCACGAAGCGCTTTTAATTGTTCTTCAATCGTTGACATATTTCCTCCATCATGGTCCCTCTACAGACATAGAAAAAACCACGCGCCAACACCCTCATTCGGAGCGTTGACACGCGGTACCATCCGTTTTTATCTGTAAACCAGACCTTAATTTCTAAATCCTTTACGCAAGTGAATTCACTCAGCTTTCATGCAAAGAGCTTTCAGTCACGGCCCTTCTCCCTGTCGCACTTCCCTTGAGGTACTAGTCTTGCAGATTTCTATTCAATTACTACATAGTTTATCAGATTTTTAGTTAAAAAACAAGTTAGATGAGACTAATTCAATAGAAAAAGGAACAAGAGACCGTGCATTATCTATTTGCCTTGTCTGTTTCATCTGATTGCCTTTTCAATAGAAGAGTTGCTGCTTGGTTAAAACCATCACACCAGTTATACCATTTTGCTTCATACTCATCTTGAGGTAAGATACGATGTTTTAAATCCAAAACAGAGGATATCTTTCTTTCCTCGCAAGCTTGCGCATAGAGAGCATACAATTCATCGCCACCATCTCTATCAAACTCAGCAGAAATCGTATCCCGACCTGCCAATAAAGCCTGATAAGCCCTGTGATGCCCGTCTGTAATCAAGAAGCGATTTCCAAATGCAAGAACACTAATTGGATCCACATTGATGATGTCTGCCGACTGATCCAGCATCTGGATAGCTTGTAACTTCTTTTCTGATAAATAAAGTTGGGTCGGATGAAGATCTGTTATCTTGACTTCCATTTCTTTCTCCTCTACCAAGAGTATAAAAGTTGGTTCTGGGCACTGGTAGACATTTTCAAAGGTCACGATTTAAAGACCTGCCAAAGCCAAATTCCCCCGCCATTCTTGTGATTCGTTTTCTTTTTATTTAATGACTTGTCCAGCATCTTTCAAGACAGATTCTGGAATAGTAATACCCAATTCATCTGCGACTTTTTTATTGATGACAGATTTTCCTTGGCTAAAGATTTCAACAGGTGTATCCGCAGGTTTTTGACCTTTCAAGATCTTCGCAGCCATTTTACCAGTTGCTACTCCAAGATCGTGTTGGTCGACAACGACTGAACCAAGACCACCAGCTTCTACCATAGCTGTCGCACTTGGGAAGATTGGTTTTTTAGCTGTTTTGTTGGCTTCGACAACTGTTGAGAAGGCTGAAGCGATGGTATTGTCGATTGGAACCCAGATGGCATCGACTTTGCCTGACATTACAGACACAGTGGAAGCAATTTCGTTTGTAGAAGGAACAGAATAAGGAACGACCTTGTAGCCTGCTTTTTCAGCCAATTTTGTAAATTCTTCTACTTGAGATTTTGAGTTATCTTCACTGGTTGAGTACAGGATCCCAATTGTTTTCACGTTCGGAGTCAATTCTTTGATTAATTTCAACTGTTGCTCAGTTGGATTGTGGTCAGATACCCCAGTGATATTGCCACCTGGTTTTTTCAAATCTTTGACCAAGTTTGCGCCGACCGGATCAGTGACAGCTCCCATAACGATGGGTTTGTCTTTTGTTGCACTAGCCAATCCTTGAGCAGATGGAGTTGCAATTCCAATCAAGACTTGGTTATCCTTGTCTACCAATTGTTTACTCATGGTTGCAACTTTGTTTTGGTCGCCTTCAGCATTAAGGAAATCAATGTCCACTTTATCCTTATCATAACCTTCTTCAGCCAAACCATCTTGAATTCCCTTGTAGATCAAGTCAAGCGAAGGGTGGCTGACCAGCTGTAAGACCCCAACTTTAGCCTTTTCATTGCTGCTTGCTGCCTTGTTGTCTTTGCCTGCTGTAGCTGAATAGATCGCTGTCCCAATGACTGCTGCTGCAATCAAACCAATAATTCCCATTAAACGTTTATTTTTCATTTTTAATACCTCTTCTATTTTTCATTTTCTTCTTTTTTTCCATCATTTAAAGACTACGACGCCATCGTTTCTTCATATCTTTTCTCCCTTCTCATCTAAAACAAAAAACACGCCCACACATAGCAAAAGCTATGTGAGGACGTGTCATCGCGGTGCCACCTCACTTATGGGAAAAGGATAGTCTCCCCCATATCTCTGTCTTGTCTAGCAACAAGTTGCACGATAAGGTGTGCCAACCGAATTTTTATTGTTTCAAATTCATCTCATCATTAGTCCAATTTCATAAACTGCCGCTACCCACTCTCAGCAACCGTGGGCTCTCTTGAAACTTTCATTTACTACTTTTCTAATTTCTTACATTTTAAAGTTTTCTTTCAAAAATGTCAATACTTTTTCTGTATTTTTTTGGAAACGTTCGCATTTTCTATTCAACATCCTCTTGCTTCTCTCTGGGATTTCCGCACTAATTTTGTTATAATTTACTAGAATAAACGCTAGAATGATGAGGAATCCCATGTCTTTTGATGGATTTTTTTTACACCATATGGTGCAAGAATTGAAGGCCGAACTCTTGAGTGGCCGCATTCAAAAAATTAACCAACCCTTCGAGCAAGAATTAGTGCTCCAAATCCGAGGCAATCGGAAAAACCAAAAACTCTTACTCTCAGCCCATTCTGTCTTTGGACGGATTCAACGGACCCAGACCAACTTTGAAAATCCTGCCTTTCCCAATACCTTTATTATGGTTATGCGCAAATATCTTCAAGGCGCTGTCATCGAAGGGATTGAACAAATGGAGAACGACCGGATTCTCGAAATCCGTGTCTCCAATAAAAATGAAATTGGAGATGCTATTTCTGTCAGCCTCATGATCGAAATCATGGGCAAGCACAGTAATATTATTCTCCTGGACCGCACCAGCAATAAAATCATCGAAGCTATCAAACACGTCGGCTTCTCACAAAATAGCTACCGGACCATTCTCCCTGGATCAACTTATGTAGCTCCTCCGAAAACCGACGCTGTCAATCCTTTTACTATTGGAGATGAAGCCCTTTTTGCCCTTCTTCACAAGGAAGAGTTAAGTCCAAAGAACCTTCAAAAATGTTTCCAAGGTTTGGGGCGAGATACGGCTCAAGAATTAGCCAAGCGACTTGAGACGGATGGAAAATTAAAGACCTTCCGTGCCTTTTTCCAAGCTCCAACTGAGCCACGCCTAACAACCAAATCCTTCTCGGCTATCCCCTTTGCAGATGCGACTAGTCAAACGTTTGAGACACTTTCCGATCTGCTGGATGACTATTACCGAGACAAGGCTGAGCGCGATCGGGTGCAACAACAGGCCAGTGAGTTGATCCGCAAGGTCGAAAACGATCTTGAAAAGAACCGGAAAAAATTAGCCAAACAAGAGGCGGAGTTAGCGGCGACCGACAATGCGGAAGAATTCCGCCAAAAAGGAGAATTGCTGACAACCTTCCTCCATCAGGTACCAAACGACCAAGACCAAGTTGTCCTGGACAATTACTATACCAACGAGCCCATTACCATCCAACTCAACAAGGCCCTGACCCCCAATCAAAATGCCCAACGCTACTTTAAACGCTACCAGAAGTTAAAAGAAGCCGTCAAACATTTGACCATCCTCATTCAAGAAACCAAGGAAACCATTTCTTATCTTGAAACGGTTGAAACAGCCCTTTCTCAAGCGAGCCTAGCTGAGGTGGCAGAAATTCGAGAAGAGCTAATCCAGACCGGCTTTATCAAACGGCGCAATCGCGAAAAAATTCATAAACGGAAAAAACCTGAGAAATACCTAGCTAGTGATGGAAAAACCATCATTTTAGTGGGTCGCAATAATTTGCAAAACGATGAACTGACCTTTAAGATCGCTAAGAAAGATGAGCTCTGGTTCCATGCCAAAGATATCCCGGGAAGCCACGTCGTCATTACAGGAAATCTAAATCCATCGGATGAAGTGAAGACCGATGCTGCAGAGTTGGCCGCCTACTATTCCAAGGCCCGTCTCTCAAACCTGGTCCAAGTAGATATGATCGAAGTCAAGAAACTCAATAAACCAACTGGTGGAAAGCCAGGTTTTGTCACCTACACCGGCCAAAAGACTCTGCGGGTCACCCCAGAAGAAGAAAAAATCAAAGCCATGAAACTAACAGACTGATTTCAAAAATAAAAGAGAGTGGGACAGAAATCGGTAATTCGTTAGAATTCGATTTCGTCG
>CAUCUH010000113.1:0-5085 GCA_958445905.1 uncultured Streptococcus sp.
GTATTACCTACAACAAAGAATTTTTACCAACCAAAATCGAGTGGTACTATAAGGGACAAGAAGGCCTGAAATGGTACACTTGGCGTACGTATTCATACCCATTTAAGAATAAGGTTGAATTTAATAAGAAGCTTGATGAAGAAATAGAAAATATTAAAGAAATTCAAAGGGAAAATGAGGGTGATTAACCTGTTATTGAAATAAAGCTGAGCTTATATAAGGCCCAGCTTTATTAGTAGAGGATGACAATTCCTTTTTGAAATCTATTTCGTTATAATGAAATCAAAAGACCTTATTTTCTCCCGCTATTATCTGGATCGTCAAGCAATTTACTATATTCGTAGTCACTACGAAGGCGCAAATGATTACGAGAAACTTTTAGCATATGGCAAAGAAAATAATATTGAATTTGATTACACGACTGGTGCTAACTACCATAACCGCTTTGAGAAATCAGATGGATTCAAACGCCCCTATAATATGAAGGTTCAAGTCCCTCAGGGCAATTCAGCTAAAGGAAAAGATTTGAATAATGCGCGGATGGTGGAGTTTATTGTAAATTTGGATACCGGTGAATTTGATAGCCAATGGGATGCCTATGACAAGCACAAACTAGCAAATGGTCGTTATGATTCCGATCCAGATCATTATTCTAAAGATGAATTAAAGGAAATTGCCAATACAGAATCCTTTAACTATGGACCTTCAAAAGGTGAGAATACAGATGTTTCAGGTATTTATGTAGGCAAACATGGAATGCTCGATGTGGATGGCACCCCTGAGCCAGCTACTCGAACTGAGGCAAAAAAACTATTTCATTCGGAAGATGATTTGGGTAAAGAGAATAAACGTACTGGACATATTGGTCAATTTATTGATATTGTTAGAGGAGGAGGACATGAGGATTTTGAAGCATGGAAAGAAAATACAAAAGATTTGTCAGAAAAAGAAAAGATTGAAGAATACAACAGGTTTAAATCTGCATATTCCAAGAATAATCATAAATTTAGTGGCTATTCCGGTTATCTTAATAGTATTAACTAGTTGCAATAAAAATACGGATGCTTTTCATATTTTAGAAAAACAACGGTTTATTTTAGTTAAAGATCAGTATGATATAAATAAAAATGCAAAAGATGGTTCCGGTTTCGATTTAAAAGAAAAAGAGTATTACTATAGTAATCAATCAGTTGTTAAAAATGGTAAAGTATATGGAGGATATAGTTCTGATCGTGATCCAAAGAAGTATTACCAATTTGCTTTAGATGATCAAGTTTCTTCAGTCTTGCTTAGTGACAAAATAACTAAAAATGATATAGAAAAATCTAACTATCAAATCGTTCGTTCTCCAGATTTCTTTGTCAGAAAGTCATTTTTTGATGAAGAATATCCTCCAGAATTTGAATCGAGGTTTTTAAAAAAGGATAGCAAATTCTCTAAAGTCCGTATCACCTATAACAAAGAATTCTTGCCAACTAAAATCGAGTGGTACTATAAAGGTAAAGAAGGCTTAAAATGGTATACTTGGCGTACCTACTCTTACCCATTTAAAAATAAGGCTGATTTTGATAAGAAATTGGATGAAGAAATCGAAGATATTAAAGAAATTCAAAAAGAAAACGAGGGTGATTAACCTGTTTTTAGATAAAGCTGAGCTTATATAAGGCTCAGCTTTATTGTTAGGAAGTCATTTCCTTTGGATTGGATATGTCGTTAGAATGAGATAGATATGATGAAAGAAATTAAACAATCAATGAAAAGAAAACGATGGTTACAATTTCCCAAAATAATTGTGGTAGTGTTGGTCGTAATGCTTATTGCAGTATTCCTAAGTAGTTGTAGTAACAATCAACCGGCATTGAATGTTTTAAAGAAAAAGCAATTTGTTATGATTAAAATGGGAGATTCTACCAATGAGCATTTTGAGGTTGGGGTGGACCTTGAGAAAAAAGAATATTACTATAATGATGAAACGGCAGTGAAAGACGATACAGTTTATGGTGGTTATAAAGCGGACTGGGATCGTAAACAGTATTACAAATCTGCAGTAAATAACGAATTATCATCAGTTCTATTAAGTAAGAAAATTACTACTGATGAAATTAAGAAATCCGACTATCAAATTACTAGCTCACCGAAAAGATTTTTGGACGATAAATTGATGAAAGAAGAATATCCCCCGGAATTTGAAGCGATTTATTTGAAGAAAAATCGTCAATTCACCAAGGTTCGCATCACCTACAACAAAGAGTTTTTACCTACTAGAATCGAGTGGTACTATAAGGGTGAAGAAGGACTAAAATGGTACACTTGGCGCACCTATTCGTATCCGTTCAAAAATAAGTCTTATTTTGATAAGAAGTTGGATGAAGAAATTAAAACTATTAAAGAGATTCAAGAAGAAAACGAGGGCGATTAGGTTGAATCGGTCCAAATTCTTGAAACGTGTCCCTTCTTTCACCTTATCGGGAAAGGTTTCGTGCAAAATGCTTGAAAAAGTGGTATAATACGGGAAATAGCTTTTGGGAGGAAATTATGACTGTAGCGAAGATTGTTTTTGCTAGTATGACTGGAAATACTGAAGAAATCGCCGATATCGTAGCGGACAAATTCCGTGATCTTGGTATCGAAGTAGATGTGGATGAGTGTACAACTGTGGATGCGGAGGACTTCCTTGATGCGGATATCGCAGTGGTAGCGACTTATACTTATGGCGATGGAGAGCTTCCTGATGAGATCCAAGATTTCTACGAAGATTTGGCTGGCCTTGATCTCAAAGGCAAACTTTACGGTGTGGTAGGATCAGGTGATACCTTCTACGATGAATTCTGTAAAGCAGTTGATGATTTCGACCGTTGCTTCGCTGCGACTGGTGCTGAAAAAGGTTCTGAGTGTGTCAAAGTTGATTTGTCTGCAGAAGACGAAGACATCGAAAAATTAGAAGCCTTTGCAGAAGAACTTGTAGCAAAAGCAAATTAATGACAAAGAGGCTGGATCGATGGATTACAGCCTCGATTTATATCCAAAATAAAGAGGAGACACATGGATTTAGATCAGATTCGTAAGGACATTGACCAGATCGATCAAGAGCTTGTAGCCTTGCTGGAAAGAAGGATGGTCTGTGTCGGTCAGATTGTAGAATATAAGGAGCAGCAGGGCTTACCTGTGCTCGATCAGAGAAGGGAGAGAGAAGTACTTGAGAAAGTCGGCTCTCTTGTGACGGATGAGCAGTATCGGGCGACTATTCAAGCTCAGTTTCAAGATATGATGAAGCGCTCGAGAGACTACCAAGAGGAGGTGAGGGCGCGTGACTAGTCTATCGATCAAGCAAAAAGCACAACAGTATGTGGTCCTAACAGGTATGGCGCTTTTCATTGGTCTCTTGGTTGGTGCCATTGACATGATTTTTGGTCAAGGTCTTCTTCTGATTGGAGATGTCCGAAGCCAGCACTGGCCTTTGATTGTTTTTCTAGCCTTAGCGGGGCTTGTCATCGTTTATCTTTATAAACGTTTTGGTGGCAAGGCTTCAAAAGGGATGGGCCTCATCTTTGATGTTGGACACGCGCGTGAGGAGAAAATCCCCTTGGTCTTGGTGCCTTTGATCATGCTGACGACCTGGATGAGCCACCTCTTCGGTGGTTCGGTTGGTCGGGAAGGTGTAGCGGTCCAGATCGGAGCAACCCTTTCGCATCGTTTTGCCCGTTATTTCCAGTTTCCAGATGCTTCGCGTATTTTTCTCATGACCGGGATGGCAGCCGGTTTTGCGGGGCTCTTTCAGACTCCGCTAGCAGCAACCTTCTTTGCCCTTGAAGTTCTAACTGTTGGGGAGTTGCAGTTGATTGCTCTCTATCCAGCGCTTATCGCCTCGATCGTGGCGAGCTTTACCTCTCATGCTCTTGGCTTGGAGAAATTTGCTGTGCCACTCAAAGAAACGCTGAGCTGGACACCAGAGACCTTGATCAAAGTTGCCCTTCTTGGCTTGGCGTTCGGCCTCGCTGGGAAGCTCTTTGCAGTTAGCCTTTCCTGGTTGAAAAAAACAGTCGCTCAAGTCTTGCCTAATCCGTATATCCGGATTGCTGTCATAGGGGCTGGTCTCAGCTTGGTCCTCTTGACGCTTCAGCTGACAAAGGTCGGCACTTATAGTGGACTCGGAACCAATCTGATTGATGTAGCCTTTCATCAGGGGATTGCGCAGCCTTATGACTGGATCCTCAAGCTCCTCTTTACCGTGGTGACCATCTCTGCTGGATACCAAGGAGGAGAAGTGACACCGCTCTTTGCGATAGGAGCTACGCTTGGCGTCTTCCTTGCTCCTCTGCTGGGCTTACCGGTCTTAGTCGTGGCCGCTATCGGTTATGCCAGTGTCTTTGGTAGTGCAACCACGACCTTGCTCGCACCGATCTTGATCGGAGGAGAAGTCTTTGGCTATGGCAATCTTCCTTTCTTTGTGATTGCCTGTGCCATCGCCTATTGCCTGCCAAAAGAGTGGAGCATTTATTCCGGTCAAAAAGTTGCAAAAAAGTAGAGAAAAGAGCTTTACAAACCTGAAAATATCTGATATGATAGTTTCTGTGCGTAATGGAAGCACAAAAATACAGTTTATCCGCTGAGGGAAGTCCCTCAAGATTGACGAAGATAGGAGAATAAAATGAATCCATTAATCCAAAGTTTGACAGAAGGTCAACTTCGTACTGATATCCCTGCATTCCGTCCTGGTGACACTGTTCGTGTACACGCGAAAGTTGTCGAAGGATCTCGTGAACGTATCCAGATCTTTGAAGGCGTTGTTATCGCTCGTAAAGGTCAAGGACACACTGAAATGTACACTGTTCGTAAAATCTCTAACGGTGTCGGTGTTGAACGTACATTCCCAGTACACACTCCACGTGTAGACAAGATTGAAGTTGTACGTTACGGTAAAGTACGTCGTGCGAAATTGTACTACCTTCGTGCATTGCAAGGTAAAGCAGCTCGTATTAAAGAAATCCGTCGTTAAGACGAATGAGGAGGCGGGAGTGCTCTCGCTTCTTTTTTTATAGGTCCCCTTAGTTCAATGGATATAACAACTCCCTCCTAAGGAGTCGT
>CAUCUH010000114.1:0-5029 GCA_958445905.1 uncultured Streptococcus sp.
GTGAAAGAGGTAATCAAGGGTCTCATGGACACTGCCTTCAATCGAGTTTTCAACTGGGACGACTGCAAAATCGATCTCTTGATTCTCATAAGCCTTGATGACATCTGTGATCGTCCGATAGGCGATGCGTTCAGAAGTTGGAAAGCTATGAGTGGCCACATCATGGGTAAAAGATCCCTTAGGACCAAGATAGCCTACAAGCATCGAATGATCTCCGCAATTTCTTCAGGTGTTTTGTCCTCAACATCCACAATATGGGTAGCAATATCCTTATACAAGGGCAAACGACCATCAAAAATCTTCTTGAATTCTTCTTTTGTGTTGTTTAAAAAGAGGGGACGTTGCATGGCTTTGTCATTTTGAATCCGTCTGTACAAGGTTTCAAAATCTACCCGCAGATAAATGTTGTGCGGATTTTTTTCCAAGAGCGCACGGTTATGAGGATTGACCACAATCCCGCCTCCAGGAGAAATAATAGCCGCTTCATTTTCCAATAAACGCTCCAGCATTTCAGCCTCGCGACGACGAAAGGCTGCTTCTCCTTCCACTACGAAATAGTCATTGATCGACATGCCGATCTCTTCAACAATTAATTCATCCATATCATGGAATTTTGGATCAAGAATGCGACCAACGGTCGTTTTACCTGTTCCCATAAAACCAAGTAAAATTTTAGCCATGCAGTAAGGTCTCCAAATCTTCAAAAAAACTAGGGTAACTGGTGTTAATGGCCTCTGCTCGATTCAGCATCACATTTCCTTCACTCACTAACAAGGCTGCTATCGCAGCCATCATGCCGATCCGGTGATCTCCAAAAGTTTCTAGGTCTGCCCCGTGCAGAGGAGTTGGTCCGGTGATGACCATACCGTCTTCCGTTGGCACGACAGTGGCTCCCATGGCATTGAGGCTATCTGCTACGACCTGGATGCGGTCCGTTTCTTTCACACGAAGCTCCTCAGCATCCGCAATCACGGTTTGACCATTTGCTTGTGTCGCTAGTAAGGCAATAATCGGCAATTCATCAATCAAGCGTGGAATCAACTCCCCATCAATCCGAATCCCTTTTAAGGACGAAGTCTTAACAGTGAGACTTGCAGAGACCGCTTTTTCATCGCGATCCTCCATGGTGAGATCTCCCCCCATTTCTTGAATCACTTCGAGAATCCCTGTCCGCGTTTGGTTGATGCCAACATTTTCAATCTTGATCACACTCTCTGGCAAAATGAGGCCAGCCACTAACCAAAAGGCTGCACTGGAAATATCTCCAGGAACGATGACTTCTTGACCTTGGAACTCTTGTCCACCTTGGATGCGGATGATTTTTCCATCCACTTGGATCTCTCCGCCAAATTGGCGAATCATATCCTCCGTATGGTCACGCGTCTTTTCCTTCTCGATAATCGTCGATTCACCCTCAGCCTGTAAAGCCGCAAAAATGAGGGCAGACTTGACTTGGGCCGATGCCACTGGCAAACGGTAATGAATCGGTTGGAGCTGATGGGTTCCTTTTTCATGTAAAGGTGGGCAATTGCGCTCTCCCTGACCAGCAATCTCTACTCCCATCTGACGCAGTGGGATTGCGACACGATCCATGGGCCGTTTGGAAAGACTATCGTCTCCGACCATGGTCACTGCAAAATCCTGACCTGCTAGTACACCTGAGATCAAACGAATAGACGTTCCTGAATTGCCCATATCAAGGGGAACTGACGGAGCTTGAAGACCTTGAAAGCCTACTCCTTGAATCCGAATCAGATCCCCGTCATCTTGGATGGAGACTCCTAAATCTCTAAACACCTGGATGGTAGAAAGCACATCTTCGCCTCGCAAGATATCATAGACCTTAGTTTCGCCCTTTGCAAGACTTCCAAAAATAATGGATCGGTGACTGATGGATTTGTCACCAGGGACTCGAATGGTTCCCTTTAGACCCTTGCTATTGGTTCTTAATTTCATTGCCATCTCCAGAGTGCTTTTCCACATATTCTATCATAAATAGGACATGAATTCAATTTTTGATCAAAAATTTGGAACAAAAAACGAATGTTTCCAAGCATTTTTTGAGCTTGTTTTCCTCTAGTGGCGAACGAAAATACCAGAGTCGAAATGACAACTCTGGTAGAAATTTCTATTTGTATAAATCTTGAATTGGCTCAAAGATAATCTTTTCAAGATCTGCAAGATAAATAGACAATTGTTGTTGTTTGGTGAAGAATTCATTCACAATCGGACTTGCTTGGATTTTTTCCATATAGTCCTTCATTTCTTGTTGCACAGCTTCTGTTGGAAGTTGACCGGATTGCATCAAGCCTTGTAGTTGATTTTGGAAAGCGACGTATTCGTCAAACAGCGTTTTCGCTTCTGGATTTGCTTCGATCGCTTGCTTGCTTTCTACGACAGCCTTATATTCAGGAAGGTCTCGCAGAGTCCGAGAGAGTTCGTTTGCTACATCATAAATATTTGCCATTTTCTAGGCTCCTTTACTGATAAGATACTTCTATTATACTGCTTTTCCTTCAATATTCCTAAAATGAAGCAGGCCTTTTGATGCAAATCCTTCTTAAGACCTAGCGAGCAAGAACGGTATAAGACGTCGCCTGGCTGATCAATGTTTGAGCTCGCTCTTGATCCTCTGCATTTTTAAAAGTCAGCTGCAAAATCCCGTGGATATCTTCCCGATTTTCTTCATTGATGTGAATATTAACCAAGGAAATCCCTTGTAAGAGTTGTAAGATTTCGAGGATCACACCTTCCTGATCGGGGACATCGATAAAGAGATCATAGGCACTATCACGTCCCGCACGCTGATGGATTTGCATTTCTTTTCGGTGCTTCCGCCCTTCTTGGAAAAAAGACCAAATGGCCTCTTCATTATCTGCTTGGATGGTTTCAGCCACTTGATCCAAACGCTCTTTGAAATCTGCAATCCGCTCTAATATCGCTTGAGGGTTGGATAAGAGAATAGAAGTCCACATGCCTGGCTCACTTTCCGCAATCCGTGTCATATCCCGAAAGCCACCAGCCGCAAAACGACGGGTCATTTCATGCTCTTCCCCATAAGCTACGGCCTGCTCGACCAGTGTCGAGGCTAAAATATGAGGAAAATGGCTGATCTGGGAAGTCACCCGATCGTGTTCCTCGGCATCGATTTCAATAAATCGAGATCCCAATCCACTCAGAAGCTCTTTCAACTCTTCCATGGCACCCCCTGTCGTCAAGCTGGAAGTGGTAAAAATATAATAAGCGTTCTCAAATAAGGTGGCATCTGCTGCTGCAGCACCTGTCTTATGACTACCAGCCATGGGGTGTCCTCCCACAAAGCGTACATCCTTATCTGAAAACACTTTTTCAGCTTGTGCGACAATTTCTGCCTTGGTAGAGCCTGCATCTGTCACCAGTACCTGGTCTTTCAAATTTAAGCCAGCCAAGGTTTCTAAATACGACTTGGTTTGCTTAATCGGAAGCGTCAAAATAATGATATCTGCTAAAGGGGCAAAGGCTGCAAAATCATCCGTCACCTGATCCACCATTCCTCTTTCAAGGGCGATGGTTCGAGAGGCTTCACTACGATTGTAACCAAGAATGGTTATGTTTGGGTGAGCTCTCTTAATCCCTAGCGCGAGAGAAGCACCAATCAAGCCCAGCCCTGCAATATAGACAACTTTCTTATCCAAAGGAAAACTCTTTCTCTTAAAAATTCTTAGTAAAGTCCCGGTGCTTGGCAACGGCGTCTTTCAATTCTTCCATATTATCAGATGAGAATTTTTCAAGCACTTCTGTTGCAAGGACCGTTGCGACCACTGCTTCCATCACGACTCCTGCAGCCGGTAGAGCCGTTGGATCGCTACGCTCAACTGTTGCCTTATAAGGCTCATGGGTTTTGATATCCACACTCATCAAGGGTTTGTAAAGCGTTGGAATAGGCTTCATGACGCCACGAACCAGAATCGGCTCTCCGTTAGTCATGCCCCCTTCAAAACCACCAAGATTATTAGTACGTCGGGTATAGCCAGCTTCTTCAGACCAGACTATTTCATCCATGACTTGACTACCTTTTAGGCGGCCTGCTTCAAAACCAAGACCGAACTCAACTCCCTTAAAGGCATTGATAGAGACCACTCCTTGAGCGATTTTTGCATCCAATTTCTTGTCCCATTGCACGTAGGATCCTAGTCCAACAGGCACACCGCCAACCAAGGTTTCCACAATTCCCCCGATGGTATCGCCATCTTTTTTCACCTGGTCAATGTAAGACTTAACGGCTTCTTCTTGTTCTGGGACAACAATCGAAACTTCCGACTTCGCTGCCTTTTCCTTGATTTCTGAAACGGTTAGATTCTCGGGAATTGCAATCTCGATTCCCCCAAAATTGACAATGTGGCTGGCCACTTCCACGTCAGTCTCTTCTAAAATTCGTTTAGCAACTGCACCAACGGCTACGCGCATGGTCGTCTCACGGGCAGAAGAACGTTCGAGCGAATTACGGAGATCATCAAAACGGTATTTCATCCCTCCGACTAGGTCAGCATGACCAGGACGCGGCTTGGTGATCTTGCGCAGATCTTTCTTTTTCTCTTCGACCGGTGCTACATTCATGATTTCCAGCCATTTTTGGTGATCCAGATTGGTCACGTTCAGAGTAATCGGACCTCCCATGGTCAAGCCATGCCGGACTCCTGAGGTGATTTCGACACGGTCACTCTCGATTTTCATCCGAGCACCACGACCGTAGCCACCTTGTCGACGTTTGAGTTCTTTATTAATATCTTCTTCAGATAAAGGAAGGCCTGCTGGAACCCCCTCGATGATGGCTGTTAGGCGAGGTCCATGAGACTCTCCTGCTGTTAAATATCTCATACCGATCTTATACCTTTCTTTCTAAAAAGTCCTTCATTTCGTGAAGAGGGATTTGATGAATCGCAGCTCGGCCTAATTCTGGCACAATCACTAGTTTCAAGCTATTTCCGCGAGCTTTTTTGTCATGGGTCAATGCTTGATAGAGGGCTTCTTTATCCCAGTTCTCATAGGC
>CAUCUH010000115.1:0-5005 GCA_958445905.1 uncultured Streptococcus sp.
GTTGCTGCGCACCAACGGAAATATCCTCAACTTTAGCATTTGGATCTACTGCCAAGCCATATTTTTTAGACAAATCAAGGATACCTTGGCTGGCTTTTTTAAGGTCCAAAACACCATGTTTAGTGGTTTCAGAACCAAGGATGATATTTTCAACAACAGTGAAGGCTTCAACCAACATAAAGTGTTGGTGCACCATTCCAATTCCTAAAGAAGCTGCTTTTGAAGGTGAGTCTAGGTTAACAGTATTTCCATTTACCACAATGTCTCCGCTTGTTGGTTCCAACAAACCAGCCAGCATATTCATCAGGGTAGATTTCCCTGCACCATTTTCTCCAAGAAGTGCATGGATTTCACCTTTGCGCAACTGAAGATTAATCTTATCATTTGCTACAAAGTCACCAAATTTTTTGGTAATCTCACGCATTTCGATGACATATTCATGTGTCATGTGGGTGTTTTCCTTTCAAAATTTTTTTATTTCAATAAAATCTGCTAGAGAACTAACAGATTTTATTGAGACAAAAATGTCTCACTTTAAAAGAAACGGCCCTTAAAGGGAGGGCCGCCCAATCAAATATTATTTTTCAGGAACTTTAAGAGATCCATCAAGGATTTTAGCTTTGGCATCTTCGACAGCTTTTTTAGCATCTGCAGAAAGGTTGTCAGTTGTCAAATCAACTCCACCATCTTTCAAGCTATAAGTAATCACTTTACCGCCAGGGAATTTACCGTCAGCAGCTTTCTTAGCCAAGTCTTTTACAGATTCTCCGACTTTCTTCAAGCTTGAAGCCAAGACAAAGTTAGATTTTTTACCATCTTTAGAAGTGTATTCACCTTCAGCTTTTTGGTCACGGTCCACACCAAGAACCCAAACTTTTTCGTCTTCATTTTTCTTCTCGTTCAAGTCTTTTGCTTCAGAGAAGACACCTGCTCCAGTACCACCAGCTACTTGGTAGATAACGTCTGCACCTGCAGCGTATTGTGCAGCAGCAATTGTTTTACCTTTAGCAGCGTCACCGAATGAACCAGCGTAGTCTACTTGAACTTTGATAGATGGGTCAACAGATTTAACACCAGCTTCAAATCCAGCGCGGAAACGAGTGATAACTTCACTTTCCATACCACCTACAAAACCAACTTGTTTAGTTTTTGTAGTTTTCGCAGCTGCGATACCAGCAAGGTAACCAGCTTCGTTGTCGGCAAAGACAGCAGATGCTACGTTCTTTTTACCTTCAATACGGTCGTCAATGATAACAAAGTTTGTTTCTTCGTTGTCAGAAGCCGCTTTTTCTACTGCATCACGCAAGGCAAAACCAACACCAAAGATCAATTTGTAGTCGTTAGAAACAGCTTCATCAAGGTTTGTCGCATATTGAGATTCATCTGTTGATTGGAAGTAGTCAAATCCGTTCCCTTTAGAAAGACCGTTTTCTTTCCCCCAAGCTTGCAAACCTTCCCAAGCAGATTGGTTGAATGATTTGTCATCCACACCACCAGTATCGGTAACGATAGCAGCTTTCAAATCAGTTTTTGATTCTGAGTTTGCGCTATCTTTTTTAGACGCACGATTTCCACATGCTGCAAGTCCGATAGCAGCGACAGTTACTAGACCAAGGCCTAGCCATTGTTTCTTGTTCATTACTGAACCTCCTAAATTATTGTGCAACATTGTTGCGAAGTATTGAAAGGGTCAAAAGACCGCCTCACAGACCTATTAAGTCAGGTCTGTAAAGGAATATGGAAGTAATTCCTTGACCGTCATCACGACCGTCGATTTATCTTTAGATACTAAGGTTACAGGAAGGTCTGGCTCAAAAAATTCAGCCATGACCTGGCGACAAGCACCACATGGAGAGATGGGCTTTTCTGTTTGCCCGTAGATAATGAGCTCTTGAAACTCACGAGCTCCTTCAGAAACAGCTTTAAAAATGGCTGTCCGTTCTCCACAGTTGGTCAAACCAAAACTGGCATTTTCGATATTGACACCTGTATAGATTTCTCCATCCTTCGTTAGCAGTACAGCTCCAATTGGGAAATGAGAGTAAGGCACATAGGCTTGTTGACTCACTTCAACTGCTAAGTCAATCAACTCAGTAGTCGCCATGAGCCACCTTACCTTCCATGATGGCTACACCAGAAGAAGTCCCGATACGGGTCGCACCAGCTTCGATAAAAGCAAGAGCATCTTCATAAGAGCGAGCACCACCAGAAGCTTTAACACCCATGTCGGGTCCAACAGTTTGACGCATTAAGTCAACATCTTCTACCGTTGCTCCTCCAGTTGAGAAGCCAGTTGACGTCTTCACAAAGTCTGCGCCAGCTGACTTAGCAATTTGGCAAGCAACTATCTTTTCATCGTCTGTTAAGAGACATGTCTCAATGATGACTTTGACCAGCTTATCACCGCTTGCTTCGACAACAGCTTGGATATCTTCTTCAACTAGTGCTAAATTCTTAGACTTCAAAGCACCGATATTAATGACCATGTCAATTTCATCGGCACCATTTTGAATCGCATTTTTTGTTTCACACGCTTTGACAAAAGGGGTATTTGCTCCCAAAGGAAAACCAATGACGGTACAAACTTTTACATCTGAATCGCGCAAGCCCTCAGCTGCAAAATTCACCCATGTCGGGTTCACACAGACACTCGCAAAATCATATGCCTTAGCTTCTTCGATCAATTTTTCGATCTGTTCTTGTTGCGCATCTGGTTTTAAAAGAGTGTGATCGATATATTTATTTAACTTCATATAATCTCCTGAGCTACTTAAGATATTATTTCAATAATTTCTTTAACGCTTTCAGCCCCTTTTAGTATTTTAACATTTTTTTTGAATTCTGTAACGCTTTCTTGTGAATTTTTTTCATTCACGAAAATACGAGCAATGCGTTCCCCTTTTTTAACCTGCTCTCCCACTTTTTTGTCAAATACAATCCCTGTTTCATAATCAAGCGGATCCGATTTGACAGCACGACCAGCACCAAGTCGCATGGCTAACAGGCCAAATTCCATGGCAGGTAAAGCCGCAATGACGCCATCTTGATCTGCTGTTACTTCAAGGACCTGATCCACTTTAACGGGACGATGCAAATCTTCTAAGTCTCCACCTTGAGCCACCACCATTTCTTCAAACTTCGCTAAAGCTTGACCATTGGTCAAGTGTTCATGGATGGCTTCAATCGATTGTTCTACATTGGCCAATTTCAACATGATTTGCGCTAATTCACAAATAAACTCAGTTACGTCCGCTCGGCCCTGCCCTTTCAGAATATCCAAGGCTTCCAAAATCTCTAAATGATTACCAATGCTGGTTCCCAAAGGTTGGCTCATATCTGTAATGACAGCGATGGTTTTCCGACCCACTGCATTTCCAAGATCCACCATGGTACGGGCTAAGCGACGAGCATCCTCAATATTCTTCATAAAGGCACCCTCGCCCACTGTCACGTCCAAAAGAATGGCATCCGCACCAGCAGCAATTTTCTTACTCATGACGGAGCTAGCAATCAAAGGAATGGTATCCACTGTCGCCGTTACATCACGCAGAGCATACAAGAGTTTGTCTGCTTTTACGAGTTGGTCGGATTGACCAATGACCGATAAGCCGATCTCCTGCACCTGCTGGATAAATTCCTCTTGAGTCCGTTCAATCTGAAAGCCTTTAATGGATTCCAACTTATCGATGGTTCCACCTGTGTGTCCTAAGCCACGGCCACTCATTTTGGCAACCGGCACTCCGAAACTTGCAACCAAAGGCACCAAGACCAAGGTCACCTTGTCTCCCACACCACCAGTCGAATGTTTGTCCACCTTGATCCCTGGAATAGCTGACAGATCAAACTGTTGCCCCGTTTGGACCATCTTCATGGTCATATGAGAAATTTCTTCCGTCGTCATCCCTTTAAAATAAACGGCCATAGCAAAAGCAGACATTTGGTAATCTGGAACCGTTCCAGCCACATATCCCTCAATCAGCCATTCAATTTCTTCCTTGTTTAAGGCAAGACCATCTCTTTTTTTCTGAATGATATCTACTGCTCTCATGATTCTTTCTCACTTCTTAAAATATAATAGCCTTTGTCTTTTTTTACGGTCTCACAATTGCCAAAGGTCTCTTCCATCTTGGCCTTAGCACTTGGAGCCCCTTGTTTTTTCTGAATGACAATGGTCAAGTCTCCACCTGGTTTCAAATGCTCAAAACTACCAGTGATTACTTGGTGAACGACTTTCTTACCTGCTCGGATCGGCGGATTACTGATCACATGGTCAAAGACCCCTTCTACTGCTTCATAGACATCCGAAGAAAAGATCTGAGCTTCCACGCCATTTCGGCTGGCATTTTTCTTAGCCAAGTCTAGCGCCCGCTCATTGACATCGACCATGGTCACAGCAACTCCCTGGGCTTTAGCCAGAGAGAGGCCAATTGGACCATAGCCACAGCCAACATCGAGGACACTTTCCCCTTCTTGAAAATCCAGGGTTGATAAGAGCACCTGGCTTCCATAGTCAATCATTTTTTTACTAAAGACGCCGGCGTCCGTATAGAAATTCATCTTTTGCCCCAATAAAACAACAGCCAGATCATGAATATCATGGGCTGCATCTGGGTTTACATCGAAATACATTTTACTCATAAGGTTATTTTATCATAATTCATTCCTTTTTTAAATCGTTTACATGACCTCTAAAAATTGGTATACTAAAGACTACAATAGGAGTGATATATGGACAAAGAATTTCTACATTTTGAAAAAATTAATCGGGAAACCTGGCAAAATTTGCACCGCAAAACCACCCCACCTCTCTCTCAAACAGAGCTCAATTCTATTAAAAGTTTTAACGACCGCATCAACCTCCAGGATGTACGTGACGTCTACCTGCCTTTGACAAACCTGATAGGCATATACAAGCGTTCCAAAGAAGATTTGGCCTTCTCAAAAGGTATTTTTCTTCAAAAAACGAGTGAGCGCCAACCCTTTATCATTGGGGTTTCAGGAAGCG
>CAUCUH010000116.1:0-4971 GCA_958445905.1 uncultured Streptococcus sp.
CAGCATTCAATTTTTCAAAAATAAGAGACGAAATCTGATTATTTAGCACACCTTTTCCTTTAATAGTCTCCTTACGAGCCCCATTTAGCATGGTTGCCTGGTCCTTATAGACCGACTTAATCACATGTTCGTCCTCAGTAGTATAGATATCCTTAGCTTTTCCAGTATAAATCAGTTGATTGGTCATGACTTTGTTCGCCTTTCGTATTTTATCACCTTCATTCTATCACATACAAAGTGTATTTTCAATAAAATTCCGTACAATATAAGCAGAATCCGAATAAAAAGGACAGAAAAAAAGATCATCCAGAATAATCTCTGAACGATCCCTTTTTCATTAGTGACCAGCAGTTCGTTTTTCGATATAGTCGACAACATCCCCTACTGTGTTAAATTCATCAATAGCCTTGTCCGGAATCTCAATTTGGTATTCATCCTCAAGATTGATAATAAATTCCATCAATTCAACAGAATCCGCCTGTAAATCCTTACGTAAGTCAGATTCCAAAGACACTTGAAAGTCTGGGCCCTTGCGATCTTTGAGAAATTCCTCAATAGTAGCTAAAATTTCGTTTTGTTTACTCATACATTACCCTTCCTTCGATAATTCCTTCACTGATTTTCCAACAACATCTGTCTCTAACATAGTCCGAATCTGACGAATCGTGCTATAGACAGCTTTGGCATCACTCGAACCATGCGTTTTAACAACAGGTGCTTGAAGGCCAAACAAGACCGCTCCTCCAACATCTGAGAAATCCAAGGTTTGCTTCAATGATTTCAAACGGTCCTTGAGCAGAAAAGCTCCTAATTTCGCCTTCCAGTTTCCAGTAGCAATCGCTTGTTTCAATTGCTTCAAGATCCCAAAAGCCGTTCCTTCCATCGTTTTCAAGACAGCGTTTCCCGTGAAACCATCCGCCACAACGACATCAGCAACGCCATCCATCAAGTCACGCGCTTCCACGTTTCCAACAAAATGAATCGACTCATCCTCAGATAACAATTGGTAGGTTTCCTTGCGCAAAGGATCTCCCTTACTAGCTTCTGTCCCATTGTTCAATAGACCCACGCGTGGTTTTTGAATCCCACGAACATTTCCAGCATAGTAAGACCCCATCACAGCATACTGATGCAAGTGCTCTGGTGTATTTTCCGCATTGGCCCCTAAGTCTAACATATCATAGCCACGACCATCAACCGTCGGAAGTGTCGACATCAAGCCAGGGCGTTCCACGCCCTTGATGCGGCCAACGATAAAGAAACCAGCCGCCAATAGCGCACCTGTATTCCCCGCAGATAGCATGGCATCGACCTCACCATCCTTCACATCCTTGGCAGCTAAGACCATCGAAGCCTGTTTCTTCCGACGAATGGCCCGCGTTGGCTCATCATCTGAATCGATTTTTTCTTCTGTATGCACAATCGAGACACGTTCTGTTGCGGTTAAATAGTCTTTGATTTTTGCCTCATCGCCATACAAGACAATCTCAATATCATCAAAATCACGAATGGCTTGATTCACACCTTCTACCAAGGCTTGAGGTGCATTATCGCCCCCCATTGCATCTACTGCAATTTTTTTCATGTTTCACCTCCAGATGAATCTTTCATAATCGCTCCCCAATCACTCAAGGAATCGATAAACTTTTTAGCTTTTAAATGGATCCCTACATACTCCTCATACAACTGATCAATTGCCTGACGCAGAGCTGCTTTCATCTCCGCTTGTAGGGAAATCGTCTCTAACTCACTGAATCGTACTGCTTGAAACTGATCCAATAAATAGAGAACATTCGGATGCCAGTGAGCGCGTCTCTCATCCTGATCATAGTGATCCGGACAAAGCACCCCACTATACCGAAAAGAGTAATCAAAAGGAAGTCCAACCCGATGACAGAAACAGCATTCATGCAGATTCAAGACAACTCCAAATCGTGATAGAATCTGAATCTCAAAAATATTGGTTAAAACCTCATAATCCAGTCCCTCTTCCATCAAAGACAAGGTCTTTTCCAAAAAAGCAAACAGGGCCGGATCCACCTGATTATCCTGAATACTTGCATCTGCAAGCGCCAGAACATAGGTCGCATAAGAAAGGGCAAAAAGATCTGCATTAATTTTCTTATAAATCTGCACATCTTGAAAATCATCAATATAACTCAACCCATCATCATTGATTTTCAACAACATATCTGCCGTTACCAAAGGTTGCAACATGGGATTCAACCGTGATTTTCCCGCATGTTTCACAAAAAACATCCGCTTCCCTGACTTCTCTGTGAAGATTTTGACCAGCTTGTCATCCTCACGAAACTCCCGATTATACAGGACAATTCCCCGGGTCTCAATTGACTCCAGCATGTTCTTCCATATACTCCTTCAAGCGTTTCATAGCTTCCTTGATAACCTCCATGCTGGCTGCATACGACAAACGCACATAGCCTTCACCATATTGACCAAAAGCAGCACCAGGAATGAAAGCAACCGCTTTTTCACGCGCAAAATCCTGCAAGAAAGCAAAGGAATCTTGATTATAACCAGCTGGGATTTTAGCAAAAATATAAAAAGCTCCATCTGGCTTAATCATCTCAAACCCAAGCGCGGACATCTGTTCAATAATATAATCGCGACGCTTCACATATTCCTTCTTCATCGGCTCCGCATCATCCCGACCAGCAGTCAAGGCCTCAATCGCAGCATACTGGTTCATGGTTCCAGCAGCCGTTACCAAATACTGATGGCTCTTGATGAGTTGGGCCGTCAATGCAGCAGGCGCAAAGATAAAGCCAAGCCGCCAGCCTGTCATGGCATGAGACTTAGATAAGCCATTAATGACAATGGTCTGCTCAGGAATGAAGGATGCCATAGAGACATGCGCTTCTCCAGTATAAGTCAGCTCTGAATAGACTTCATCACAAATCACAAAGACTTCATATTTTTTTAAGACAGCAGCTAATTCTGCCATCTGTTCGCGCGAATAAGTGACACCCGTTGGATTAGCTGGATAATTGAGAATAACAGCCTTCAATTTTTCACCCTGCTCTAGAATGGCCTTTTCCAACTTTTCAGGAGTCAAGACAAAACGATCTGCTGTCGTATCAATTTCAATAATCTCCGCCCCAACCAAATTCACAATCGGTTCATAACCAGGATAAGCTGGTGCCGGAAGAAGCACTACATCTCCAGGTTCCAAGATTGCTGTCAAGGTTGCAGATAGGGCTTCAGTCGCACCGATCGTCACCAATATCTCATCTTCAGGACGGTAGTAAATACCATATTTATCAGCCACAAACTGACTCGCAGCCTCACGCAAAGCCAGCAAACCACTCATCCCAGTGTAATGGCTAAAATTCGCATCAATGGCAGCCTTTCCTGCTTCTTTTACATGTTCAGGAGTTGTAAAATCCGGTTCCCCCAAAGTCAAACGCAAGACACCAGGAATGGAAGAAATTGATTGATCGAACTGACGAATCAAAGAAACTTCGATCCGATTCAGATTTTTATTAAAACGTTTCGTTAAATCCATAGAACACCTCCAAAACACTTATATTCATTATACTATAAATAGGACCCCATCGCAAAAGAACAAGCCAGATCCCCACCTTTTGCTTACCACCAAAGGACATTTCAACAATCCTTTCATACAAAAAAGACTTAGCAATGCTAAGTCTTTCAAGACATTATTGTTGACCACGGGATGACACGTATTTCAATTGATCTGCATGTTTCGCCACAAAATCCTTCATTTCTGAATCAGGAATTTGACGAAGGTAGAGGTTAGAACGAATGGTTTCATCCTCTTCGCGACAAGTTGACAATACCAAGTATTTATCAGATGCTTTGATTTTAATATTTGGATTCTTAGTTTGACCATCTTCATAGACCTTCTTCAACTGAGTCGTAAAGTCTTTGTCGTCCTTAAAGCTAGTACGATAGAAAGCAGTTGTTTCAGGAACAATCACCAAACACATTGCTTCATAGTAGTATTTGCGTTCTGGTGTTTCAATCACAACATATGGATGTTGATCAAAATATTCTTGTTTATCGTAGTAGTTCACATCGTTAAACATTCGGTGATCACCAACCTTACTACCACGAGCATGTCCAAATAGCCATGTCAAACGGTCACTAAAATCTTTCTTATTGTCCATATCCATGAAGACTGTCCCCATGTAAGGTTCATTTCCACCATCGAAAGTTTTATTCAGGTATGTTTCGTTATCCTTTGTTTGTACAACAGGTTCATCCAACTGTGTACCAGGAGCATAAACGTAGGCAATAGCTTCAGGGTTAACTGATGTCAATTGAGCAAAACGATTTTTTAGGTAATCTTTTTCTTCTTGACTTGGTTCATATTTAGTTTCTTGCTTCGTTGAACTTGTTCCAGTTGCCTTTTTAGCCGTGTTAGAGGATTTGCTTCCACCAAATGGATTAAAGAAAATAAATCCAGCTACAATCACAACAACTGCAACAAGAGCAGCAATCATAACACCTAATTTATTTGAACCTTTATTTTCAGCTCTTTTCATTGTATTGATCTCCTCTTGCTGATTTTTTCTAAAAAATAACACTGAACCCGAAGGTCCAGTGATATTTTACGAGCTAATTAATTACCAAATTATTTAACTGCACTTGTTTTTGGAAGAGCTTTAGCTCCAGCTTTAGCTCCAGCTTTAACTACGTTGCCGTTTTGGTCAACAGTAGCAACAACGTTACCTTTATCGTCTTTAATTACAGTGTGACCATTTTCATCTGTAGTAACAGTAACATCTTTACCAGTTTGAGCTTTGATGTCATCAGCGATACGTTGTGCATTTGGAAGGTTAGCTCTAACTGCATCTTCATCGTAGTAGTTACCTTGAGCTTTAGCAGCATTAATGTAATTTTGTTGAAGAACTTGGATGTAACGGTTACGAACTGTGTTACGTGCTTCTGCACGAGCTGCTTCAAGTTTTGCAACGTAAGTTTCGT
>CAUCUH010000117.1:0-4952 GCA_958445905.1 uncultured Streptococcus sp.
CTCTCCTCTTTATTGGGATTTTCCTATCGGTCATCTTTCTATTAGCTACAGTACTCGTCATTTACTACAAACAGATTTCAGAGGGTCATGAGGATCGGGATAATTTTGTGATCTTGCAACAAGTAGGATTGGACCAAAAGCAAACCGGCACCACCATTCGCAAACAGATTCTCACTGTCTTCTTCCTTCCATTATTCTTCTCCTTCCTATACCTAGGAGTGGCCTACAAGATGATTGCAAAGATCGTTGCCATCTTAGGAGCGACCAATGCGGGACTGGTCCTTCAAACAACTCTTTCCATCTGCGCTGTCTTTTTCATCTCTTATGTCCTCGTCTTTCTTCTAACTTCTAGAAGTTATCGGAAGATTGTCGTGAGGTAGCGCTGAGTCTATAAAAGATTGAGAAATGAAAAAGTCAATAAGTAGACAAACTGTTTTTTACATAGGACAAGCCAAGTGTTGCGGAAAGAATTATAATAATGTATGTTATTAAGGTTATTTAAACAAATACCGAAACTTTCCGCTGTGAGAAAAGTGCTAGAAATAATAGTATTTCTAGCACTCGGGAGTTTTGGAACCTTAGTTCCAAAACTAAGTTATGGAACTTCGGAGAAGTTCGCTAACGTCCGTACTCACCTAAGGAAAGTTTCAAGGATAGGTTTTCCATAATAAAAAACACCGAGGTTCAACCTCGGTGTTTTTATCGTGATTATTTCACGTGTTTTGCAAGTTCTTCTTGCGCTTTTTTGTTTGATTCTTCTTTTTCTTTCAACCAATTCTTATAAGCTTTTTCGTAGTCAGCCGTTGTGACTGTCTTGTCTTGCACTTTTTGGTATTTGAAGAAGCTTGTTTCACCTTTAATACCAATTGCAGAGTTTGCTGCTGAGAATGGCGTCACCTTCGTGATAGATGGAACTCCACCCTTAGAGTAGATTGGAAGAACCATAGCATTTTCTGTCAACCAAGCTTGGGCATCAGCATATTTTTCATAACGTGCATTGGTATCCAATTTTTCAGCATTGGCAGCATCTAGCAATGCTTTGTATTCGTTCAAACCAATTTTCTCGATGAGCGCTTGGTCTTTCTTAGGATCAAGTCCCATACCAGTCAAGGTTGAACCATCTGTTGGGTTCAAGATATCCAAGTAAGTAGATGGATCTTGGAAGTCAGGTCCCCAACCTGTGATATCCATATCAAAGTCTTTTTGGTCTGGTGATTGGGCAAAGTAAGTAGCGTTATCTGCATCGTCTGTAGACAATTTTTGTACATCGATCACGACATTGTCTTTACCAAGGGCCGCTTCGATTGAGCTCTTCATAGAGTCTGCTTGTTGGACAAGAGCATTAGAAGATTGGTCTACAACATAGTCGATATGGATTGGGAATTGGACACCTTGTGATTGCAATTCAGATTTCGCTTTTTCAAGTTCCGCTTTGGCTTTATCCGCATTATGCAAGCTATCTTGCGCGTCAGCAAAGCTAACACCTTTCCACTCATCTCCTGTTGCGGCAAGTTTTTCTTCAACGAGCGTACCGAAGTCTTTTCCGTTGGCTTGCACAAATGTTGGTGGAACTAGAAGGGTACGTAGAGTTTTTGATGCTCCGTCTTTCCCGTTAACTTGAGCGCTGTAGGAAGTTCTGTCTAAAGCAAAGTTCAAGGCTTGACGGAAGTTCTTGTTTTGAAGAGCTGTCTTAGTACTGTTCTTTTGCTCATCAGACGTCTTCTTCGTATGACCGTAGTTTTGACGGTTAACGTTGAAGTAAGCGTAGTAAACAGTAGAATCTTGAGGTGTATAAACGATGTTATCCTTGAATTTCTTCTCAATTGTGCTGTAAGTTGAGCTTGTTGGGAAGAGACGAGCAGTAGATAGGTTCCCATCTGAGAAGTTACGAGCAAGATAGTCTTGGTCAGATCCATCGAAGTAAGTCAATTTAATCGTATCGATGTGAACATTTTTCTTGTCGTAGTAATCAGGGTTTTTATCCAACTCGATTTGTGATTTTGAAGTGAAGGATTTCAAAATGTATGGACCATTGTAGAGGATACCATTTGGTTTCACGCTACCAAAGTCTTTCCCAGCTGATTCCAAGAATTTTTCATTAACTGGCATCATGGTAGCAGTCGTCAATTTAGAATTCCAGAAAGATTCTGGTTGGTTCAAAGTGTATTGAAGAGTGTGATCATCAACAGCTTTTACCCCAACAGTTGAGAAGTCTTTGGTTTTCCCGTTTACATAGTCATCCAAGCCTTTGACCGAGTTTTGAACCAAGTAAAGAGCATCCGATTTTTTATCTGCTACGTATTTTAGAGATGTCACGAAATCTTGTGCAGTGACGTCAGCGTATTCATTTCCTTCTGAATCATACCACTTCGCATCTTTTCGAAGCTTGTAAGTATAAGTCAGACCGTCTTTTGAAACGGACCAGTCCTCAGCAAGAGCAGGCACTAAGTTACCGTATTGATCGTTTTCAAACAAACCATCGACCAAGTTGGTTGTAATGTCGCTTGTAGTTGAACGATTTGAAGTCAAATAGTTCAAGGAATCAGGGTCTGTACCATACACGTAGTTGTAAGTAGTCCCTTTTGACGCATTAGAAGATGAGCCACATGCAGCAAGGAAAAGCGTTGAAGCCGCGGCGACACCTGCTAAAAGAGCAAGCTTCGATTTTTTCATATTCGTGTCTCCTTTTGAATAATTTTAATTATTATACTCCAATCAATCTACAAAATAAAGTGTTTTTTGAACTTTTTTTGTATATTTACACACCAGTATACAGTAAAACCCCTGATTTTAAGGGATTTTTAAGGAATAAAAAATTTTAAAAAAAAAAATTACTATTATGCTTTACATACTAGTCGAGAAAGAGTATACTGATAGTGAAAAGACTAGTATGTAAAACAAACTAGTTAAAATGTGAAGAAAGAGGTGAGAAGGATGAAAGAGTCCCAATTATTAAAGGGAGTCTTGGAGGGCTGTGTGCTGGAGATTATTTCCAAAAAGGCCATCTACGGTTATGAATTGATCCAAAGTCTCAAAGAGATGGGATTTGATAAGATTGTCGCTGGGACCATTTATCCCCTGCTTCAAAAATTAGAAAAACAAGGAATTATTCATGGGGAAATGAGGCCGTCTCCAGATGGTCCTGATCGCAAGTATTTTTCACTCAGTGATGCTGGAAGAGAGCGCTTAGAGGAATTTTGGGACCAGTGGCAGGAGCTGGTCACAAAAGTAGAACGTATCAAGAAGGAGGGGGAAGAATGGTAGAAAGTTATACAGAAAAAATGTCCGATGAATTGATTCATTTAAACAAAGAGGATCAAACCTATGTGAAAAAAATGGTGGCTTATATCGGGGCCAAGTCCTATTTTTATGATGATGAAGCGCTCGGTGAACAACTCTACAATATGGTTTGCGACCTGAAAGTTGCTGAGAAAGAAGGCATTCGGGCGGTGGATTATTTTGGAAAGGATCCACGGGCGATGGTGGATCAAGTTCTTTCAGACTTGCCTAAACGCTCTTTAGGATCTTATGTGGGACTAGTCTTCATGCTTGGAGGGATCTTAGTTGGCATGCGTTATTTAATGGATTTTACCTGGATGACACCACTGAAAATCGAACCCCTGACCTATGTTGTTATTCTACTCAATTTCTTGGTGTTCAGCCAGTTCATCACGTGGCTTTGGTCCAAACAGAGCTATGGAGAAATGAAGTGGTTTTGGGCTATTTTTATCAGTGTGATCAGCCTGATGGTATTTCTGAACATCGTACGACTATGTTCGATCTATTTTGGGCACATTGGAAGTCTCTTCTTATCAGATGGTTGGGCGATTGTTCTCGCTGTCCTAGTCCTACTTGGGTTTACGGTTATGGCTGTTAGAAGCAGGGAGCGTTTGATGACGAGTCTACTAGTCATGGGCCTTACTTTCCTAGTTACTGGATGCTGGATTCGTCTTGTGAATCAGGAAACTGCTCACTTAATAGGCTGGCTACTTCCTCTCATAGGACTAGTCTTAACCCTTGTTGTATTTTGTCTCCAAAGAAAGAAGGAAGAAGCATGAAATCAGCAATGTATTTTGAAGAAACGCAGGCCTTGATGCAAACCTTTAGCCAAGAGGACCAAGACTATTTCCAAGATCTCTGGGATTATTTCAATTTTGCAGGTTTCCTATATGAGGAGAAAACTTTAAGAGAGCAGGTCTATAATTTAGCGGTAGATTTTTCACAAGCAGGAGCGGATGGCTTAACGGCAAAGGATTATTTTGGTCTCGATCCAAAGGGAATGGCAGACCAAATCATCGAAAATATGCCTAAAGAATCGACACGGTCTGTTTTGAAATATGGGGCTATCTTTTCAGGTATTGTGATTTTTTATCGCCTCCTAAGTGATTTTGCTTCGCAAGCGGTCCTTGTGCTCAAGCCACTAGTCTATTTGACCGACATCATTTTGGGGCTCTTAGCTGTTGGGATGATCTTCTATCTCCTTCGTCGCCTCATTTTTGCGGAAGAAAAAGCGAAAAAAGCAATTTATGTAGCATTTGTTCTGGTATTAGGGATCTATTTTTTCAGTGAAATTGTGGGAGTTCGCTTCTTGCCTGCTTTTGCTTGGTTTGTAGTCCCTAGTCCTTGGGATGCCCTTCTCATGACAGGGGCTAGCGGAGCTCTCATTCTTTGGCAATGGAAAGAAGAGTTTGGACGAGCTTTCATCTTTCCTATCGTCGCCTTTTTAGTGGTTGGATTCTTACATCGCTGGACCTTGGCACAAGGAGTTCAGAATCTTGGTATGACAGTTCTTCTGCCCACAGTGATCATCGTCTTTGGGCTGGTTATTTATTATTGGTTTACGATTCGTGCTTTGAAAAAGGACAAGCCGAAAAGTGATAAATAGAAAGAAAAGGGGGGCTGGGACAAAAGTCCTAGCCTCTCAATTGTTTTTGGATTGTCGAGCAAGACGC
>CAUCUH010000118.1:0-4947 GCA_958445905.1 uncultured Streptococcus sp.
GGATTGGCGTACTTCGAGTAAGCCTGCTTGGTCCGAAAAGTTATTAAAGAGATAATTCTCCCGTCCAATCAAGGTTTCATTGATACAGGTCCGGAAGTCCTCAAAAGCCTGGTTGCGGTCCTTCTCTAATTTTAGTGGAAGATCCTCATGTCGATTAGGTGCTTGCTCCAAAACATAGTAGCCACTTTGAGGCTTAGCATAGAGGAAGTGCTGGTAAGTCAAGTCCAGCAAGGCTCGTTGGACGGTGTCCTTACTACAAGAAAATTGACTGGCTAGCTGGCGAACGGAGGGAATTTTCTGTCCGGTTTCCAGTTCGCCATCTTGAATGGCTTTTTTTAGTACATGAATGATTTGTTGGTATTTGCTCATCTTCATCCTGACTGTCCCCATACAGTTTTTTTCTATTGTACAGAAAAAATCACAAAAAAACCACTCCGAAGAGTGGCGGCAGTATTACATAAAGTAAACGATGGCTAAATACTGAAGAGCAGAAGCAGCAAGGATGAAGAGGTGCCAAATCATGTGGAAGTATGGTTTCTTCTTAGCATAAAAGCCAGCTCCAACCGTGTAGCACAGGCCCCCCATGAGCATGAGACCCCAGAAGATCGGATTGGTTTGGCTAACGATTTGGGGAATAATAAAGATAACCAACCAGCCCATGATCAAGTAAAGAGCGAGACTGAACTTTTCATTGACTTTTTTTGCAAAGATTTTGTAGAGAATACCAAAGATGGTGGTCCCCCATTGGATCAAGATAATGCTGTAGCCCATCCAGTTGTTCATCAAGGTGAGGACAACTGGTGTGTAACTACCTGCGATCGCAATGTAGATCATGGAATGGTCGATAATACGAAGCACATACTTTTGAGGTGAATCGTAAGACATGGCATGGTAGACGGTCGAAGACAGAAACATCAAAAAGAGACTGATCACAAAGATAGAAGTCCCAAAAGCACTGAGCAGACCGTGTTGCTCAAAGCTATAGACTGCTGAGATCGGAAGTAAGATCAACATGAGGAGGGCCCCAACAGCGTGGGTTACGCTATTGGCAATCTCTTCTCCAAAGGATAATTTTTTACTTAGTTTCATGGTGTAATTCATCAGTTTCTTCCTCCGTTTTTACTGGTTGAATATAAGATAGGGTTTCAAGATAAAGTTGAACTGTCTGACAGGCAGAACGAATGATGGGAGCGATTGGTTCTTTTTGCTCATTGAGATAAGCGACAAAGCTATTATAGAGAAGATCTGAGCTCGCCTGGTCCTGCAAGAAGTTTAAGGTAGAAGCGATCTCCTGAATAGAAAAGACCGTTTTTAAGGTTGTAATAGCGATCAAGCGAGCCACCTGTCTACGCTGGTATTTCTTCTTATCTGGTTTTTCGACATAGCCATGTTTTACGTAATTGTTGATCATGGCAGCCGTCAAGCCCTTGTCTGAAGAAGAGAGGACAGGTGCACAGGTTTTATTAACATAGAGAAGGACCTGATCGAGATAGAGGTCTAGCTCAGGTAGTTGCTCCCACGTTGGATAGGAAAAAGTGGACAAGAAATCTTCACCTTTCTTTTATCTAGTTTTCATAACTAGATAATAACATTAATAAAAACTCCTGTCAAGAAAATTTGAAAAATATGGTACAATAGACCTATGAAACTATTAATTCCATCCGCTAAAGAACTGAACGAACAGGCTCGTATCGTCGAGCCCCAACCCTTGTCAGAGAACACAAAAACTATCCTCCAAGCTTTGAAGGCATTCTCCCTAGAAGAATTAGCGACCTTTTACGAGATCTCAGAAGAAAGAGCCCTAGTAGAAAAGGAAAGAATTGAGGCTCTGGTAGATGGGAGTGCCAAAACCTATCCTGCTTTGGAACTGTTTGATGGCCTTATGTACCGTAGTATCGAGCGTCAAGACTTATCCGAAAAAGAGCAGGCTTATCTGCAGGAGCATTTGTTAATCACGACTGCTTTATATGGTGTGCTACCTGCCTATGAAGGGATTGCTCCCCATCGCTTGGATTTTATGATGAAGCTAAAACCAGCTGGAAAATCTCTAAAGGTACTCTGGAAAGAGGACTATGATCAGGCAGTAGAAGATGAAGAACAGATCTTATCTCTTTTGTCTTCTGAGTTTGAACAAGTCTTTTCAAAAGCCATTCGTGAGCGAATGATTCGGATCAAATTCATGGAGAATCGTGGTGGGACCCTGAAGATTCACTCGACGATTTCAAAAAAAGCACGTGGGGCCATGGTGACAGCTATGATGAAGGAAGAAATCATCCATCTAGAAGATCTGAAATCATTAGAAGTAGCAGGTTTCTCTTATCGTGAGGATTTATCGCAAGAGAAGGAATGGGTCTTTGTGAAAGAATAAATAAAAATATTTCTGAGAAGCGTCAGGAATATTTTTTTGATCTATTAGATAAAGAGAATGCACGATGAAAACTCCAAAATAGAGGATTTTGGAGTCAGAATCGTCTTGAGCAGTAGGCTTAGGCGATATGTTTGAATTTCTTCAAGAGTTCTGTCAACTCAGCTTGCTCACCACTATTAAAGACTTGCATCAAGCGTTGAATATTTTTGATATGATCTGGAAGAGCTTCTTCGATCTTTTTACGACCGGCATCTGTAATAGATACAAGATAAGCACGGCGGTCTTCTGGATCGGTTTCGCGTGTAATCCAACCATCGCGGACCATATTGCGAATAACCACAGTCATATTTCCAGAGGTCGCAAGAATGCTATCAATCAGATCTTGAATGCGAAGATCGCCTTTGCTGTACAAGGTTTCAAGTACAGAGAATTGAGTTGGTGTCAACTGGTGCTTTTTAAAGATATGAGCCTCAGACGCACGGATCAATCGTTCTGCCTTGTGGAAGACGATCATGGTTTTTAAATCTACGTTTGCTTCTTTGAATAATCTCTTTAAATTTTCCATATCTATATTTTATCAATAAATAGTATTTCTGTCGTTTAATTTTATTTTCAAATTAGTTACAAAATAGTGACAAATTTATTAAACTATGAACAAATGATAGCATAGATGTTAATTTTACTTTGTTTATCAAACAATTTTATACTAAAACATTGTAACAGGTATGAAATATTAGTAACAATTCTTTCTTGAAAATCTATAGAATTCTAGGTGGCTTTGGTGTATAATGAGGGAGTGAAACAGAAAAATAATCTTTTTATAATATGGCAACATATAATAGGAGTCTGTATCTTAGCGTTGACGGTCCTTTTTTCTTGGCTATTTCTTGCTGAAAAAACTTCTGATCGCTTGCAGGATCAAATGGCGCAAGCAAGAAAAATAGC
Source organism: uncultured Streptococcus sp. (assembly GCA_958445905.1). Lineage (GTDB taxonomy): Bacteria > Bacillota > Bacilli > Lactobacillales > Streptococcaceae > Streptococcus. Next base: position 3,314 of record CAUCUH010000118.1, read on the forward strand.
TCTGTCTCACTCTTCGATTGCTAGGATTGAGTCGGAGAGTTTCTATCATGGCAAAGAAGCCTATCTTTCCTTTATTGGCAAGGACCAAGAGGGGCAAGATCTAGCGGTTTTGGTGGGGCAGGCAGATGATGCAGTCTATACCTACCCTTTGAAAGAAGGAGTTAGTTCCAAAGAGGCAGCTTCCGTCGTCAAAGAGAAGAGTCAAGACGCGATTGATCGGGTAACTTTTGGACGCTTTAAAGGCAAACCGATCTGGGAAGTTAAGGCTGGGAGCTCTTATTATGTGGTGGATTTCAAGACTGGGAAAGTCACCGGTGTTTTTTAAGATTTGAGGAGGAAATATGAAATTATCAAATCGTGTATTGGAAATGGAAGAAAGTGTGACCTTGGCTGCAAATGCGCGTGCCAAAGCTTTGGCAGCAGAAGGTCGTGATATCTTAAGTTTGACCCTTGGTCAACCTGACTTTGCGACTCCAAAAAATATTCAAGAAGCAGCAGTCGCATCGATCGAGGATGGTCGCGCTAGCTTTTATACGGTAGCATCTGGACTTCCAGAATTGAAGGATGCCATTAGCGACTATATGAAAGAGTTTTATGGCTATGCTGTGAATCGGAATGAAGTAGTGGTCGGTACTGGTGCTAAGTTTATCCTCTATGCCTTCTTTACTTCTGTCATTAATCCAGGTGATGAAGTCATCATTCCAACCCCTTGCTGGGTTTCTTATGTAGACCAGGTTAAGATGGTAGAAGGCACACCTGTTACTTTCCAAACAACAGAAGAAAATCATTTCAAGGCAACGGTAGAGCAACTGGAAGCAGCACGGACAGACAGGACCAAGGTTGTCTTGCTGAATTCGCCATCCAATCCAACAGGGATGATCTACAGTAAAGAAGAGCTCCAAGCAATTGGAAACTGGGCTGTCGAACATGATATCTTGATTTTAGCGGATGATATCTATGGTCGATTGGTCTACAATGGCAACACCTTTACGCCCATTTCTAGCTTATCAGAAGCGATTCGCAAGCAAACTATCGTGATCAACGGAGTTTCTAAAACCTATGCTATGACTGGTTGGCGGGTTGGTTTTGCTGTAGGAGATCCTGAGATTATCGGAGCTATGGCCAAGGTGATCAGCCAAACAACTTCCAACTTAACAACCGTTTCCCAATATGCCGCAATCGAAGCCCTCACAGGAGACCAATCTTCTATTGAGATCATGCGCCAGGCTTTTGAGGAGCGTTTGAATACTATTTATCCTTTGTTGAATGAAGTACCTGGTTTTGAAGCCATCAAACCTCAAGGAGCCTTCTATCTCTTCCCAAATGTCAAGAAGGCCATGGAAATGAAGGGGTATACAGATGTGACGGAATTTACCACAGCAATTTTAGAAGAAGCAGAGGTTGCTTTAGTAACGGGAGCTGGCTTTGGTGCCCCTGAAAATGTTCGCTTGTCTTATGCGACAGATTTGGATACCCTTAAAGAAGCTGTTTGCCGACTCAAGGCCTTTATGGAAAAATAAAATTACAAGATCCTTAGTAATGAGCTGAGGATCTTTTTCTTTAAAAAAAATCTGGTTTTCACAGGTAGAGCCTAGCACTGAAAGCCTTTTTATGATACAATTAAGAAGATAATG
>CAUCUH010000119.1:0-4945 GCA_958445905.1 uncultured Streptococcus sp.
CTTGCTCGACAATCCAAAAACAATTGAGAGGCTAGGACTTTTGTCCCAGCCTCTTCTTATGATTTATTCTTCTTCCTCGTCTTCAGAATCCTCTTCTTCGTCGTCTTCTTCGCTTAATTCAACTTCCTCACCCAAATCATCTGGTACGATTTCATTGATTTCAGCATCGTAAGCTTCGACTTCACTCTTTTCATCGTCTGGATTTTCTTCATCATATGAAAGAGCTGGATCTGCTTCGTAAACTTCTTCGTCTTCTGGATCGTCGTCGTTGTAGTCGATCGCATCTTCGTCTCCATCCATAAAGGCATTGACACGTTTTTTCTTCCGTTTCTTAGGAGTTTCATCTTCGTCTGTTTCTTCAAGAGCGATGATTTCTTCGTCAACTTCATCGATGGCATACCATGAACGAAGACCCCATTTGTTATCTCCAAGTGGGATAAAGCTTCCATCTACATTCAATTCTGTGTAGAACAATGGAAGAGCTTCACGGATCTCGCTGTTTGATTTTTCAAGGTAAATTTGAATTTCATTTACAAGATCGCTAAAGTACATTTCATGGTCACGTCCGCGTAATTCCAAAATCGCACGCGCCACTTCAATCATAGAAAGTTCACTTTTTTCTTGTCCAGCAAATACTTCTAATTCCAAGGGTAAATCTCCTTATGTTTCATTTCCTAAATGGAGAAGGATCCGGTCTTAAACCTCATCCTATCCTCAATGATAGATTGAAAACTTCTCGTCACTAAATCTATCACGCAATTTATCGTTACACTCTATTGTACGATAAATTTCCCCTTTCGTCAAAGGAAAATTCCAGTATTCTCCATGAAATCAGAAAAAAGAAGAGCCTCACGGCTCTTCTTTTTAATCTCAATTATTTTACTTTTGCTGTGCTTGTGATTACGTTCACGGCTTTCTTCACTGTGATGTCATGTTTCAACATTTCTGGTGAAAGAAGGTTGCGAACTTGTTCAACTGGCATGTTGTAATCTGCTGCCAATTGTTCGATTTCAGCATTGATTTCTTCTTCAGTTGCTTCGAAGCCTTCTGCTTTGGCTACTGCTTCAACCACGAGGTTTGTCTTAGTGCGGCTTTCAGCTTCTGCTTCATATTGTTTGTGAAGATCATCTTGAGTTGTTCCAGTAATTTGGAAATACATTTCAGGTGAGATTCCTTGACGTTGCATATTTCCAAGGAATTCGTTGATTGAACGGTGTACTTCTTCGTGGATCATTTCTTCTGGAAGTTCAACGATTTCAGCATTTTCAACTGCAAGATCGATCGCTGCTGCTTCTACTGCATCGTTGTATGCTTCGTCTTTTGCTTCTGCCAATTCTTTGCGGTATTTTTCTTTCAATTCAGCAAGAGTTTCAACTTCTTCATCGATGTCTTTTGCCAATTCATCGTCAAGAGCTGGTACTTCTTTTGCTTTCACTTCGTGGATAGTTGTCACGAATTTCGCTTCTTTACCTGCAAGGTCAGCTGCTTGGTAGTCTTCTGGGAATGTTACGATCACGTCAACTGTTTCACCAGCAGAGTGTCCAACCAATTGGTCTTCGAAACCTGGGATGAATTGACCTGAACCAAGTCCAAGTGAGAAGTTGTCTCCTTTACCACCGTCGAATTCAACACCGTCGATAGATCCAACAAAGTCGATTACAACTGTGTCGCCTTCTGCTGCAGCACCTTCTTTAACAACCAATTCAGCCAAGTTGTTACGTTCGCGTTCGATACGAGCATCCACATCAGCGTCTGTTACTTCTTTAGAAACTTCTACTGATACTTCAAGGTCTTTGTAAGCACCCAATTTTACTTCAGGTTTTGTTACAACAGCTGCTGTCAATGTCCAGTCTTGACCTTTTTCCATAGATACAACATCGAAAGTTGGTTGTGCTACCACTTCGATTCCAGCTTCTTTAACAGCTGCTTCATATGCTGCTGGAAGAAGATCGTTCAAAGCATCTTGGTAAAGAGCTTCTTCACCGAAACGTTGGTTGAAGATTGGACGTGGAATATGACCTTTACGGAATCCAGGTACGTTCAAAGTTTTCTTAACTGACTCAAACACACGGTCCAAAGCAGGTTTGATTTGCTCTTGGCTGATTGTGAAAGTCAATACACCGTGGTTAGTTTCTTTGTTTTCAAATGATACAGACATTCTGTCTCTCCTTAAAATAATATAGTCATTCCTTATAATTTTACCACAAAACTTTGAAATTGCAAGTTTTAAAACGTTTTTGCCTCTCTTTTCATCCAAAAAAACTAGCCGTTTAAAGCTAGTTCTGATTATGATTTTCGGATGGGATCATCGAGGTAGAGAGCACGGGCACCGCCGATCAATTTTGGCCGACTGGCGAGGGCTGTGACATGGGCTCCACCTAGTTCACGCAAGATAGGGCGAATTGGAACTTGCACGTGTTTGACGTGCATCCCCACCGAGGTATCTCCGATGTCTAACCCCGCTTGAGCTGTGATAAATTCCACTTCAACAGGATCCTTAAAATACTTGAAAGCTGCGAGTTGTCCAGCCCCTCCTGCATGGAGACTCGGAAGGACATTGACGATTTCTAGCTCCTTTTTATCTGCCAATTCTCTTTCAACCACCAAGGCGCGATTGAGATGCTCACATCCTTGTACCGCCAGATAAATCCCTCTTGGATTCAACTCATCTAGCAAGGTCTGGACAATAGCTTCGGCAAGGTCGATGTTGGAGGCTTGTCCAATTCGCCCTCCTGCAACTTCGCTTGAAGACATCCCGAGTACTAGGATCTGTCCTTGGTGGAGACGGCTTTTTTCCAAGACATCTACCAGGATTTCTTTTGTATCCTTCTTCAGTTGCTCCAGATCCATGAATTAGCTTCCTTTCTTTTGAAATGCATAATAGACCACATAGCCTAAAGCCATTCCAACAAAATTCTGAGCGAGGTTGTTCGGAATGTCCGAGATAGCAGCACCCCAGCCATTGCCTAAAAAGAGAGCGGAAGCTAGTGCGTAACCGCCTACCATGACGACTGTCGCAAGGAGCAAGCCTAGGTAACGAGCTTTTCCCTTGAAGCCAGCGAAATAGCCTTGTCCCCCGTGAAAGAGGAGGCTAAAGAACATCCACTGAGGATAGCCTGAAATCAGATCCAATAAGAAGGCTCCGACACCACCTACAATAGCACCTTCCTTGCGCCCAAAATAGAAGGCTGTGAAATACACTCCAAGATCTAGCAGGGTGACAATCCCTGTAGGAGTTGGAAGTTTTGTATAGTAGCCAAGTACAACTGTCAAGGCTGTCAAAATGGAAAGGCGGGCAATGAGTTGAGTTCGATTAGATGTCATATTGTACTACTCCATACTGGTCTGAATGTTGAATCGCTTGGAAAACAAAGTCTTTAGAGGCTTTAACAGCTTCAAGCGGTGATTTCCCTTGCCCCAACTGGCTGGAAATGCTAGATGCAAAGGTACAACCTGCTCCTGTATTGTTCTTTTCTAAGACCGGCTCTTCAATGACGGTGAAGTCTGTCCCATCATAAAAGACATCGATGGCCTTTTCTTTATTGAGACGATTGCCTCCTTTGACCACGACATTCGCTGCTCCTAATTCGTGGAGCTTGCGAGCAGCTTCCTTCATATCATCGAGCGATTGAATCTTGCTTTGGGTCAAGATCTCAGCTTCTGGTAAGTTTGGCGTGATGATCGTCACATAAGGGAAGAACTTAATCAATTCGTCTCGAAGAGCTGATACTTCCACATCATGGCTTTCCTTGCAGACCAAGACAGGATCTAGTACCACAGGGATCTCCGCATGGGCTTTTACATAGTCCAAGGCCAAGTCTGCCACTTCAACATTTGGCAAAAGACCGAGTTTAATAGCAGAGAAAGGAACATCTTTGAGGGAGTTGAGCTGCTGCGCAAAGGTCGTCGGATCCACCGGAATCACTTCAAAACCGTGCTCCGTCATAGCGGTCAAACAAGTCACCGCCACAAAACCATGCTGTTTATTAGTCGTATAAGTTGCAAGGTCTGCGTGAAGACCTCCCCCGCTAAAAATATCATTTCCTGAAATAGCTAGAATCAATTCATTACTCATAACGGATCTCCTTTAAATATAAGCCATTTGGCGCTGCTGTAGGACCTGCTAGATTGCGGTCCTTCTTTTCTAAAATCAGATCGATCTGCTCGATCGGCATCCGATCATTTCCAATCTTCAACAAAGTTCCCACCATATTGCGGATTTGCTTGTAGAGAAAGCCATTGCCCGAAAAGGTAAAGACAAGGCGATGATTTGCCACATCCTCGACCAAGCGAGCCTCTGTAATCGTACGAACCTTGTCTTCCACACTGGTTCCTGAAGCGGTGAAACCAGTGAAATCATGGGTTCCCTCCAACTTTTGGATGGCTACTTGCATCTTTTCCACATCCAAAGGATAGGGGTAGTGGGTCGCATAGTGGCGCATCATGGGGTTCTTAGGACGACCATAATCCACGATGAATTCATAGGTTTTGCTGTGCTTCTTATAGCGTGAGTGAAAGTCATCTGCTACTTGCTCCACCCGGACGAAATCAATATCCTCTGGGGTTTGGGTATCGAGGGCAAAGCGAAGCTTCTCCTCGTCCCGCGCTTGGGGGAGATCAAAATGAATCACCTGGCCAAGAGCATGGACACCGGAATCCGTTCGCCCCGCTCCATGAACGGTAACAGGGGTTCCTTGATTGAGGCGCGTCAAGGTCTTCTCGATTTCCTCTTGCACACTACGGGCATGCGGTTGGCGTTGAAACCCTGCAAACAAGGTCCCATCATATGAAATGGTTGCTTTGTATCGTGTCATGGTTCTATTTTAGCAAGATATAGAAGGGGTTACAAGAGTGAAAAAACCAAACTGTCCGGGTACAGTTTGGCAAGCACAAAAAGAGGCTGGGACAAAAGTCCTAGCCTCTCAATTATTTTTGGATTGTCGAG
>CAUCUH010000120.1:0-4944 GCA_958445905.1 uncultured Streptococcus sp.
CATCAAAGACGAGATGCATCAATCGCATCGGCATTAGTAAAGAATGGGTGTGTACCAGAAATCAGAAAAGCAAAAAACCATTGGTCAATTGAACCAATGGTTTTTATTTACTCATTACTCTTGAATCGCATTCATATCCAATTGATGAGGTGGCTTTATTTCCTGTACCTTATTAAAATCACGGTATCCAAACTCAAAATGGTCCTCATTAGTAATACTTTGGTCTTTTTTAGAATCCTTTATTTTCGTATAAATAACAATTCTTGCTTCGCTTGGAGTCACTTCAACTTTAGTTTCTGACTTTTCCTTCTTAGCGACAAGCTCGATTTCTAGTTTGATTGATTGAATATCATTATTTTCATTTGAGTACAACTTACTTTCAATCATCGTCTGGATTAACTCATTGAATAAAGGAATATTCTTTTTAGCATCACCTTTATATTTTAGATATAGATAACCATTATCTTCAGTCATACTAAATTTATCCTTATAAGCCTCGTAGAGTTTCAGATAAACATCACTTCTACCAATCTCAGGTTCTTTGTAATCAGTTGCTTTTTTCCATTTCCATTTCCAAGGTCCCTTTTGAAAAAGATCCTGTGAATACTCTCCCAAGTATACCGTCCCTCTCCCAGGTGAATAAACGACATATTCACTTGGAACTACAAATGGTTTTCCAATTCTAAGTTCATTTTCTTTGACTTTTTCAGGATCCTCCTCGTCATTCTTTCCTGTAGCGTATATTTCACGCAATGTCAGAGTATCAAATTGAATTTTACCTTCACGATACACAATTTCATTGCGGGATTGGTCTGCTGGCTTAGAAATAGAACCCGCAATATACTTTCTATAGAATCCACTAGAATATTCTGTACTCTTTGCTTCTCGCAAACTCTGGATATATTGGTCTACTACAGAGCTTGCTTCTCCCTCATTTGTTTTTGATGGCCCCTGTTGTGGATGCTTACTTGCTACAGCTCTTGCTTGCTCTTCCTTTAGACTTGAAGTTGTTTTCTGTTGACAGGCAACAAGGGGCAAGCAAAGAGCTATCGCACATATCATCAGAAATTTTTTTCTTTTATTTTGCATGATTATGATCCTTTTTCATTGTTTAAATCGAAATGTTCAGTATTTTGTTCAAAATCTTCAGGTTCTTCTACCCTCACACCAGTGTTTTGGTTAGAATAGGTGATCTTACTCGTTAAATCCATGGTTTTCTTTGCAGTTTCGCCATGAGAGGTATATGTGATTGATAAGGGTTTAAAACTATCCTTAGAAACTGAAAGAGCAACCTTGAAATATCCTTTTACCTTTGTGTCGGCAAACCCATAAAAAGCTGTAGTTCCTCCTAGGAAAATTGGTCTACTGATACTAATCATATTTTTTACATCATCTGTTTGATAATAAAGTACATAAGCATCCTTTTTTTCCGTAACCGTCATTTTCTTTTTATTCTTTTGATAGTATCGAATTGCATCTTGGAAGATTCCTATACCTGCATCATATTCACGAATACTATATCCAGTCCTCCATATTGAATCACCTGCTTTTTTATAAAAGGGAACCGAAGATTGCCAATATATTTCTTGTGTACCCTCTGCTGAAGTATAAATTCCACGGACATAATCCGGCCTCAATTCAAATGAACCATCAAAGCTTGTCTTAACAGTGGCATTTTTCTCCTCTCCCTCTTCCGGCTCATTTACAACCTTTACTACTTCATCTTCCATATGGATTTTGCCATTTTTCAAGTGTTCAAAAGCTTCCAGCCCCTTGTCAATGATTTGTTCTTGACTTAGTTCCTTTGAATCTTCTTTCTTTCGACTTGCCTCCTGACATCCGATTAGGCTAGCCACTGCTAACAAACCAACAAGTGATAGGATAGGTTTTCTCATATTTAGCATCCCCATTCTCCTTCCTTTTTTCAGTAAATCTACTAAATGTTTATTCTTCTATTATAAACCATCCTATAACATTTGTAAATCTTTTCACAAACTTGTAAGAAGATTGTAATTTTTAAAATACAAAACAAAAACAGCTGAGAACATGTCTCAACTGTCTTGAACTACATCTTAACGCACTTCTGCATTGACTTTTTCTTCAAGTGATGCTTGGATTTTTTCCATATAGCGTGCGACTTCTTCATCTGTCAGGCTATCTTCTGGATTTTGGAAGGTCAAACTGTAGGCCATAGACTTCATGCCGACTCCTAGTTTTTCACCGGAGAAGACGTCAAAGAGTTTGATAGCTGTCAAACGTTTCACACCTGCAGCTTGAATGGCATCAACTACCTCTTGGTGAGTCACTTCTGCTTTGAGGAGAAGGGCGATATCACGACTCACGGCTGGGAATTTGGTGATTTCCACAAAGGCTGTGGCTGGTTGAAGAGCTGCTTCAATAGCAGATAAGTTCAATTCTGCCACATAGGTTTCTGGGATATCATAAGCCTTAGCTGTTACAGGGTGGACTTGTCCCAAGACCCCAATCACCTGGTCACCAAGTGAGAGCAAGGCTGTACGTCCTGGGTGGAGACTCTTGATTTCCTGTGTTGCTGTATAAGTCACTTCAAGACCTAAACGAGCAAAGAGGGCTTCCAAGATTCCCTTAGCATAGAAGAAGTCAACTGGAACAGCTGGAGTTTGGAAGTCTTTTTCAGCAACTAAGCCAGTCAAAGCAAAGGCAAAGCTATTGATTTCGTTTGGCAAGTCTTCTTTTGGATTGCCTGTCTGTTCAAAGACTTTTCCGATCTCATAGAGGGCCAAATCTTTGTTCTTACGAGCGACATTATAAGCTACAGTATCCAAGATTCCTGAGATCATATTTTGACGGAGAACAGAACGGTCCACAGTCATTGGCCACATGAGCTCCGTTAAGTTGCTTGGTGCAGTCGTGAACTCCACTGCTTTTTCAGGAGTTGTCAGTGCATAAGTAATGATTTCAGTCAATCCAGCCCCTTCAGCGATAGTCCGAACTTGGCGACGCAATTTTTGAGTCGCTGTCAATTCACCTGCTGTCCCGTCATCTTTTGGAAGGGTTGCTGGTAATTTGTCATAACCATAAATTCGAGCAATTTCTTCAAAGAGGTCCGCTTCGATAGTGATGTCCCAACGGCGACGAGGAACGCTGACTGTGAAGCTTTCTGCATTTCCAGAAAGGCCAAAACCAAGACGACGGAAGACATCTTCGACATCCGCATAGGAAAGCTCTGTTCCAAGGACACGGTTCACGTCTGCAAGAGTGGAAGAAACTTCCACATCTGAAGTATCCAACTGACCTGCTGAAACAATGCCCTTACGCACGGTCGCACCAGCAAGCTCTGCAATCATGCTTGCTGCCGCATCAAGGGCTTCATTAACGGTTGCCACGTTGATCCCTTTTTCAAAGCGAGAAGATGATTCAGAACGAAGGTTGAGGCGACCGCTTGTCTTACGGATCGATTTGCCATTGAAGACAGCTGCTTCAAGGACGACACGAGTAGATTTCTCAGAGATTTCTGTAGCCTCTCCCCCCATGACACCTGCAAGGGCTACTGGTTTGTCAGCAACCGTAATCACGAGGTCACTTGTTTCCAACTCACGCTCTTCCCCGTCCAAGGTCACTAATTTCTCACCTGCACGCGCTTCACGCACACAGATGTCGTTTCCTTCAAAGGTATCCAAATCAAAGGCATGCATAGGCTGACCAAAGTAAAGCAGAATATAGTTGGTCACGTCAACCACATTATTGATGGGACGGATGCCTTCGTTCATGAGGAGGTTTTGCAACCATTGTGGACTTGGTGCGATGGTTACATTGTCCAAGATACGAGCTGCATAATAAGGCGCCTTGTCTGTGTCAATGCTGATAGAAAGAGCATCCGCTGCAACTTGGTCTGTTTCGGTCAAGGTAAAGTCTTTGAAGTTGACTGCCTTGTCATAGATGGCTGCTACTTCGTGAGCTACCCCACGCATCGAAAGAGCATCTGCACGGTTTGGAGTGATAGAAAGCTCGATGATTTCATCATCCAAGTCTAGATAAGAGAAAACTTCATCCCCTGGAACAGCATCTTCTGGCAAGATTTGGATCCCATCTGCAAATTCTTTCGATATAACGGAGTCAGAAATGCCCAATTCACCAAGTGAGCAGATCATTCCGAGAGATTCCAACCCACGGATTTTCCCTTTTTTGATCTTGTAGTTGTCCGCGATGCGAGCACCTGGAAGAGCCACCATGACCTTGATGCCTGCACGCACATTTGGTGCTCCACAGACGATTTGACGGGCTTCTTCTTCACCCACATTAACTTGGCAGACATGAAGGTGTGTCTCTGGCACATCTTCACAAGACAAGACTTCTCCGACGACAATTTTTGAGAGACCATCAGCAGGCGATTCCACACCTTCTACTTCGATCCCTGTAGTTGACATTTTTTCAGCCAATTCTTCTGATGGCACATCCACGTCCACCAATTGTTTTAACCATTTATATGATACTAACATTATTCTGATCGTAAGATCCCACTAGGTGAGATCTTCTCAATTCCTTTCTCTCAATTTGGACCCACAATTAAGCTTGCGGATTCTCCTTCAAATGCTTGCGCAGCAACCAATCGGTATCCACAGCTTCCCCTGTGATAAAGTGGTGCTCGCTAAACCGTTCAAATCCGAATTGTTTGTAAAAGTTTTGGGCCTTAAAATTTCGTTCCCAGACACCCAGCCAGACCCAGTCAAATCCATGTTTTTGAGCCTCTTTTAAGGCAAAGGTAAACATTTCCTTGCCATAGCCCTTGCCATGATGTTCTTTTTTGACATAGATGCGCTGGATTTCAAAAGCATTGTCCATTTCTACTGGCTCCGTTTGTGCCTTGCCCCAGTTAAACTTGAGGAAACCACAAATTTCCTGATGGCGATCAAGGACAAAATAGGTCTCTGATTCCGGGTCTGCTAGGTCCTTTTGGATTTGCTC
>CAUCUH010000121.1:0-4937 GCA_958445905.1 uncultured Streptococcus sp.
AGCAGTCCCTTCAGCGACCACAACTGGGAATTCCCCAAGCATGTAGTCCCCATCTTCTAAGCCCCCGGCTGTCATACAGTCCGTAATCAAGGCAACATTTTCTTTCCCTTTTTGTTTCATCAGGATATCACACGCTAGTGGATCCACATGATGGCCATCACAGATCAACTCTGCTGTAGTATGAGGCAACTCATACATGGCACCAACCATACCGAGTTCACGGTGCGTCAAACCACGCATACCATTGTAGGCATGCACCCAGACACTCGCACCTGCATCAACCGCTTTTTTAGCTTCTTCAAAAGTAGCATTGGAGTGTCCCAGAGCGACAGTCACCCCTTCTCCTGTAATGGTCCGAACAAATTCTTCTACCCCTTCACGCTCGGGAGCAAGGGCAATCTTATTCAACAGACCATTGGCAGCTTTTTGCCAAGCCCGGAATTCTTCCATACTTGGATCCTTCATATAAGATGGGTTTTGAGCTCCCTTGTATTTTTCTGTAAAATAAGGTCCTTCAAAATAAATCCCGCGAATCTTAGCTCCTGTTGCTTCTTTGTATCGTGCACCGATATTTTCAGTTACTGCCAAAAGTTGTTCATAAGAGGAAGTCAAGGTCGTAGGCAAAAAGCTCGTAACCCCTGTACTCAAGAGCCCTTCACTCATGGTATGGAGAGTGCCTTCGATATTGTTATCCATCACATCTACCCCACCAAATCCGTGAATATGGGTATCTACGAGGCCAGGCGCAATACTGTACCCTGAATAATCCAACACATCCGCCCCTTCTGGTAAGCTTTCCACATGTTTTCCAAACTTGCCATCAACGAGTTCCAAATAGCCTCCGCGGCGAACCCCATGTGGATAATAAAATTGATCTGCTTTAATATATGTAGACATACAATCGTCCTTTCCATTGTAGGAACTGTGTTCCATTTATATTCATACATATTATAACGCTTTCACTTTCATTTGTAAATGGTCTAGACCTATTTTTGAATAGAATCCAACAAAAAAACAGAGTAAGCTTCCTACTTACTCTATTTAACGTTCATTAAATTTGCTCGATTTGTACTTTTTCAGCTAGATTCATGGCATGGTCTGCAACACGTGTATAGTGAGAAATGATATCAATAAAGTTCACTCCGGCTTGTGGCGTACATTCACCTTGGTTCAAACGACGAATATGAGTTTTCCGAAGTCTTTTCTCCAATTTTTCAATTGCCTCGTGACGTGCTACCAGTTGATTTGCAAGACTCACATCATTGTGCTCGATAGCTTTCAAAGCATCCTCTACAAATTGATGGGTTTGGTTGTAAATATCTTCCAATTCAGCCAAGGCCGCTTCTGAAAAGACCACTTTCTTACGAATTAAATAATCGGTCAGATTGATCAAGGCTTCCGCGTGATCTCCAATCCGCTCCAAGTCCCGTGAGGAATCTAGGATGTTGGTGAGAACTTCACTTTCTCTCGGACTCAAGGCTTCACTCGACAAACGAATCAAGTAGCGAGTCAAATCATCATCAATGGTATTAATGGCTTCTTCTGTCTTATGTCCCTTTTCAGCTGTTTTTTCATTTTGATGAACAATATAATCATAAGAGAGATTAAAAGCTTTGTCTGCATATCCACCTAAATGAAGCAACTCTTTTTTTGCATTTCCTAGAGCAATCGAAGGCGCTTGAGTGATCAAGTTTTCATCCAAATAGAGCGGTTCATATTTAACAACCTCATCCTCACCAGGAATCAGCTTGGTCACAAAGTATGCCAAAGCTCCAATGAATGGGAACTGGATGATGGTATTGGTTATATTAAAGGTTCCGTGAGCAAAGGCTATGGTCATTTCTGGGGATAAATGAAGAGTCGTTTCAAACCATTGAATCAAAGAGGTAAACGGAACAAGGAAGACAAGACAGATAATGGTTCCGATAACATTAAAGGCTACATGGGCACCTGCCACACGTTTGGCCGCAATATTAGCTCCCAAGGAAGCAATGATAGCTGTAATGGTCGTTCCGATATTATCACCAAAGAGAACTGGGAGGGCTCCTTTCAGGTCAATCAAATGACTAGCATAGAGATTTTGCAAGATACCAATGGTTGCAGAAGAGGCCTGAATCAAAAGTGTTAAGCCTGATCCAACAAAGACACCCAAGATAGGACTTTTACTTAACTGCACCATATAGTCACGAAAGACTTGCAAATCTTTAAGAGGTTCCATAGCCCCACTCATCAAGTTGAGGGCAAAGAAGATACCACCGACACCAAAAACGATTCGTCCAACATTATTAACCAAACGATTTTTGGTAAAGAAGAGACAAACCGCTCCGATAAAGAGCATGGGAAGAGCGTAGTCTCCTAATTTAAAACCAATGATAAAGGAGGTAATAGTCGTTCCAATATTGGCCCCCATAACAATACCAATAGCTTGACGGAGGGTTAGAAGTCCTGCACTCACCAGACCGACCGTAATCACTGTAACCCCTGAACTCGACTGAATCAAGGCAGTCATCCCAATCCCTACTAGAACCCCTAGAAAGGGATTACTCGTATATTTATCAATATAGTAGCGAAGTCGATCTCCTGCAGCCTGTTGCAAGCCTTCTCCCATGGTTTTAATACTATAGAGAAAGAGCCCCAGCCCTCCCAAAAAGTTAAATACAATTTCCTGCCAGTTAATCGACATGTTCATTCCTCCAAATTTGAGATCAGAAATAAAACTCCTCTCCTATTGTAAAGGATAATTTCCAATCACACAAGAGATTTCTGTAAATTTCTATTATTTTTTGAAACCGTTTTTTCCTTCTGTTTTATTTTCCTCGTTTTAAGAGCCAAAAAAAGAGGGTGGAAAATTTCCAACCCGAGACTGTAGACAAACTATTCTTTTTTATAAATCTAATAAATTCTATAAAAAGAAATGTTACTCGTTAGAGTGATTCAATCATCTACTGAAACTTTTCGTCGTGAGAAAAGTACCTGAAACTTAATAGTTTCAGGTACTCGGAATTATTGAGACCTTAGGCTCAATAATTAGTCATGGAACTTCGAAGAAGTTCGCTGACGTCCGTACTCACCTAAGGAAAGTTTCTAAGAAGACTTTGTCTTTCAATCTGGGCGTGGAAAATTTCCAACCTCTCTAGTCTTTGTTCAAATTGCGTAACATCTCATCGATCTTGTTACCGTATTCGATAGACTCGTCTTTGACAAAAGTAAGATCCGGAATCTTGTATAATTTCAGATTCCGACCTAATTCACGCTTGATGGTTCCTGTTGCTTTTTCAAGGCCTGTCTGAGCCTTTTGATTGTCTGAAGCCAAATCACTCATAATTGAATAATACACTTTGGCCATAGACAAATCACCTAGCATTTGAACATCCGTAATGGTGACGCCTTGAACACGCGGGTCACGGACTTTCTTTTGTAAAATCTCGTTGACTTCCCGCTTAATTTCCATCCCTACTCGGTCTGTCCGAAAATGACTTGCCATAGGAACTCCTTTCTGCTCTGTGTTTAAAAACTAGGAAATCAGAGGAAAACCCTCTTTTTTCCTAGTCAGCATCTTATTTTTTAATTTCTTCCATGATGTAGGCTTCGATAGTATCATCTGTCTTGATATCATTGTAACCTTCAATCATCAATCCACCTTCACGACCATTTGTGATCTCCTTGACATCATCTTTGAAGTGTTTCAAGCTTGCAAGAGCACCGTCATAAATCACGACACCGTCACGAATGACACGGACTTTGGAATCACGAGTAACCTTACCACTGAGGACCATAAATCCACCGATGGTACCCACTTTAGAGACCTTAAAGGTTTCACGAATAACTGCTTCCCCGATGACTTTCTCTTCGAACTCAGGATCCAACATTCCCTTCATAGCATCTTCCATTTCTTCAATCACTTTGTAGATAATTGAGTGAAGACGGATTTCTACCTCATCAGCTTCTGCTTGCTGACGTGCTTGTGGCGTAGGGCGGACGTTAAATCCGATGATGAAGGCATTTGAAGCTTCTGCAAGGGTCACGTCTGATTCGTTGATCGCACCAACTGCTGAGTGAACGATGGTCACTTTCACACCTTCCACTTCAATCTTTTGAAGGGAGGCAGCAAGGGCTTCAACCGAACCTTGTACATCGGCTTTAATGATGACATTAACAGATTTCACTTCCCCAGCCTTCAAGGTATCAAAGAGATTTTCAAGGCTGACGCGGTTGGTTGCTTGACGTTGTTTCATCAGAGCACGTTTGGCACGTTCTTCACCCGCTGCACGCGCTGATTTTTCATCTTCATAAACCGCGAAGTGGTCACCCGCCATTGGCGCTTCGTTCAAACCAGTGATAGAAACCGGAGTAGATGGTCCTGCCACCTTCACACGACGTCCAAGGTCATTGGTCATGGCACGGACACGTCCAAAGGTATTTCCGACAACGATTGGGTCTTGAACATTCAAGGTACCTTGTTGAACAAGGAGGGTTGCCACCGCACCTTTTCCTTTATCCAAGCGCGCTTCGATAACAGTACCGATGGCACGAACAGTTGGATCTGCCTTGAGTTCTTGGATTTCAGCCACAAGAAGGACCGTTTCCAAGAGTTCGTCGATATTTTGGTTGAACTTAGCTGAGATTTCTACAAACTCAGAATCGCCACCCCAAGCAGTTGACATAACCCCATGCTCTGCCAATTCACCGATGACACGCTCTGGGTTGGCACCTGGTTTATCAATCTTGTTAATAGCCACAATGATTGGGACATTGGCAGCTTTTGAGTGGTTGATGGCTTCGATGGTCTGTGGCATCACCCCATCATCTGCTGCTACAACCAAGATGGTAATATCGGTAACAGATGCACCACGCGCCCGCATAGAAGTAAAGGCCGCGTGTCCAGGTGTATCCAAGAAGGTAATCTTCTTACCATTTTCCACGATTTGGTAGGCACC
>CAUCUH010000122.1:0-4842 GCA_958445905.1 uncultured Streptococcus sp.
TGTTGACAGCATCCAAGGTTACATCTGCCATATCATAAACTGCAGACTTGACCGCTTTTTGAATGGCTACAGCGACAGATGGTACAGCCACTCCGTATTCTAAATAGAGATAGATGTCTACTGAAACTTGACCATCTTCTTCTGTATGAAGGTAGACGCCACGTCCAAGGGAGCGTTTGGATAAGCTATCTGAAACACTCTTGTTTTCAAGCGAATAGACACCCTCTACTTTTGCTGTCGCAATCGCAATAATTTTTTCTAATACACGTGGTGCAATAACGATGTCACCAAATTGTTCAGTTGCCATAGAAGTTCCTTTCTATTTGACACCCTGAGATGTCTCTTATGCACGAGAAACGTAAGTTCCTTCAGTAGTGTTAATGACCAATTTTTGTCCAGCTTCGATGAAGTCAGGAACGTTTACGACCAAACCAGTTTCCATTGTAGCAGGTTTACCAGAACCAGTCACTGTAGCACCTTTGATAGATGGTTGAGTTTCTGCAACAGTTAATTCAACAGTTGTAGGAACTGTTACACCGATTACTTCGCTTCCGTAGAATTGAATTTTTACTTCTGAGTTTTCAAGGATGTAAAGCAATTCTTGTTCTACGTTCACAACTGGAATTTCATATTGGTCATATGTTTCCGTGTTCATGAAGTAGGCTGTATCATCCATTTTGTACAAGTATTGAGCTGGAACAGTTTCGATAATCGCTTGTTCAAATTTTTCTTCTGGACGGTAGCTAGTATCAAATGTTGAACCAGTACGGACATCACGCAATTTCATACGCATGATAGTGTTTCCTTTACCTGGTTTGTGGTGGCTAGCTTCCAAAACGCGGATCAATTTTCCGTCAGCTGTTTCAAAAGTCATACCAGCTTTCAATTTACTTGCTTCGATCATGTTTTATTACCTCTTTTTTAAAAATAGATTACTCTTTATTGTAACACACTATTTGATTTTTCTCAAACAGCAATTGTCTCTTTTTAGGAAGGCTAGAAGGCGGAGAGAGATTGTAGGAACGAGTCCTTAGAATCTCTACATTTCCACCACCAGCTTCACAATTCCTTATTGGTCTACAGGCACAATATTGCCATCAGCATCTTTGGTGACATGGACATATTTTCCATCTACTTCAATGTAGAAGGTATGAGGCTTGTCTTGAGCTGGAGAGGCTTGCTTTTGAAGGTCATTGCCAAGTGCTTGACCCAAGTTCATCCCCATAATCATGTTCATGCCATTGCCACCTTCATTTTTAGCAGCTGCGACCAAGGCCTCATTGCGAGCACGACGCTCTTCGATTTCAATGGTATTGTACTTCATCGCTGCCAATTCACTGTCCAGTTTATTGACCTTGGCCATACTGTCTGCATCGTAGCTCAAATCTTCGATGAGGACATTGGTTAATTCGATACCATATAATTCTGTCCACGTTTTGTTGACTTCGCGTTTTGCAACTTCATTGAAGACATCTTGGTCCGCATTGATATTGTAGATGTCTGCCTTATTTTCAGCCGTATATTTTGAAATGGCCACTGCAATTTTTGGTGCTAGATTTTGGCGCAAGGTTCCCTGAGCCACATCTTCCAAGGTAAATGGCTTATCTGCAGTGATTTGACGACTGACTGCACTGATGTAAAAGAGTACAGGATCTGCCACTTTAACATCATAAAGACCATAAAAACGAATGCTAAGAAGTTGTTGGTAACGGTCGCTAAAGTACTCAACTGGATTTTGAGTGCCAAATTTATTTCCTGTAAAAGGTTGCATCCGCACAAAAATAATTTCTTGTTGGGTGACCACTTGGCCTCCAAATGAGAAACGATTCTTGAACTGATCCCACGTTCCTTTCACACCACCCTTTTCAAACAACCAGGCATTTTCACCGGCTTGCCATTCGTGACTCCCTGCTTCTAGAAGGTCTCCTAGAAACGTTCCATTATTGACCAAGAGAGCAACATAGCCTTGGGGAACAATGACAACAGAGCCATCTGTCAATAGACCCGTATTTTGGTTGCTCTGACGAGAGCGCCCATCTGGATCTTTGGTCAAGAGCTGTCCCTTAATGGCCAAAGCTGTTGCTGGAACAGCTTCCGGCAAGGTAATGGCTTCCTTAAATTTACTATCTTGAAAACTTGAAATGCCCGCTGAAAGGGCTGCTTTAATAAATCCCATACATTCTCCTATCTGTAGAATTCAATTTCATCCACAACTTCGTAGACATCCAAGACCCAATCTTTTGGATTGTGCTTCAAGGATGCTTGGCAATATTCACACTTGTCGATTGAATCAATCGTCAATGGCGCACCACAGTTCGGACAATGATCACTAACGACTTCTGAATTCTTAATGATCTCTGTCTGCGCTCCATGTTCACGGAGGAAGACCATGCGGTAAACAGTAAAGAGATCTTTGGTTGGATCCCCTTCGATCACACGACCCGTTTCATCATTTCGGATGTAATCTCTCATTGTCGATGACAGAATGACTTCGATGCGGTCATTACCATCTGGATTTTCGATAAAGTCTTTGATCTTCGAATCTTCCACACGCACGCGCTCAAGAACATTGGTTGTTTTGGCGCGAATATGCTCTTGCAACTGCGTCAAGTGTTGCTCATAAAGACTGGTACTTTCTAAGTTCCGCACAGAATTCCAATCTTTTTCTGTCCAGGCAGACTGCAATTGAAGATAAACCAGCTTGACTTGCGACAAGAAGCGGTCTTCATCAAACATTGGATCCAATTTACGGATACGGCGAATCGCTTCATAGTTGTTCTCAATTGGTCGACCAGCCCGTTCTTCGGTTGTCCGTTTTGGACCACTATTTGAAGAAAATGATTCATCACTTTCATTAGCTTCTTTTGCAATATTGTAGATAAATCCAATCAATCCAACGATAGCAAAAATTGCTACTACACCACCAGAGTCTGTTCCAGAATCAGAACTGTAGCTACTGGATCCGCCAGACCAACTGCTGCCACCAGACCAACTACTTCCGCCACCCGACCAGCTACTGCCACTATCGGACCAACTGCTACCACCACCTGAATCAATCAAGCTACTGCCACCACTATCTGTATTACCGACACCAGCATGGGCAGAAGGAGCAAATACAAATAGCAAGACTACTAGAAGAATTCCAACTATTACACTTCGTTTTTTCATAGGCCTCTTTTCTTATCTTTGTTTGTTACACAGGGGTTAAGAAAATACTGTCTATTTTATAGGACAATCAATTCTTTAGGAGCAAGGGTCAAGACTTCACAGCCTGTTTCTGTGATCAAGAGGTCATCTTCGATCCGCACACCAGAGAGACCTTCAATATAAATACCTGGCTCATCTGTTAAGACCATCCCTGCTTGAATCGCTTCTTTAGACGTTTGGCTGAAGTATGGCTCTTCGTGGATATCTAGCCCAATTCCATGACCGATTCCATGAGTAAAGTATTGACCATAGCCGGCTCTTTCGATCACATCACGTGGAATTTTATCAAAATCACGGAAGCCAAGTCCATCTTTAGCCGCATCAATCAAGGCTTGATTGGCTTTCAAAACGGTTTCGTAAATTTCTCTTTCCTTGTCGCTGACATGTCCTGCATAGATAGTCCGTGTCATATCGCTGACATAGTGGTCATACAAGCAACCAAAATCAAGGGTCAAGGCATCTCCTGCTGAAATCACCCGATCACTTGGAGTCGCGTGAGGCATGGCAGAGCGTTCACCAGCTGCTGAGATAATATCAAAAGATACACCAGAAGCTCCCAACTCCCGCATTCTAAAGTCGAGGAAAGTCGCTGCTTCCAACTCTGTCGTTTTCCCTACCTTGATATAGTCTAAAATATCATGGAAGGCTTGGTCAGAGATGCTACAAGCTTTTTTAATGGCCGCAATCTCCGTTTCATCTTTAATCAAGCGCAATTCCATGACAAAGTTCGCTAGGGATTGAAGGCTGATGCCACTGAAAACAGAAGCCATACGGGCATGGTAGGCCACCGTCACTTCGTCCTCAAAACCAAGTTCTTTGATTCCAAGGTCCTTAACGATCTCAGCAGCTGCAGTCAACTCATCGCGGGTTTCCACAATCTCTACAAAGGGGAAACAAGTCGCATGGGCATGGATGGTGTAACGCGAATCTGTAAAGAGTACCACGCGTTCTTCTGTCACCAAAGCAGTCCCGTTTGAACCCCAAAAATTGGTCAAATAATAAACGTTTTTCAAATTGTTAATCAATACCGCTTTGAGGTTTTGGGCTTTCATTTTGTTTCTTAAGTTGCTGATCCGTTGATTCATTGTAATTTTCCTTTCAAATATTGTCCTGTATAGCTAGCAGGATTTGCTGCTACTTCTTCTGGTGTTCCGGTCGCAATAATGGTTCCTCCACCGACACCACCTTCTGGTCCTAAATCGATGATATGGTCTGCTGTCTTAATGACATCCAAATTATGCTCAATCACAAGGACCGTATTGCCATCATCCACAAATCGCTCTAAGACTTTGATCAAGCGAGAAATGTCTTCGGTATGGAGTCCGGTCGTAGGTTCATCCAAGATATAGAAGGATTTGCCTGTAGAGCGCTTGTGTAATTCAGAAGCCAACTTCATCCGTTGCGCCTCCCCACCTGAAAGGGTGGTCGCTGGTTGCCCCAGCGTTACATAGCCCAAGCCCACATCTTGGATGGTCTTGAGTTTGCGTTCAATTTTTGGAATGTGCTTGAAGAATTCAACTGCCTTGTTGACCGTCATATCCAGCACTTCTGCAATATTTTTTTCCTTGTAGTGGACTTCAACAAAGTCAATCAACAACTTATGGAGCAAAAGAAAATCGTGCTATTCATCCTGAT
>CAUCUH010000123.1:0-4832 GCA_958445905.1 uncultured Streptococcus sp.
ATCTGACATATACTGTTACCTTACTAATTCCATAGATTTTTTCTTTCCAGATTCCCACCTGTCCGATTTCCTCAGGAAGTTCTACATGTTTATCGGTTTCGCACACAATTAGGATATTCTCTGACAAGAGTTGACGCTCGCACAAGGTTTCGATATCGCGGACAATCTCTTCCTTGGCATAAGGCGGGTCTAAGAAAACCAGATCAAAGGTGCCCGTTAGAAGCCCCAAGGCTTGCTTGGCCTCCATTTTTAGTAGTTGAAACCGTTCCTTTTCCTTGGTCATAGCAATATTGGCTGCCACAATCTCCTGCGCTCTGCGGTCTCTTTCCACTAGAACAGCCTCTGACATGCCTCGAGAAACTGCTTCAATAGAAAGCCCACCGCTTCCAGCATAGAGATCTAGCACTCTTCCACCATCAAAATAAGGACCAATCATATTGAACATGGCCCCTCTGACCTTATCAGAAGTCGGCCTGGTTGTTTTTCCTTCAAGTGTTTTGAGGGGACGTCCCCCATAAGTTCCAGATACTATTTTCATAGGGACCATTATACCAAAAAAAATCAGAAAATTGCGATTTGATATGGTCAAGCGACAATTAAAAGAGCCGAGCACTCTGCTCGACTCTTTCTTTCCTTATAGGATATTTTCATATTCATCGCGGACAGATTGAGGCCAGACACTGGTTTGGACTTCACCGATATGTTTCTTACGAAGTAAGAACATAGCCAAACGAGATTGTCCGATCCCTCCACCAATTGTAAGTGGGAAAAGACCATTTAACAAAGCTTTGTGCCACTCTAATTGAAGACGATCCTCGTCCCCTGTAATCGCAACTTGACGGCGAAGCGTATCTTCATCGACACGGATTCCCATTGAAGACAACTCAAAGGCTGAACCTAGAACGTCATTCCAGACGAGGATATCGCCATTCAAGCCCTTGTAGCCATTTTCAGATTCGGTTGTCCAGTCATCGTAGTCAGGTGCACGTCCATCGTGTGGTTTACCATCTGCAAGCTCTCCACCAATCCCGATCAAGAAAACGGCTCCGAATTCTTTGGCAATAGCATTTTCACGCTCTTTTGGAGTTAAATCTGGATAGCGTTCCACCAATTCTTCTGTGTGAACAAAGGTAATTTGTTTTGGAAGAACTGATTCAATATCATATCGCGCTTCTACTGCTAGTTCTGTTAAGCGAATTGCCTTGTAGATCTTTTCAACCGTTTCTTTTAGGTAGGCGATATTGCGTTGACCATTTGGGATGACTTTTTCCCAGTCCCATTGGTCTACATAAACGGAGTGAATGGCGTCTAGTGAATCTTCATCTGGACGAAGGGCCTTCATATGGACAAAGAGGCCTTCGCCTTCTCCAAAACCAAAACGCGCCAAGGTATGGCGTTTCCATTTTGCGAGTGAATGCACGACTTCATAAGTCTCATCAGGAATTTGAAGGACCTTTACAGATACCGGATGTTCAATCCCAGAAAGATTATCCTGCATCCCGTCTCCGACCTTGCTCAAAATTGGTCCTTGGACTTCAATGATGTCCAATTTATCTTTTAAATATTGTGTAAACGTCGTTTTAACAAACGAAATTTCTTTTTGTTGGTGTATAAAACTTTTTTTCATATAATGCCTCGTTGATAGAAGTTGTAAAATTGATTATACTCTTTTTTCATTCAAATTCCAAGCCTTTCCGTCCCCTTATAACGGAATTTTTCTCTTGCAAAAGGATTTTATTTTTGATAAACTATATGTAACTTTTAAAACGTTACATAGGAGAAGCGACATGTTTGATGCAAAAAAACTAAAAGAAAGACGCCTGGAAAAAGGCTTGACCCAAGCAGATGTCTACGAGGATCTCAAAATTTCTCGCAAGACCTACTCCAGTTGGGAGAATGGCTTAGCGGAGCCACACGAAAAAAATCTCAGGAGGTTGGCCAAGCGCCTCTCCATTAAAGAGGACTACTTTATTAACAAAGACTCCGCACTCTATACCTACCCTTTATTAACCCCACCTCATCAAAAGAAAGTCGATCAATTGGCCAGCCAGTTATTGGAACAGCAGCAAAAAGTTGTTTCCTTGACGGCTTATAAGGTTCTTTCAATTGAGCTAGCAGCTGGTTTAGGACATACCTTTTATGATAACGAAACGGACTATGAAACCGTCTATTTTGACAAAGAGATTCAGCATGACTTCGCCTCTTGGGTATCCGGAAACTCGATGGAACCTCTCTACCCCAATGGCTCTGTTGCCCTCATGAAACAGACCGGTTTTGACTACGATGGGGCTGTCTACGCCCTCATCTGGAATGGAAAAACCTACATCAAGAAAGTCTATCGGGAGGCTGAAGGCTTGCGCTTAGAATCCATCAACCCTGACTACGATGATTTATTTGCTCCTTACGAAGACGAGCCAAAAATCGTCGGCATTGTGGTCGGGCATTTTCTTCCGCTTGAGGTGTAAATATGCTATTTGATTATTCACGTGAGCCTCATTCTGATATTGCTTTTGTGGATATGAAAAGTTTTTATGCCAGTTGTGAATGTGTCCGTCTGGGGCTCAATCCCTTGACGACTTCTCTTTGCGTCATGAGTCGGAGCGACAATTCAGCTGGCCTAATTTTGGCCAGCTCTCCCGTTTTCAAACAAGTCTTTGGCAAGAAGAATGTGAGCCGGAGCTACGACCTGCCTTTTGATCTCAAAACCAGAAAATTTAATAGCTACGTCGCCAAAAAGCAAGGATTCCCAACAGATCCAGCCTCTATTGCTTACATTGAATCCTGGGCTAAGAGGACCCTGATTGTGCCGCCACGCATGAATGCCTACATTCAGGTCAATATGGAGATTCATAAGGTCTTTCAGGAATTTGCGGCACCAGATGATATTTTCCCTTACTCGATTGACGAAGGCTTTATCGATCTGACTTCTTCCTTAAATTATTTTATTCCAGATTCCTCCCTCTCTCGAAAGGAAAAATTGGATCTCCTTTCTGCCAGAATCCAAAAAAAAATCTGGCAGAAAACTGGAATCTACTCTACCATCGGCCTCAGCAATGCCAATCCCCTTCTTGCCAAGCTAGCATTGGACAATGAAGCCAAGCATTGCCGAAATATGCGCTCCAATTGGTCTTATGAAGATGTAGAAAGTAAGGTATGGAAACTGCCCCAGCTCACTGATTTTTGGGGCATTGGACGTCGTACTGAAAAGCGATTGCAAAAGATCGGGATCTCGTCGATTGCCGAACTGGCCCAGGCTCACCCAGATCTCTTAAAGAAAGAATTCGGAGTCATGGGCCTCCAACTTTGGTTCCATGCTCATGGCATTGATGAAAGCAATGTCCACAAGCCTTATCGTCCGAAGTCACGAGGCATTGGCAACTCTCAAATCTTGCCCTATGACTACCATCTACAAACAGACATTGAACTGGTGTTTCGGGAGATGGCTGAACAGGTAGCTATTCGCTTGCGACGGAAAAAAAAGAAGACCCAACTGGTCTCCATTCATGCCTCCTATTCCAAAATTGAGGGGCTTCCGTCCATTCATTGTCAGCAAAAGATTGAACCCACGCAATCCACCAAGGTTTTATCCGACACGGTTCTGCAGCTCTTTCGCTCCAAGTACGAAGGCGGAGCCATTCGGCAGATTGGTGTTTTTTATGGCGAACTTGTCGAGGAATCTCTCCAACTTTTTTCTCTCTTTGATGATCCAATAGCCCTAGAAAAAGAGGAAAAACTCCAGCAGACCATTGACCGCATTCGGGACCAATTTGGCTTTACCTCTCTTCAGAAGGGCTCCTCACTACTAGAAAACTCACGCGCCATTGCTCGCAGTAAACTAACTGGCGGACATTCCGCAGGAGGCTTAGATGGATTAACATGATCGACCGTTCTTATCTCCCTTATCAATCCGCACGCGAATTTCAAGACCGTGGCATGGCCAAATGGGCCGGCTTCTTTTTATCTGAGCACACAACTGCCCTGCAGACAAAAGAAATTGGCCGCAGTCAACTCAACGTTCTTCCTCTTTCTGAGCAGATCCAGCTCCTCGAGCAGGCCTTCCAACAACAAACGACGATCTCGATCACGACTCTAGAGGGGAATCAATTTGCAACCTACACAGGTTCGATTCACACCTTATCTGCTTCTGAAGTTCTTCTCAAAAGCGATGGTCACTACCACCGGCTCCTCGTAGACTCTATCCTTTTTATTGAATCTGAGGAAACACCCTATGAAACCCATTCAGACTAAACACGAATTACAATTTGATTATTTTTCGGAGAATTACCACCAATTTGAGATGGACTTTTACAAGTGGGCAGCTACTTCTACGCCACTTGTATTTTTGGAAGACGATATTCTCCACTCTATGGCAGCAGGCCAGCGAAACTACTTTCGTCTTCACCACACCAAAAGTCGGGATCATCGAGATCATTATTTCTACTTTAAGGTCTCCACACTCTCTCAATCACCCCTGACCCGTATTTACGCTTATACAGGACATTTCTTACAAAAAAAGGATAGCTTTATCTGAGAAGCTATCCTTTTTTTAATTTTTAATTTCACTACAGTCCGTACGAGTGATTAGAATCCATCTACGTTGGTGTAGATTTTTTGTACGTCTTCATCGTCTTCAAGAACGCTATAAAGTTTTTCAAATGTTTCCAAATCTTCACCTGACAACTCAACTTCTGATTGAGGAATCATTTCCAATTCCGTTACTTGGAATTCTTCAACACCTGATTCACGCAAAGCAACGATCGCTTTGTGAAGATCAGTTGGAGCAGTGTAGACTGTGATCGTTCCTTCTTCTGCTTCAACATCATCTACATCAA
>CAUCUH010000124.1:0-4737 GCA_958445905.1 uncultured Streptococcus sp.
AGCACCCCCAAAAGGTTTGTCTTCTAGACTATAATCAAAGCCAATTTTGGGAGCAACGGCTGCGAGGACCTCTAGTCCAGCTGCCATGATCTCAGGGCCAATCCCATCTCCTGCAAGTGTTACAATTTTCTTTGTCATGTTCAGTTCCTCTTAGGCTTGTGGAAGATCACGGTAGGAGACAGCTCGTCCCATCTCACCCGCATTCTCTTTTTGAACCAGCGTGTTGGCATTGATATAAGCGATGGCAGAGGCTTTCAATACGTCGAAGTCCAAACCAGAGGCATTGAAAATCGTATCGGTATCAACATTTTCCACGGATACCAAGACACGTGCTTGGGCATCGATCCCATCAGTCACTGCATCGATATTGTATGATGTCAAGCGAACAGTTTGGTTGAAGAATTTATCAATTGCATTAAAGATCGCTTCAACAGACCCTTGACCATTGGCAAGGAATTCAAGTACTTCCCCTTCTTCATTGCGGAGGCTAACCGCTGCTGTAATCGTTTCGTCTGCATTGGTGGTTAAGCGAAGATCGTTAAATTGGAATCCTTCTGGATTTTCTACTGCTGTACCGGCAACAAGGGCGCGGATATCGGCATCTGTGATCTCGTGTTTCTTGTCTGCCAGAGATTTGAACTTAGCAAACAATGGCTTGATGTCTTCTTCTGTAAATTCCAGTCCCAACTCATGCAGTTTTTCGACAAAGGCATGGCGACCAGACAATTTTCCAAGAGGGAGACTATTGCTCTTAACACCCACCAACTCAGGCGTAATGATTTCATAGGTAAGGGGATTTTTAAGGACCCCATCTTGGTGAATCCCAGACTCGTGTGAGAAAGCATTGCCACCAACAACCGCCTTGTTTTTAGGAATTGGAATCCCAGAGTAACGAGAGACCAACTCAGAAGTGTTGATGGTTTCATTAAGGACAATCGGACTCTCCACTTGGAAATAGTCTTCGCGAATATTGAGAGCAACCGCTACTTCTTCAAGCGCCGCATTGCCGGCCCGCTCCCCGATTCCATTAATGGTTCCTTCGACACGACGGGCACCATTTTTAACAGCAGCGAGGCTATTAGCCACCGCCATTCCTAGGTCATCATGGCAATGAGGGGAATAGATAATCTCGCGATCTGTCTTGACATGGTCAATCAAGTATTTGAAAATGGCACCGTACTCCGCTGGTGTCGTGAAACCGACTGTATCAGGAATGTTGATGTAGCTAGCACCAGCATCAACTGCAGTCTGTACGACTTGCAAGAGGAAATCCAATTCTGTGCGGGTCGCATCTTCGGGAGAGAACTCCACAATCTCAAATTTTGAGCGAGCGTAAGAAACGTGCTCTTTGATGGCTTCAAGAATTTCTTCCTTGGTCTTGTTGAGTTTAAACTCCCGGTGGATAGGACTGGTTGCGATAAAGACGTGAATTTGAGGATACTTAGCATCCTTCAAGGCTTCATAACAAGCATCAATATCTGATTTGACAGAACGGGCCAAACCTGTCACGGCTGTCTTGGTCAAGACCTTCGCAATCTCTTGAACAGCAGTGAAGGAATCCGGACTAGCTGCAGGAAAACCTGCTTCAATAGCAGAAATGCCCCATTTTTCCAATTGTTTAGCAATGGCAATCTTTTCTTTGATAGAAAAATTAACTCCTGGAGTCTGTTCGCCATCCCGAAGGCTGGTATCTAAAAATTCAACTTTACGCATAGGGTCTCCTCATTTCTATGTAGTGGATATAAAGAAAAACATCTCACTCGGTTAACCAAGCGAGATGTTTTTGCCCGCTTGGTAAGCCAAACAGGACTAATGCTTCTGCACTAGCCCTTGTACCTCAACAACAAAGCAAATTGAATAAACTTAGCTGTTTTCATGTTTGACTTTCTCCTTTGTTCAATGTCTTGTTTAGTATTTTAGCATAGGGAAAAAGCAATGTCAAGAATTTTCTGTAATATTCTGAATTTTTTGAATAGAAACAAAATAAAGCTTTCAGTTCTAGTTAGATTGAGGATATAGTCATCTTAGAAACTTCCCGTCATGAGAAAAGTGCTAGAAACACTATTGTTTCTAGCACTCGGAATTATTGAACCTAAGGAAATTTTTTAAGATGATTGTGAATTCAATTTGAATAGCCTCTTTCGCCCTACTTCTTCTGATACAAATCAAAAACGATCTTGTCATTATAGAGATCAATGGTATTGGCCTTGACGTAAATTCCAAAATCATTGTCAATTTTTGGTAGTACAATGGTAATGGTAGACTCCTTTGGAGAAATCTGGATAAAATCTGGGATATTTTTATTTTTGCTTAAAAGTCGCAAAACCATCTTTTGTGGAATTTGAAAGGTTCCGACTGAAAAATCCTTCACCGTCAAGAGAATATTCCCGTTTTCCAATTTGGATGGTTGAAAGTAAATATATAAGGGATACTCCTTTCCTAAGAGACTCAACTGCCCTTCTAATAGGATTTGCTGATTGTCCGCATAGACCTTGTAGTCGGACAGCTTATATTTTTTCAGTAGCGATTTGATAGTATCATTGAGTTGATCCCGAGTCGTTGTCATGGTTCCAACTTTGACATCTTTGGTTCCAACTGCTTGATGAAGCTGACTAACATCTTCTCTTGGCGTCGCTAAGCGTCCTTGCACGACTAAAGCAAAGGCTAAGAGAAGGCTGACCAAGCCTAAAAACAACCATTTCCAAATATTGATTTTTTGAAGGAAGGGGACCTTCTCTTTGATGGGATTATTTTTGACTCCAAGTTTTCTTCGTGGCATTGATTTTCTCCAATATTGCTTGTTTCATCTTTTCATAGCCCGTATTGTTAGGGTGAAAACTATCCTCTTCATACAGGGCATCATTGATAACGGTTGTCTTCCCGTCACTGATTTCTGATACGCCCATTTGGCCATCAATTCCTTTATAGAGCAGATCATTGATCGGAACGAAATAGACCTGATCAAATTGCGCGATGGTTTCTTCCGTCGTCTCATTCCAACGATCTACTGCCGTCTGGATACTGGTTAATTCAGGAAAATTCAGGTAAAGAGGATTGTAGATCCCCACTACATAAATGGGAAGATGGGGATTGTCCTTTCTGGCCTTTGTAATAATTTCTTTGAGGTTCGCTGTATAACTCTTGAGTGGCTTTTGGATATCTGATAGAGAAAAATCACTCAGATGATCGACAACGACTTTGCGCAGATCATTTCCGCCAACTGTTAAGGTCATGACACGCGCCTTTTTGAGATCCTTCTGAAGATCTGTTTGCTTCTTAAGCCGATCTAAGATCTGAGCGCTTGTATTTCCAGCTACTCCATAGTTGACAGGTTGGTACTGGCCGTCATTTTCATTGGACAGGCTTTGGGCAAGGATGGGCACAAAGCCCCCTTGCTTGGTGCTATCTCCTACTCCTTCGGTTAGTGAATCTCCTAGAGCTACATAAGTATAGGTGATTTCTTTCGCAGCTGTTTTGGGCTTGGTCATGCGAAGAGATGCAGTTGGTAGCAAAGCACGAAATAGAAAGACAAAGACAAGAAGGCTGGTTAAAAAGAAAACCAAGCCTTGCATCATTTTTTTAAGATTCATATAAATACGATCGCTTATCCTTGAAAAATCACTTGTCCATCACAGATTGTATAAGCAACTTTCCCTTTTAATGTTTCACCCACAAATGGTGAATTGCCTGCTTTTGAAGCGAAATGATCCGATACCAGACGATCTGCTTCTGGATCAAAGATGGTTAAATCTGCCGGTCCATCCACTGCGATATAGCCAGCATCAAAATCATAGAGACGTGCTGGATTATAGGACATCTTTTCAAGCAACTGCATCAAGCTTAAATGGCCAGCATGCACCAAGTAGGTCAAACCAAGAGAAAGCGAAGTTTCAAGCCCAGTCATGCCAGATGGTGCTTTGGTAATATCAGGGACATTCTTCTCATCCGCATGGTGAGGCGCGTGGTCCGTCGCAATCACAGAGATGACGCCTGACTTCAATCCTTCAATCACTGCTAGACGGTCTGATTCCAAGCGAAGAGGTGGATTCATCTTAGCATTGCTTCCTTTAGTCAAGAGCAGACTTTCTGTTTTCGAAAAGTGTTGGGGTGCCACTTCTGCCGTCACATGAGCTCCTAATCCTTGGGCAAATTCCACCACCTTGACACTTTCTTCCTTGGAGAGGTGTTGGATATGGAGGTGAGCACCTGTCGCATGGGCAATCATGGCATCACGCGCAGCCATTGAATATTCGGCTACACCCGTCGCCCCACAGACATGAAAGTGTTCCTTGGCAATATTTTCATTCAAACCAAGAATGCCATTCAACTCAGGGTCTTCTTCATGCAGACTAATAAAAGTACCTAGACGCTTAGCTTCTTCCAAAGCTTGGCGGACAACCTTAGTGCTTTGAAGCGGAATTCCATCATCTGAAAATCCTACCGCACCAGCCTTAAGCAAGCCTTCAAAATCTGTCAGGTGTTGACCGTCAAAGTTCTTAGTCACCGTCGCAACCGTATGAATGTGAAGATTTTCCTTGGCTGCAGAAGCTAAGACTTCCTCTAAGGTCGTAATATCTGAAATGGTCGGATTGGTATTGGCCATCATGACCACTCGAGTAAAACCACCAGCAGCTGCGGCTAAGGCACCCGTATGGATGTCTTCTTTATGGGTTTGACCGGGCTCGCGGAAATGCACGTGTACATCGATCAAACCAGGAGCAACCACCAGACCAGTAG
>CAUCUH010000125.1:0-4585 GCA_958445905.1 uncultured Streptococcus sp.
CCAGCACCCAATCCACGAGTCAATTTTGGACCCAATTGGATAACTGTTTCAGCTTTTGCACTTGAAAGTGCTTGAACATCTGTATTAGCTGCGATGAATTCTACACCGGCAACGCCTTCGTCAATCATACGATTGATGGCGTTTCCGCCACCGCCACCGACACCGATTACTTTAATTACTGCACCTTGTGCCGCTGCTGTGTCAAATGAAAATGTCATAAATACTTACACTCCTTAATCAAACATATTACCGATCAAATTTTTCATTCGGTCTGTGAATGTAGTTTTTGGTTCTTGTTTGCTATCATTGCTTGCTGCTGGAATTTCTTGAGCATCCACTGGAGATTCAATCTTCTCAGCATTGTATGCAGGTACTACCGGTTGTGCTGGAGCAGCAGGTTGTGGTTGTACTTGTGGTTGCACTGGACGATCAAATTGAATCGGTTGTTGACGCAAAACCTCGTCTCCATGAACCGCAGCTTGAGCAATAATATCCACATCTGTCAAATTGCCTGCATATTCAGACAAGCTAATCACATGGGCAAAAGCTGGATTGCGAATTCCAATTTGATTTGGAACAAACAATTTCACATTTACACCAAAGACTTCTTGAGCCAATTCTTCAACACCAGGAAGGATCGCACCTCCACCGATGATCACAATACCACCAGGAAGGTCCAACAAATGTCTTCTCTCAAGGTCTTGTTTGATTTGCTCAAAGATGTGTTTGATACGTGCTGAAATGATTTCAGCTAAGTACTTCTCAGTCACTTCAACTGGCTCTACTTCACCGATGACTTCCACATGGAAGACTTCGTTTCCAGCAGATGGCACATAGGCTTCACCATAGTTGAACTTCAAGCCTTCTGCCAATTTTTGAGAAGTTTTCAATACTTTAGAAATATCTTTGGTAACATAATCGCCACCTTCTTGGTAGATATTTGTAAATTGAAGTTCTTGGCTACGAACAGATGCCACCGTTGTTTGGCCACCACCCATATCGATCACCGTTGCTCCGAATTCACGTTCGCCTTCATTCAAGACTGTTTTGATCATCGCAAGCGGTGAAATAATGATGTTTTCAACTTGTAAGCCAGCACGTTCAACTGTTTTACGCAAATTGTGCAAGATTGTACGAGGTCCTGTATAAAGAAGGCCACGCATTTCAAGTCGGATCCCCATCATTCCGCGTGGATCGCGGATTCCTTGGAAACCATCAACTGTGAATTCCTCAGGAATGAAGGTGATTACTTCGCGATCCGGTGTCATGCTTTTTGTGAGTGCAGATTTGACAACATTTTCAACATCTGCATCTGTGATTTCTTTCGAATCACTTGTGACTGGAATCATTCCTTGAGTTGCTTCGATTTGTAGTAAGTTTGCAGGCAACCCAACATTGACTAGATTGATTGAAATCCCTGCTTTTTCTTCAGCTTGGCTGATTGCATTTTTAATTGCATTTGAAGCAGCTTCGATATCTACTATAATTCCATCTTTGACGCCAGCACTTTTTGCATTGCTGACTCCAATTACATTCATTTCTCCATTGACATGTTCTGCCACCAATACTTTTATTGAACTAGTACCGATATCTAAACCTGTAAAAAAGCCGTCTCTAGCCATTACACCAGTCCTCTCTCTTTATTTGTTTTCACTTTACATCTATTTATAGCCCTTTTAGTTGGAACTATCCAAACTTCATTATATCACAAAGAAGCCTAAAATGGACATTTTTTCTTCAATTATTTGAGATAATTTATGGGCTTTACTCATTCCCAGAAGAATTCTCCCCTTCTGGATTCTGTTCTTGATTCTGTTCTTGGCTTGCTTCCTCAGAATGTTCATTCTGATTTTCTGTACTTTCAGCCTTTTCTTTCTCAGCTTGCTCTTTGGCATCTGCGATGGATTGTTCACTATAGCTGAAAACTCCAGCCTCCATATCGATAGTCGAATCATCGTCTAATTGCTTACTAATGGCTTTATAATAAGGAAGCTTGCGGGTAATTTGGGAAACAGGCACCAAGATTTTATTATCGTTTTTCATGGTGATGGTCACCAGATCCTTGGTGACCTTACTTGGTGTCAGATCAACCGAAACAATTTTATCCGTAATGGAAGAAGAAATAGACTTCATTTCTTGGACAAATTGTCTAACTAATTCTCGATCTGAAAATTTTAAACTAATATAGGAGGACGGCAATTCCGAAGCTGGAGTTACTGTCTCAACGACTTCTCCATTTTCCAATACTGGATAGTGGTCTTCTCCGGTCACATAATAGGCAACCACTTTGTGTTCCACGATATTGACTTTAAAAGTCACCGGGAATTGATAATGCATGTGCACTTCTTTAATCCATGGACTAGCCGTTTTCATATTTTGTTCATAGACCGATTTATGAAGGAAGGTCGTCAGAGTATAATCTTCTTCTTTGATGCGACTTTTTTCATACAAGAGTTGCTGATCAACCGCCTTGTTCCCTGAAAATTCAATGACTTTCTGTGTGGATAAGGGGCTTAAAAAGTAGATTGAGAGAAGGGCGACAATCGAGCTGATTCCGATAACTGGAAGAGCACGATAGATGTGGCGTTTTGCCACTGTCGGTTCCTTCTTTGGCTTTTTCATCTTTAAGCCTTTAAAAAATGAAGGCTTTTTCTCTTGCTTCTCTGAAGGATCTAGCTCCTCTATAGACGGATCATCCTCTTCTTTTTCTGAACTTTCTCCATCCGCATCTGGATCCTCTTTGGCCTCAGATTCATCTTCCTCTTCAGACTCTTTTCGTTCGTCAGATTCTTCCTCTGAGACGGAAGCTGTCTCTTTTTCTGAAAGGTCTTCGTCTTCTTGTGCTTCTTCTCTTTCAATTTCCTCTTTTTCAGCTTCTTCCGCTTTTTCAAGCGCTTTTTTTTCTAAATATTCTTTGTTTCTTTTTTGCCAGGCTGATAATTCTGTAATTTTGTCATCCGTTGGCGTTTTTTTATTGTCGTCCGTCATCTTTTCCCTTACTGATATCTTTTTGAAGCAGGCCATAAAAATCGTCTAGTGAAAGGAGTTCTGTCGATTTTTCCATTGCTTGGTGGTAGACTTGGCTTTGCTTCAACATTTCTTGAATGGTTTCATTAAAGGTTTCGAGGGTCAATTGATCTTCCTGCAATTGTTCTGCATAACCTTTATCCACAAAATATTGGGCATTTTCAATCTGATCGCCACGGCTGGCTTCTTTTCCTAGCGGTACAATCAAATGGAGTTTGTTCATAGCTAAGAGCTCAAATAAGGTATTGGCTCCACCTCTAGTCACCACTAAATCAGCCTTCTGGAGCATGGGCAAATACTGATCAGTTACATAATCCACTCGATACAAACCGCCCTCAGCCTGATTCAATGTTGAATCACCCGTCAAATTGATGATATTGTAGTGTTGCAAAAGCTCTGCTTTGTGCTCTGTCACAAATTCATTAAAGACACGCGCACCGGCAGATCCTCCGACAAAGAGAAGGGTCGGCAAGTCTTTTCGGAAACCTTGTGTTTTCTCTTCTAAAACTTCTGAAGTTGTCGGAATATGATCTGTAACCTTGGTTACCGCACCGATATGCGCACTCTTTGTTAAACCATGAGCTTGCTCAAAAGTCGTGTACATCTTGGTAGCGAATTTATAAGCAATTTTATTGGCCAATCCCATCGAGAGATCCGACTCATGGATATAGACAGGGACACGCGTGAGTCTAGCTGCGATCACTGGTGGCACAGAGACAAATCCCCCTTTTGAGAAGAGGACTTGTGGGCGCACACGAAGCAGGATTGCAATGGACTGGAGCGTTCCCCAAGCCACCTTGAACACATCCATCATATTTTGGAAAGAGAAATAGCGGCGCAATTTCCCCGTTGCAATTGAATGGAAGCGTACGTCTAAGCCAGACTTTTTGATCTCTTGGTATTCGATTCCTTTTTTATCCCCAATATAATGGACTTCCCATCCATCTTCGATAAATTTTGGAATCAAGAGGAGATTAAGGGTTACATGTCCCACGGTTCCCCCACCAGTAAACATTATTTTTTTCATCTTATTTCAACCCTTTTACTGTAGCAAGGAATTCATCCCCACGCACTTCAAAATTCGGATACATATCCCAGCTGGCATTGGCAGGACTTAGGAGTACAACATCTCCAGGGCTAGCCAAGTCGAAAGCTTTCTTTGTAGCATCCGCTACATCTGCCGCATCGACATAAGGGACGCCTGCTTTATCGGCTGCGCGTTTCACTCGAGGAGCTGATTCCCCTAGAATCACCATTTCCTTTAAACCAGTAATGTGAGGTACCAATTCATCAAATTCATTGCCACGATCGAGCCCTCCTGCAATCAAGATCACCTTGCTGTTATCAAAACCAGAAAGGGCTTTTTGTGTTGCTAAAATATTGGTCGATTTACTATCATTATAGAATTTGACACCTTGAATCTCATCCACATATTGAAGGCGGTGTTTCACTCCTCCAAAGGCCGATAAGGTTTCTTTAATGACCTCATTCTCCACACCACGGACTTTTGCGACTGCAATCGTTGCCAAGGCATTCTCTACATTGTGGCTACCTGGAA
>CAUCUH010000126.1:0-4472 GCA_958445905.1 uncultured Streptococcus sp.
AGAAAAAACGCTTCAAAAGATCAATGAGCTTTTTAAAGACTATCTAGCATCGTCTTTTACCTTAACTTTGGGCGATGAATTTCAGGCGCTTTTAAAAATGGATGCTCCGGTTTTTCAAATTATCGATACCCTGCGTTCAGAACTAAAGCCAACTCAACTTCGTTTCGGCATTGGCCTTGGAGAAATTGTAACGGATATCGATCCCCTGCAAAGTATCGGTGCAGATGGACCAGCCTATTGGAATGCTCGTGCAGCTATAAATCTGGTCCATCAGAAAAATGATTATGGCAACACCCAGATCTATTTTTTGAGCGGTAATGACAGCAAGGACTCGGTGGTGAATGCGCTCATCGCTTCCGGAGAGGCCATACGTTCGGGTTGGCGAGAGAGTCAGGAGGAGATCCTGCTTGATCTTTTAAAGAGATCTGTCTATAGTGAAAGCTTTAGCCAGCAGGATTTGGCCCAATCGTTAGCCATTAACCCAAGCGCCCTGTCCAAGCGCTTAAAGAGTAGCAGTATTCGTGTTTATTTACGGGGACGAGCAGCAGCACTAGCTTGTATTCAAAGCTTAGAGAAAGGAGAGGCCCATGAGCGGATTGTCTAGTATCGTAACGAATCCATACTTGATCCTCTTGTTAATTTGTCATTTGTTATCGGATTATTATTTTCAAAGCCAAAAGATGGCAGATCGCAAGGATCAGGATAAGAAAGTGCTCGGGCTTCACATTCTATATGTTGCTCTGCCTCTGATCGTTGTTTCTCTCTGTCATCTAGACTTGTGGTGGATTTGCTTGGTCATTTTACTGAGCCATGCCGCAATAGATTTCTTAAAACCGATCGTGCAGAATGGTTTGAAATTACCAACCGCCTGGACCTTTGCCTTGGATCAAGTCTCGCATGTCAGCATCATTAGCTGTCTAGTCCTTTTAGGAGCGAAGAATGGTTCGACCTATCTGCCTCTGGACACTTTAAATCTAATTTTTTATGTTCTCCTAGTTGGGAAACCAAGCAATATTGCCTTTAAAATTCTGTTTGCCAAGTATCAACCCACCAGCAAGAAGAAAATGGATACGATCACTGGGGCTGGTTCCATGATTGGCTTTTTAGAGCGTTTGGTGATTGGTGCCTGTCTCATCTATGGGCAATTTGCTTCTATCGGCCTAGTCTTTACTGCCAAGTCCATCGCTCGCTACAATAAAATTTCGGAGGATCCAGCCTTTGCGGAGTATTACTTGATCGGGTCCTTGTTCAGTATCCTATCTGCCCTCTTAGCAGCTTGGTTGTGTCTATAAGAAAATAAATAGTAAAGTCTAAGACAGGAAGGAAAAGCCTCCCTGTCTTTTTACTTGGCTTTTTGGTATAATGGACCAAGTAGAAAATTAGAAAGATTTGTGGGTGTCTAACAGTTCAGTGAGGTGGTTTGATACCCAAAGAGGTATTAGTGTCATGTCTCAATCTTATATCAATGTGATCGGTGCGGGCCTTGCAGGCTCGGAAGCAGCTTACCAGATTGCCCAACAGGGAATTCCGGTCAAGCTTTATGAAATGCGTGGAGTCAAATCCACTCCGCAACACAAAACAGACAACTTTGCTGAGTTAGTGTGTTCCAACTCTCTTCGTGGGGATTCTCTCACCAATGCTGTCGGGCTCCTCAAAGAAGAAATGCGTCGTCTGGGTTCTGTCATCCTTGAAGCAGCGGAAGCGACTCGTGTACCAGCCGGTGGAGCACTTGCTGTGGACCGAGAAGGTTTTGCTAGCCGGGTGACGGAGAAGGTGTCCCAACATCCGCTCATCGAAGTCATTCGTGATGAAATTACGGAATTGCCGACAGATGCCATCACAGTGGTCGCAACGGGGCCTCTAACCAGCGATGCCTTGGCAGAAAAGATTCACGCCCTTAATGGTGGCGATGGTTTCTATTTTTATGATGCAGCAGCTCCAATCATCGATGTCAATACTGTCGATATGAACAAGGTCTATCTCAAGTCACGCTATGACAAGGGAGAAGCAGCTTATCTCAACTGCCCAATGACCAAGCAAGAGTTTATGGACTTCCACGAGGCCTTGGTCAATGCTGAAGAAGCCCCGCTCAACTCTTTTGAAAAAGAAAAGTATTTCGAAGGCTGTATGCCCATTGAAGTCATGGCCAAACGTGGTATCAAAACCATGCTCTATGGCCCTATGAAACCAGTTGGACTCGAGTATCCAGATGATTACAAAGGGCCACGTGATGGGGAGTTTAAGACACCCTACGCAGTCGTTCAGTTGCGCCAAGACAATGCGGCTGCCAGCCTCTACAATATCGTCGGCTTCCAAACTCACCTTAAATGGGGCGAACAAAAACGGGTCTTCCAAATGATTCCAGGTTTGGAACATGCGGAGTTTGTCAGATACGGCGTCATGCACCGCAATTCCTACATGGATTCTCCAAATCTGCTGGAACAAACCTACCGCTCGAAGAAACAACCAAATCTCTTCTTTGCAGGTCAAATGACAGGTGTAGAAGGCTATGTTGAGTCAGCGGCCTCAGGTTTGGTAGCTGGAATCAATGCCGCTCGCCTTTTCAAAGGAGAAGAAGCAGCGATTTTCCCTGAAACGACAGCTATCGGAAGCCTGGCTCACTATATCACCCATGCAGATAGCAAGCATTTCCAACCCATGAATGTCAACTTCGGGATTATCAAAGAGCTAGAAGGACCACGCATTCGGGATAAAAAGGAACGGTATGAGAAAATTGCCGAACGTTCTTTACAAGATTTGGCTCAGTTTATGGAAAAATAACCCAAGAAAGGAAAAAGTTTGGAGAAAATCCAGACTTTTTCTTCTAAAAATGGTATAATGAATAAAATTTAGAATATAGAGAGTTTTCTGACAATGAACAAATCCTATTTTTATTTAGATATGAAGACACACGAGTTGAAAGTGCCTTATACCGGAAAACTCCGTCGTGTGCGAGTCTTATTACCTAAGAATTATGAAACGGATACAGATAGACGTTACCCTGTGGTTTATTTCCACGATGGACAAAACGTTTTGTACAGCAAGGAAGCTTATGCGGGTCATTCCTGGAAAGTCATTCCAGCCATTAAGCGGAATCCCGATATTAGCCGCATGATTGTCGTTGCGATCGATAATGATGGTTTCCAACGCATGAACGAATACTCTGCCTGGAAGTACAAGGAATCTAATATTCCTGGCATGCAATTTGGTGGCAAGGGAGTTGAGTACGGCGAATTTGTTATGGAGGTGGTGAAACCTTTCATTGACCAAGAATATCGGACTCTTGCTGATCGAGAACATACGGCCATGATTGGTTCTTCCTTGGGTGGGAATATTACCCAATTCTTGGGCTTAGAGTACCAAGATCAAATTGGTTGTTTAGGTATCTTTTCATCCGCTAACTGGCTGCACCAAGATGCCTTCAATCATTATATTGAACGCAAAAAATTATATTCAGACCAACGGATCTACATCTATGTGGGGACTGAAGAGGCGGATGATACAGATAGAACGCTGATGGCGGGGAATATCAAGCAAGCCTATATTGACTCATCCCTTCGTTACTATCACGATGTCATTCAACAAGGAGTCGATCTCAATCATATTGCCATTCGGATTCAATCCGGTGCTATTCACCATGAAGAAGCTTGGGCTGAACATTTACCAGAATGCCTTCGTTTTTTGGCAGAAAAATGGGATTAATAGCCTGTAAATAAAGAATTATAGAGAAAGAGGGAACTTATGAATATTGAACATTTAAGCCACTGGAGTGGCCAACTCAACCGTGAAATGTATCTGAACCGCTATGGACATGCAGGAATTCCTGTTGTGGTCTTTGCCTCCTCAGGTGGCAGCCATAACGAGTACTATGACTTTGGTATGATTGATGCTTGTGCTCAATTTATCGAAGAAGGACGGGTTCAATTCTTTACCCTTTCGAGTGTGGATAGTGATAGCTGGCTTTGTAATTGGAAGAATCCTCACGATCGAGCAGGAATGCACCGAGCTTATGAACGCTATGTGATTGAAGAAGCCATTCCTTTTATCAAACACAAAACAGGCTGGTTTGATCCGATGATGACAACTGGTTGCTCTATGGGAGCCTACCACGCGCTCAACTTCTTCTTGCAACATCCAGATGTCTTTAACAAAGTGATTGCCTTGAGTGGTGTCTATGACGCTCGTTTCTTTGTTGGTGACTTTGGAGGCGATGAAGCAATTTACCAAAACTCGCCATCTGATTATATTTGGAACCAAAACGATGGCTGGTTTATCGATCGTTACCGTCAGGCTGAAATCGTTGTTTGTACTGGTTTAGGGGCTTGGGAACAAGATGGACTTCCATCTTTCTACAAACTGAAAGAAGCCTTTGATCACAAAAACATTCCCGCTTGGTTCGCTGAATGGGGCCATGATGGCCACATGAATACACGCCTAACTGGAAATCATGGAATTTAGGTAGTCTGCCGATG
>CAUCUH010000127.1:0-4380 GCA_958445905.1 uncultured Streptococcus sp.
TAAAATCTTCTTTTGTTAGTTTGTAATTAGAATTCGTCATCTTCAATTTCCCCGCTTTCTACATTGCTTGCTGGAGCAGCTACAACTGTACGTTGGCTGTTTTTGAAGTGTTGCACTGCAAGGAAGATACCGATAATGGCAATACCAATCATAGATACACTCTTGAAGTTGTTAACAAAAGTAATAGCTTGTTCTTTTGGAAGTTTAGCGAACACATCAGAACCAACAATGCTAGACACTGCAGCACCAAGGCTTTGAACATTGCTATAAAGCACTGTCAACATTGCTGTTAAGCCAAAGCCAAGTGCTAAGTAGTGAAGGTTACGACGAACAGGAAGGTAACGAAGCAAGATCGCAAATCCAAGACCTGGAAGCATTTGACCTGCGAGTTTCAGACCGTTTGCCAACCATTGTACATTAGCAAGACCTGTAACAACAGTTTCTACGAAAGTACCACCAAAGGCAAGAGCCAAGAAGACTGGAAGGGCACGAGAAAGAGCCCAAGGAACAGCACCAAGAAGGTAGTTGCGTTCAATTCCTTTATAGTCGTAACGTTCGATCGCAGCATCTACACGGTGAGCGAAGTAAGTTGTAGTCATACGACCAAGAATATCAAAGTAGGTCAACAAAGTTGCTACCGGCACAGCGATTGTAGCAATAGCAATCTCTGGATCAATCCCTTTTGCTACTGAAAAGGCAGTCGCAAGAACGGCACCAGATGTTGCGTCAATACGAGAAGCTCCACCGAAAGTACCAACACCGAGCACTGTCAATTGGAGAGAAGCTCCGATAAAGAGACCTGTCTTTAAATCTCCCATGACAAGTCCTGTAATGAAACCAGCAAAGACTGGTGAGCCTGCTGATGAAACAATCGTCAACTCATCACAGATTTGATAAGCTGAGTACAAAGTAAGTAGTAAAATTTGCCACCATTGTATCATGACAATTTCCTCCTAAAAATTTTCTTTTACTTTAATAACTTCATAAAGTCTTCTGCAGTGTCGTTTGGCACCATCTGAGACGTAATCTTCACACCTTTTTCGTGGATCTTGTTGAAGTCTTCCACGTCCGCGTCCACCACATTGATCGAGCGGGTAATCGCGCGTGTCTCATCGGATTGAGACATATTGCCGACATTCAGCGTTTCAAGCTGAACGCCTGCTTCGATCAAACGAAGGAAACGATCAGGTTTGCGAGCTACGATAAAAAGTCGTTGGCTATCATATTTTCCAGCCAAGATATTTTCCGCAGCCTTTGCGACTGGCAAGATACTGAGCTTAACACCAGGTGGTGTCGCTAGTTTCAAGCCACTTTTTTCGATATCATTTTGAGCGACTTCATCATCGATCACCATGATACGTGAAACATTTAGTTTGGTAGTCCAAAGATTGGCTACCTGCCCGTGGATCAAACGTCCATCGATACGGCATCCTACAATAGTCATAAGTTTTCCCCCTTTACTTCTTTGAATGTAGGTTGTTGAACAAGTTCAAGTGTCTCTTGGTAACGCCCTTCTGTCTCAAAGACGATCAGGCTATTGGCTCCTTCTTTGAGGAAACCATGAGGCACGTAAAGTGAAGTGGTCGGTCCGACTTCCCAGAAGCGGCCAAGGTTGTGACCATTGACAAAGACGACCCCTTTCCCAAATCCTGTCATATCCAGATAAGTGTCAAGGGTGTGGTCCAGCTGAAAATCATATCGGTAAAAGGCTGGAGCACCTGCCTGCCATTCCTTTGAAAAATCGAGCTGACTGAGATCTTGTAAATCCAGTGGGTACTGCTTCCAATGAAGGTGGAAGTGCAAATCCACACAGACACCTGTGCGAATGCCCTTGTGCTGGCTATCAGCTAAGAGCTTGTGCCCATAGTTGACACGTCCCATATTTTCAAGCAAGATTTTTAAATTCGTAACCGCTTTCTTTTTTCCTTTGATAAAAAGATCTTCACCGATCTCTGTTTGGTATTGTGTTGCTACATGTTGATCATCCAGGTAAATCTGTACCCGATCCCGACCATCAATGATGCGCAGTTTTTCTTCTTCCGCATCCAACTCAAGGTCTGTCTCATATAGGAGATAACCTGTGGTTTGCCCCAACTCTTCCATCTTTTCAGGATAAAGGCTGGTCTCGACCTGAGCCAGATTGTCCAGATTTCCAAAAAGACTAGTCTTGGCTGCCAGTTGCAAGGTTTGTTCTGGCAAACACTCTTTGATGAGCGGTTCCTGCTGTGGGTATTCCGGATAATAGGTCGCCATCATTTTTTGAATAGCATAATACTTCTCCGTCGGATTTCCCTGCTCATTGAGCAAAGCCCCATAGTCATAGGACGTCACCTGTGGCAAGTCGAGCGTTCCCCGAGCTGAGCAACCATTCATGAAGCCGAAATTGGTTCCGCCATGAAACATATAGAGGTTGATGGAACCAAGCTCCAAGACCTCATGGACAGCTTCTGCCAACTCCTCTGGGTCCCTTTGAATCACAGGTTCCTTCCAGCGGGTAAACCAGCCATCCCAGAATTCCATACACATCAAGGGCCATTTCTTGCCGTATTCGTCAAAGAATTCTTGCATCTGACCGAAGTTATAGGCTGCTTTGGAACCGAAGTTTCCCGTCACGAAGAGATCTTCTTCGATCAAGGTTCCTGTTCTTAGCGTTGCTCGCCATGGTCCATCTGATGTAAAGAGAGGACAGGTCACGCCTTTTTCCTTCATCAAATCCCGAATGGCACGAAGATAATCCTTGTCTTCTCCATAAGAGCCATACTCATTTTCCACCTGCATCATGAGGATTGGACCACCCTGATCCACTTGGTAGGGTGTTAACAACCCAAGCAAGCAATCATAATAACGATCCACTGCTTCGATAAAGGCTGGGTCTGATGAGCGGATTCGCAGGTCTTCTTCCAAGAGCCAGGCTGGTAATCCACCAAATTCCCACTCTGCACAGATAAAGGGCGACGGCCTTACAATCATGTAAAGTCCTAGGGACTGGGCTGTTTGAATGAAACGCTCTAGATCCAATCGACCACTAAAGTCAAACTGCCCTTTGCGGGGTTCATGCGCATTCCAAGGGACA
The DNA here is from genome assembly GCA_958445905.1 of uncultured Streptococcus sp. Taxonomy (GTDB): domain Bacteria; phylum Bacillota; class Bacilli; order Lactobacillales; family Streptococcaceae; genus Streptococcus. The sequence goes on from CAUCUH010000127.1 coordinate 3,074, forward strand.
TAGGTCTCAACCGTGTTAAAACCCAAAGCCTTTAGATTATACAAGGAATGATACCAGTCTGCTGGGTCAATTCGGAAATAATGGATCGCTCCGGATAAAATCTTGAAGGGTTGATCTTTTAAATAGAAAGCATCGCGAATCTCAAAAACTCCCATAAACGCCCCCCTTTCTTATATGTAACCCTTTTCATTTATTAATATAATAAATTATTTAAAAAATGTCAACACTTTTATAAAAAATATGTTAAAATAGGGTTAAATAAGAGAAATCTAAAGAGAGGTAGCACTATGGCAATTCCAAAGTACCAACACATCAAAGATGAATTGAAGCAGCAAATTATCTCCGGAAAATTTGAAAATGGAGATAAATTTTATACTGAAGCTGAACTCATTAAAATTTATGATGTCAGCTCTATCACCGTTGTCCGTGCTTTGAACGACCTCGCTGCTGATGGTTACATTGTCCGCCAGCAAGGAAAAGGAACCTTTGTTTCTCGTGCTCGAAAACACAAACTGGTTGAATTTTCAGATGTTGAAACCTTCCCAATCCAAAAGGCCAAAGTCAAAGTTCTCTCTATTAAACGTGGAAATACCTTAAGCATCCTAGACAAACTAGGCCTCAACCCAACGCAATTCTACTATAAGATCGAACGGACTCGCCAGACAGGGGATGATACCTATATCTTCCACCAAACCTATGTTCCTGAACAATACATCAATCCAAACTATCCAAATTTGGAATACTACAGCTCTATCTATGATCGCTTCAAAGAAGACTACCACATTCATATGAATGACGAGCACTTCGAAGAAGTCAACGAAATCGTCTTTCCTACACCAAGCAAGGTTGCTAAAGTATTGAAGATCGACGAAAATTTCCCAACGGTCAAACAAGTGAAGACGACCAAGCTAGAAGCGACTGGCCAAATCCTTGAATACACGGAAACCTATAAACGCGGTGACTACTACAAGATCAAGTTCATCTCCTGTGACCGCGATCACTAAGAACCAAAAAGACTGAGACATCTCGGTCTTTTTTATAGCTCCAGTATAGCATGTTGAAAACGATTTCTAAAGACCTCTTTAAAAATATATATAATTAGTGATAGTTTAGCTATAAAAAGTTTAAAAAGGGAGTGAGAAAGAACTCCGACTAGTTAAAAAGAGTTCGTCTTCCCCACCCCCGCACAGTTGAGTAGGGCTGTAAAAGCTGATGAAATCAGCGTAGTAGAGCCCACTCAACCACTGCGTCTTGCTCGACAATCCAAAAATAATTGAGAGGCTAGGACTTTTGTCCCAGCCTCTTTC
>CAUCUH010000128.1:0-4265 GCA_958445905.1 uncultured Streptococcus sp.
CTGGTGCTCCACCTAGAAACATCTGCAAGAGATAGATAAAGAGCGTCACTGGCCGGACTGTTGTATAATCTAAGGAGGAAAAACCAGCTGTCCGCATGCTGACGGTTTGGAAGAAGCTGACCAAGACCTTGTCTCCGAAAGAAAGGGACCCAATGGTTGCTGAATTATTAAACTCTGTCAAAAGACTGGTCACTGTCCCAAAGAGAAGGATCGCGGCCGTCAACCAGAGAACCACCTTGGTATGGAAGCGAAGAGTTCGCCGACCCGATTGGTTACGGGCCTTGGTGGCCAGGTCAAACCAAACCATAAAGCCCAAGCCCCCAGTAATAATCAGGGCAGCCAAGGTCAGGTTCACCAGCCAATCGGTCTGGAAACTCATCATACTATCGCCCCCAAAATTATCAAAGCCCGCATTACAAAAAGCCGAAACCGCGACAAAGATGGAGTTAAAGATTCCATGGCCCCAGCCAAAGCGAGGAATGAAGCGAATCATGAGGAGCAAGGCTCCCAATCCTTCGATGGTAAAGGTGGTAATAAAAATAGAACGGACAAAACGAGCCAAGCTCTGGTTATTACTAAAGCCAAAGCTATCCCGAATGGTCTGCCGGTCCTTGTAGCTGAGCTTTTGACGGCTTTCCATAAAGAAGAGACCGATAAAGGTTAAGATCCCCAGACCACCAATCTGAATCAAGAGCATACAGATCAACTGCCCCCATCCATTATAGGTCGAAGCCACTGATTGGGTAAAGAGCCCCGTTACACAGACCATAGAGACTGCTGTAAACAGGTGGTCGACATAGCCTGCTGTTGAGCTTGCTTGCTGGACAAAAGGCAGACTCAATAAGAAAGAGCCGATCAAGATAACTAAGGCAAAGCTGAGAAAGATTCGCCTTGCCGGAGACAGGCTTTTAATCTTAGACTGCCATTGTTTAAAAAATAATTTGACTAACATAGCTTCATTGTATCATAAAAAGAGAATAAACCTACAAGTGATGAACCATTTCTAGGCATAATTCTAAGGCTTTCTCAAATGCTTCAGACCCCCAGTCACGCTGGTCATAATTTTTCAGGTCTGCAAGAGAATCTGCGGTAAATAGGAGCAAGCCCCAAACCGCATCACGAAGCTGAGCTACTGCTGCCAGTGAGGCGCACTCCATCTCCACAACACTACACCCTTCTTCCATGCGATAGGCCACCTTATCAGGCGTTTCTCTATAAAAGCCGTCCGTCGACCAAGTCATGACCTCTTGATAGGGAATGGACGCTTGTTTTAGAACCGTTTCAATAGCGGTCAGTGCACGACTATCCACTTCGATATAACGGGAAGACGCCACATAATGGTAACTAGCTCCCTCATCTCGCAAGGCCTTGGTCGGGATTAAAAAAGCATTTTCTTCTATATCCACCAAGACCCCACAGCTACCCGCGGAAATGATCTTCTTCACTCCATAGCCAATCAACCAATCCATGAATTGAGCAGCAGCTGCAGATCCAACTGGCGCCTGGGCCAAGCAGATTTCCTCTCCTTGGTGTTCCATGACATAAACTAGATAAGTCTTGGTAGCTGAGACAAAGCTAGCTACTTGTTTGGCTCCAACAGCTTCCGCAAAGCGATCAATCTCATCTTCCAGGAAAGCATACACACATTTTTCAGGCAGGTGCAGATCGAGTCCCTCATGGGTCGGCATAATGACTGCCTGCGGGTTGTCATCAAACTCTAAAATAGGAATTTCATGTTTATGGATCATCGTTTCTCCTTTTTGACGGGTATTTCTTTGATGACACGGGCTGGATTTCCTGCAAGGACCACATTGTCTCCGAAAGACTTGGTGACCACTGCTCCTGCGCCAGCGACCACATTGTCACCCAGCGTGACACCAGGAAGGATGGTGACCCCTCCTCCTGCCCAGAAGTTATCTCCTATCGTAATCGGCGCCCCGTACTCGAGACCAGAATTGCGCTCGCCTGGATCCAGTGGGTGCAAGGGCGTCAAAAATTGGCAATTAGGACCAATCATGGCATTCTTTCCAATCGTGATGGGACATACATCCAACATGGTCAAATTGTAATTGGCATAGAAATTTTCTCCCAGATGGATGTTGACCCCATAATCCACAAGAACCTGGCGATTAAGATAGAGGTTTTCACCGGTTGAACCAAACCACTCTTTGATGATAGCTGCCCCCTTTTTAGGATCTACCTCTTGGTTAAAAGCTTCTTGTTTCTCCCGAGAGGCTTGGGCCAAAGCCCGTAATTCAGGGTCCGCAGGTCTATAAAAATCACCTGCAATCATTTTTTCATATTCACTGGCCATAAGGAAACCTCCACGTTATTTTGACATATTATAGCAGAATTCCCCCTTTAAAACAAACGTCAGAATAAGGTTTTGCAAGAAAAAAGATCAAAAACACTTAAAAACACTTAATAAAACTTGCATCCGCTTATAAAATAGTGTACAATGAAGGCAAGAACAGAAATAAGGAGTAAGCTAATGTATCAGGAACAGCGACTCGAAAAAATATTAGAACTCTTAGAAGAGCGAAAACAACTATCGGCCAAAGAAATGGTCGACTACTTCAAGGTCTCAAAAGATACCATCCGTCGTGACTTCGCTCTCCTTAGCCAACGCCAGCTGGTTCGCAGGACACACGGTGGTCTCCTTCCCTTAAACAAAGAACCTGGCCCTTCTTATCTAGACCGCAGTCAAAAGGCTAACAAGGAAAAGACTGCCATGGCTCAAAAAGCCCTGCAATGGATCCAAAATGGACAAGTGATCTTTCTCGATGCCTCTACCTCAATCACTTTGCTGGCAGGCCTACTTGATGGAGATCTTACAGTCTATTCGCACTCCCTTGACAATGCTATCCAACTCAGTAGCCATTCCCAGGTTGACTTTCATCTCTTAGGAGGAAAATTCTATCCCAAAAACCGCTTCTACTATGCTGCGGACCAAGCACAAATACTGGACAATCTTCGCTTTGATGTTGCCTTTTTTGGAGCTGGTAGCTTGGCCAACGGCGAGGTCACCTTTGAAGATGCAGAAGACGTTGCCGTCAAATCCCTCGTCTTTGAACGATCTCGCACCAAGATCCTTGTGGCAGAAAGTTCTAAATGGACGAAAAATGGAAACTATTATCTTGCTCGTCTCAAACAATTTGACTATTGGATCACTGACCAAAAACCAAGCCCTGACATCCTTAAACAAGTCGGCAACGAAACCACTATTCTCTACTAGGAGGTAAGTTTATGTCTCACATTCGTCTCATCATCAGCGATATCGATGGCACCATCTTAAATGACCACCATCAGATTGATCCACAGTTGGCAGCATTGATCCCAGATTTAAAACGTGAAGAGATTCCTTTCGTGCTGGCCTCTGCTCGCTCTCCAAAAGGAATGGCACCCATTGCCAAAGAGCTCGACATAGAAGACTGCCCCATGGCTTGTTACAATGGGGCCTTGATCCAAAAAGGAGAGCAGGTTCTTTTTGAGCATCCTTTGAACAAGAATGAAGCTCGTCAGTTTATCAACTGGGTCAACCAACACTTCCCTCATGTTTCGATCAACCTCTATAGTGGAAAAGACTGGATGACCGATCCTCTTGACCAATGGAGCCAAGAGGAGGCCCGGATTACAGGAGAAAAACCTCTCATCCTCCCCCTATTGGATCCTTTGCTGGATACGACAAAGCCCCTCCACAAATTGCTCTTAATTGGGGAAGCAGAAGAGATCCAAACTCTCTATCGTGCTATTTCTACCGACGACTTCCCTTCTACCGCCTTTTATCTCTCCAAAGCCAACTACCTAGAAGTTACCGCTAAGCACGTCTCTAAAGAGGATGCTCTGGTTGAGCTCGCCAACCACTACCACTTGAGCTTAGAAGAAGTCCTCACCATGGGGGACAACTTCAATGACCTTCCTATGCTCAAAAAAGCAGGGATCGGTGTCGCTATGGGCAACGCTCCTCAAGAGGTGAAAGACGGAGCAGCAATCGTGACAAAGACCAACAATGAAAACGGGGCTGGGCAAGCGGTTGAAACCTATGTCCTGATTTAGAAACATAAATAAAGTGACTAGCTAGTATTTTTTACGACTAAAAAATATAGTAGAAATGCCGATAAAATAAGGATTCCTGCAAATTTGTGGGAATCCTATTTTCTTTCGCACGCTTTGTATATTTAAATTATTTTGTGTATATTTTTCTCACTCAGCTTTTTATCAATAATTAGGGATATAAAAGTCGGTAAAACCCTTGATTATTATAC
>CAUCUH010000129.1:0-4194 GCA_958445905.1 uncultured Streptococcus sp.
TGTAGTGGTTACATCAGTTGAGGTAGCCTCCACAGAAGTGTCAACCAACTCCTCGACTACGGGACTTTCTGAGCCAAGTGTTTCCTCTTCATTATCTGTAGTGGTTACATCAGTTGAGGTAGCCTCCACAGAAGTGTCAACCAACTCCTCGGCTACGGGACTTTCTGAGGCTGATTCGCTGACGATTGCGTCAGGAACAGTTGCTTCCACCTTAGTCTCTACAAGGCTTGTCAATTCATCTGCAGCTACCGATGGTGCACCTGCAAACAAAAAAACTGCACCCAAAAGAACAGACACAGTTCCAATTTTATACTTCCGAAGTGAGAAAGTTTCTTTCTTTTTCATAACTTTTCCTCCTAGTTTTTCTCCTTCATTATTGGCAAAACCAATAAATATATTGAAACATAAAATTGTCGGCATCGCAAGTATATTCTGAAAATTCAGTTATTTCTTCAAACTATAACTAGCTATCAATAATATCTATAACCATAGATACAGATAATGCACACTAAAAAGGGAGTGAGCAAGACATTCATGATGGCTCCGTCCTTAATGAAAATAAGCATAAAGCCCTCACTAAGATTATATACCTAATGAGTGCCTTGTTGTTGGTGCATTATTAATGTTAATTATGATGACAAAACTACTCCACCCTACTGATAAGAACTACAATATGCGCTCAAGAATATGACTAAAATTCAGTAGATAGGCTCTCTAATTTTAAGAAGGAAGGAATTGTCATAGATAATCATGTGTAGATCAAGTCGACATTGTCGTTTGTATTCCCCTCAACTTGTCCAAAGTGTTACTTAGCTACATTTGATACAACGACTAAAGGTCTACGTGCTTACCACGATTTTCTCAGTCAATTTCATGTGGAAGCTGTTGGTATGGAAAGCACAGGTGTCTATTGGTGACCTGTCTGGCATGCTCTATGTGATGACTTCGAGGTAATACTTGCTCAACCAGCCCACATGAAGGCCATTACAGGTCAGAAAACTGACAAGCAAGATGCTTACTGGATTGCCAAATAAATGCGGATTGGTCTGCTACCTCGGAGTTTTGTTCCCGATGTAATCATTCCAGAATTGAGAAAGTTGACCAGACAACAGAAACATTATAATATTGGGACTTTTCTCATCTCTTTGTTAAGACAATCTAAAAAAATGCTAATCTCCCTCAAATATCTTATGAACGGCATGAATTTGTGAAATTGGAACTGCAACGAGCAAGGAATCACCCATAAAAAGTTGGCTGTTTCCTTTCACAATCCTAGACTTTCCGTGATGAATTTGGCTGGTAATCAAGCATGAATCCGGCAAACGTAACTCACTTACAAAGGTTTGATCCAAAGTTTCGTTGACAACAACCTCTATTAAGGTCATATGTTCTTGCTGTTCTACTTCTTCTGGCAGAATTTTTTCCAACATCGCTTCGTAGACAGGCGCGCCACCTAAGATGTCCATTATCACATAGGAACTCAAAACCACCAACCCAATGACCATCAATTGATTCAAACTTCCTACCATTTCAGTTACTAGAATAATAGCAGTTAGAGGGGCTTTGGAAATCGCTGAAAAGAAGCCTGCCATCCCCAATACAATAAACAATAGCATCTGGTCCTGACTGATGAAACCAATATCAAGGAAGAACCGTGCAACAAATAGACCAAGGAGACTTCCTAAGGTTAATATAGGCAAAAAGATCCCCCCTGGTAGACCAGAACCATAAGAAATCATACTCCATACAAATCGTATTAAAATCAAGATTGCTAATGTCAGTAGCCCTTGATCCAGATGTGGAAGCTCTAAAATCAAATGATGCCCGCCACCCAATAGATTAGGGAAATAATAACCAATCGGCATGATGAACAAAAAGGCAAATACACTATAATACGGAGCTGGGAGAGGAATGATTTTTGCAAGCATGGTATAGAAAACTTGTATGTTGAGGATAACAACTTCATATACATATCCAGCAAGCCCAAGGAAAATACCAAGTAAGATATAGATCCAATATTGGTCAAGAGATAGTAGCTGCAAATCTTCCGGCATGTGCAAAACAGGTGTTAATCCAAAAACATGTAAGGAAATAAAGTTTGCAGTGATACTAGCAGCTAAGGCTGAGACCCAAACCAGCCGCGAAAACTGATGATAGACTTCCTCTACAACAAATAAAAGTCCAGCTATTGGGGCATTGAAAGCCGCTGCCAAACCAGCCGCGGCACCACTAGCAATTAAACTCCTTCTTTCCATTTCACTGGATTTAAGAAGAACTGATACACCTTTAGCTGTTAGAGCACCTAGTTGAATACTGGGACCTTCTCGACCCAGCATTAAGCCCGATGCAATGGATAAAACGCCACAGATAAATTTTTTCGAAAGAACTGACCACCAACTTAAATCCATCAATCCTTTTAGTTCCGCTTCAACTTGAGGAATTCCGGAACCTTTTGCATTGGGTTCGTACTTAATCAAGTGGCCAACAAGTAAAGCTATAACCAGATAAAGCCCCCCAATAAGAAGTAAATAGATTGGATTGTCTGTTGCCAGAGGATAGAGGTGTGAAAAAACACCAAATAGTTTTTCAATGGCTAAGCGAAATACAACAACCACTAAACCAGCAGCAATACCAACTATAATACCAAGCAGAACCGAATAGATGATTGATTGCGAAATAAAACTAACTTCTTTCCGGTGATTTTCCATTGGAACTTCCTTTCCATTATTTCTATGGTATACACGCCAAAAAAATGGGAGCAATAAGTACTTAGTAAAGAACCTCACTCCCATTCTTATATTTATGTTGCTACCTGTCCAATCAAATTATTTACGATACATTTTAAATTGGAGGTACAAATCATTGTAAGTACCAAGTAGTTCTTTTCCTAAATTATCATAAACTTCCATCTGCTTCATCGTTTCCTCAGAAGGATAGAAAGCTTCATCACTTTGTGTTTCTTCGTCCAACATAGCCTTGGCTGCAGGAATTGGAGTGGAATAACCCACGTATTCTGCATTACGCAATGCATTTTCAGGACGGAGCATGAAACTCATAAAAGCATAGGCGCCATCAATGTTTTTAGCTGATTTGGGAATTACCATGTTATCAAACCAAAGATTCGATCCTTTCGATGGCACGACATAGTGAAGATGTTCATTTCCATCCAACATTTCACTGGCTTCACCTGAGAAAGACACCGCAATGGCTGCTGCATCTTGTATCATATAGCCCTTTATTTCGTCAGCAACAATAGCCTTGATATTTGGTGTCAGGTTGTAGAGATGTTCAGCTGCTTCTTCAATCTCTACAGGATTTTTAGAATTCAGGCTATAACCTAGGGATTGTAGACCAAAGCCCATAACCTCACGCACGCCATCAATTAACATGATGTTATCACGGTATTCGTCGGACCATAGGTCTTCCCACTCTTGAGGAGGATTTTCAACCATAGTATCATTGTACACAATCCCCAAGGTTCCCCAGAAGTAGGGGATAGAATAGTCATTATTCTTATCAAAGCTCAATCCCATAAATTGAGGGTCAATGTTCTCCAAACCTTCGATTTTAGACTTATCGAGCTTAACCAGCATATTTTCTTCCGTCATTTTGGAAATCATATATTCTGATGGAACTGCTAAATCGTAGATTGTTCCCCCCTGCTTGATCTTTGTGTACATGGACTCATTGGAATCAAAAGTCTGATAATCAACCTGGATTCCTGTCTCGGCAGTAAATTCATCTAGTAATTCAGGATCAATATAATCGCCCCAATTATAGATAACCAATTTATCTATCGTTCCTTGTGTCGAATTATCTTCTAACTTGTAGCTGATTCCCCATAAAACAAGAATAATAGCTACAATACCTACAAAAAATGAATACAGTCGTTTCATTAGTTGGCCTCCTTTTCACGTGAAAGGAAATAATAACCCACTACCAACAAGATAGAGAAAAGGAACACAACCGCTGACAAGGCATTGATTTCCAAAGAAATACCTTGTCGAGCCCTTGAGTAGATTTCAACCGAAAGATTTGAATAGCCATTTCCTGTTACGAAAAAGGTTACAGCAAAGTCATCCAAAGAGTAAGTAAAAGCCATGAAATAACCCGCGATAAGGCTCTTTGTCAACTGTAGTGGGTAGATGAAAAGCTAACACCTAGAGAGGACGAACTTCGCTCTCTCTTTCTTTA
>CAUCUH010000130.1:0-4176 GCA_958445905.1 uncultured Streptococcus sp.
TGACTTGTATGTCGTTGTCAATGTTGAGCCGAGCGATCGCTTCGAACGAGATGGCTCAACCATCTACTACAAGTTAGACTTGAACTTTGTCCAAGCAGCTCTTGGAGATACGGTCCATGTGCCAACTGTTCACGGAGATGTCGATTTGGTCATTCCTGAAGGAACCCAAACCGGTAAGAAATTCCGCCTCCGTGGAAAAGGGGCTCCAAGCTTACGTGGTGGTGCCATGGGAGATCAATATGTATCTGTCAATGTCGTCACCCCAACTGGTTTAAATGACAAGCAAAAAGAAGCCCTTCAAGCCTTTGCAGAAGCAAGTGATTTGAAGGTCAACCCAAAGAAAAAAGGGTTCTTTGACAAGGTCAAAGATGCTTTAGATGATTTATAAAAATGAACGAGTTTCCTTTTGAGTAAGGAGCTCGTTTTATTTTGGATCGAATCCAAGAACTTCCTCTCCTAATTAAAGAATAATGAGAAGCCTCATTGAATTTATTAAGATATCGTGCTAAATTTAAGAAAACGATTACAAATACAATTTAGGAGGTCCTGATGAAATCACATCAACCACGTTATGCGATTCGTAAGTACGCAGTAGGAGCTGCTTCGGTGCTCATAGGATTTTTTGTTGGCGCTCAGGTTGTAGCGGCCGATACGCCGACGACTACTGACAGTCCTTCAACGACAGTTCCAACTCAGCCAAGCGAGGGGGAGTCAACGATTTCTCTCAATGAGGAAGCTTCTCAGCCAACAGTAGAAAAACCAACAGCTCCTGCCCCAATCGTCGATCAAAGTCAACCGACACTGCCTGATCGTGAATTGCGGGTATCAGATCTTGACCGTTTGATTCGCGAAGAAGCAAGCTCTGTCGCAGAGTCGGATGTGGCAGCTCAACCAACGACAGCAGCAACGGAAACGCCTGCTAAAGATCCTGACCAAGAAGAAAAATTAGCCAAGAAAAAGATTGTTTCGATTGATGCCGGTCGCAAGTACTTCTCACCAGACCAAATCAAGGAAATCATTGATGAAGCAAGTAAGACGGGTTATACAGACTTGCATCTTCTAGTTGGAAATGATGGTTTGCGCTTTGTGCTGGATGACATGTCTTTGAAAGTGGGAGATACTTCTTATTCTAGCCAAGCCGTGACAGATGCGGTTGAAAAAGGGACGAAGGCTTATTACGATGATCCGAACGGGACAGCTTTGACCCAGGCTCAAATGGATGATATTTTAGCCTACGCCAAATCGAAGAAAGTAGGTGTCATCCCAACCATTAATAGTCCAGGTCACATGGATGCGATTCTGACAGCCATGGAACAATTGGGGATCGAAAACCCTCACTTTAATTACTTTGGCACTAAAAAATCAGCTCGGACAGTTGATTTGGACAACCAAAAAGCCTTAGACTTTACCAAAGCCTTGGTAGACAAGTATGCGGCTTATTTCAGCGGCAAGGCAGACATTTTTAACATCGGTTTGGATGAATATGCCAATGATGCCACAGATGCCCATGGTTGGCAGGTTCTCCAAGCTAGCAAGCATTGGCCAGGTGAAGGCTACCCAGAAAAAGGCTATGAAAAATTCATCCAATATGCTAATGATCTAGCAGCTATTGTGAAAAAACACAAGATGAAACCAATGGCCTTTAATGACGGGATCTACTACAATGGCGATACTTCCTATGGCACTTTTGACAAGGATATCATTGTCTCCTACTGGACAGGTGGCTGGAACGGCTATGATGTCGCTTCTTCAAAACTCTTGTCCGAACTAGGTCATCAGATTCTTAATACCAATGATGTTTGGTATTATGTGCTTGGACGGGACAAGGCTGGATCTGGTTGGTACAACCTTGATCAAGGCCTCGAAGGAATTTCCAAGTCAGCGATTGATGTAGTTCAAAAAAATGATGGAGCTAAGGTGCCCTTCATCGGTGGCATGGTAGCTGCCTGGGCAGATACGCCATCTGCAACCTACAAAAAAGACCTTCTCTTTAAGCTCATGCATGCCTTCGCGGACAAGAATGCGGACTACTTTGTAGCAGATCCTGAAGTCGTCGAAAAAGCTCTTTCAGAAGCTCCAACTGATTTGGATCACTATACACCGGAATCTCTAGTAGCCTTTGCGGCAGCTAAAAAAGCTTTAGAAGGGGCAGGAGCAGACACGACTCGAGCAGAGGCCAAAACCTTGATCGACAATCTCAAAGCAGCTCAAGATGCTTTGGTGTATACAGAAAGCTACGCGAAAGAAGTTGCTGCAAAAGAAGCAGCAGAAAAACTCGCCATGAAGAAGGTCATCTCGATCGATGCAGGTCGCAAATACTTCTCGCTGGATCAGTTGAAACGGATCGTCGATAAGGCCAGTGAGCTGGGTTATTCTGACTTGCACCTCCTTGTCGGAAACGATGGTATGCGCTTCGTTCTCGATGATATGACGGTGGAAGCCAATGGCAAAACCTATGCCAGTGATGATGTGAAAAAGGCCATTTTAGAAGGCACCAAGGCCTATTACGATGATCCAAATGGTCAAGCCTTGACCCAAGCAGAAATGGATGAACTCCATGCTTATGCGACTGCGAAAGGAATCGGCTTGATTGCGGCAGTCAATAGTCCTGGACACATGGATGCTTTGTTGGTGGCCATGGAAAAATTGGGCATTGAAAATCCACAAGCCAGCTTTGATACGGTTTCAAAAACAACCATGGATTTGACCAATGAAGCAGCAGTCAACTTTACCAAAGCCTTGATTGGTAAGTACATGGACTACTTCAAAGATAAGTCTAAGATCTTTAATTATGGAACGGATGAATATGCCAATGACGCTACCAGTGCGCAAGGCTGGTACTACCTCAAGTGGTATGACCTCTATGGTAAGTTTGCTGAGTATTCCAATAGTCTTGCAGCCATGGCGCGTGAAAAAGGCTTGCAGCCAATGGCCTTTAACGATGGCTTCTATTATGGAGATGAAGATGATGTCGCCTTTGACAAGGACGTCTTGATTTCATATTGGTCTAAGGGATGGTGGGGCTATAACCTCGCATCTCCACAGTATTTGGCAGATAAGGGGTATAAATTCCTTAACACCAACGGAGACTGGTACTATGTTTTGGGAAGAACACCTGAAACAGGTGGTGGTTATATTGAAAAAGCGATTGCCAATGCAGCTGCTACTCCATTTAGACAACTCCCAAGTACAACATATCCAGAAACATCTTTGCCGATGGTCGGTAGCATGGTAGCTGTTTGGTGTGATACCCCAAGTGAAGAATACATCGAAAAAAATGTCTTTGATCTCATGGAAGCTTTTGCCAACCATAACAAGGACTATTTCAAAGCAGACTTCACTGCTCTTAGAAAAGCAGTTGCTACGGTGCCAACAGATCTAGACATATACACACCAGAATCTCGCGCAGCACTTGAGAAAGTCTTAGATAGCTTGAATTGGAATGTGAGCCGTGCTCATCAAGATCAGGTGGATCAAGAAGTGGCTGCTCTGACCCAAGCCCTTGCGGGGCTTAAGCCAATTACGCAAGTAGGTAGCTTGGCTGAAAATGACGTCAAAGCCCTAGTGGAAGACAAACCAAGTCTTGAAATCGTAGAAAAAGAACTTGGTTTTGACCTTGTGGAACGGACCAATCCAGATCTCGCTAAAGGAGAACGCAGAGTGATCCAGGCTGGGGTTAAAGGGCAAGGTCTTGAGTATGTAGAGGTTTCGGCATTTGATCAAAGTCGAAAAGTGATCGCTACAGAAGTTGCCACAGAGCCGGTTGCAGAAATTGTTGAAGTCGGTACCAAAGAAATTGTGATCCCAACAAGCCCTTCAGTAGAAGCACCAGTGAAATCAGACGTGCTCGTAAACAAAGTGGTTCCAGATCCTTCAACACCTCAAGTGATCGCGAAGGATCAACCAGTAGCACCAGTAAATACCCCATCGCCAATTCCAGCAGCTGTGGAAAAAGAGGTTCGTTCAGAAGCAGTATCTTCTAACAAGCAACTCCCGGAAACAGGAGTGGAATCTGCTCTGGGACTCGCTTTACTAGGGGCGATCTTAGGAGCAGCAGGAATAGACTTGAAAAATAAAAAAAGAGACTGAGACCTAGTTGACTTGTAACAGGTCGAAGTTAGGAGAGTGGGACAGAAATCGGTAATTCGTTAGAATTCGATTTCGTCGTCCCACCTC
>CAUCUH010000131.1:0-4068 GCA_958445905.1 uncultured Streptococcus sp.
GAAGACGATAGTTCTTCCTCAACAGAGACCAGTAGCAGTTCTTCTAAATAAAGAGAATCCCTGAGTTTAAAAACTCAGGGATTTTGTGATTTCTTTAAAAAGATTACGCTTTACCTTCATCTAGGACTCCAAAAACAGAAGCTGTTAAATTCTCCACATAGAATGGTCGTTTATGACGACTATTTCCAACCATCAATTTCAATTTATTTGAATTTTGGAGGTAATATGGAAGTCCGCTGGCGTTGAAGATGACCAAGTACTTCTTGTCTCCTGTTAGTTCAAATATCAGAAGTCCACTACAATCAGTTGCAGATTGGATAAAGACTTGTTGGTAGATTTTATCATAGCTTTCAAGCCCTAAGACAGGAAGACTTGTCTTCAAATTGATTCCTTGTTTTGACTGACCAGATCCCAGTTGACCTGATTCACAAAATCTGGAGCATTGTAGGAATTCATGGCCCGTTCACGATCCAAAGGAGTGATTTCTCCATCAGGACCTGTCGCTACCAATTTGGTCCTCATGAACTCTTGACCCAATTGCATAAAGGTCATGCCCTGAAAGAGCAGATTCATGGCCGTAGCCAACTCTGAGCGCTTGACCAATCCTGCTACTTTTTCATTCGGATGAAGGGTCTGAAGCAAGTCATAGAGATTATAATTGTCATGAGCCTCCACATAATTCAAGACCTGATTGGGACTTAAATAATTGCCAAGCTCTGCACTACCTAAAACAGCACGCGCAACGATATACTCTGTTGATTTTCTGCTGACGAAGCCACGTTTGATGGAACCATAAACCTCAGCCCCTTTAATGGCATCGCGCTCCGTATCATTAAAGAATCCAATTCGTGGCAATTGCGCTGCATTGTCTTTCTTAGCCTTGTCTTCTGGTGCGAGACCTGTCCCCATGTCCCAGCCTTCTCCGTAAAGAAGAATGCGAGGATCTAGAGCATCCATAGCCTCCCGAATAGCATTCATCGTCCTTACATCATGAATGCCCATCAAATCAAAGCGGAAGCCATCGATCTGGTACTCCTTGACCCAGTGCGTGAGGGAATCAATCATGTACTTGCGGTACATTTCATGCTCACTAGCCGTTTCATTCCCGACACCTGTCCCATTTTGGAAGCGACCATCTGGCTCCATCCGGTAATAATAATCGGGTACTGTATTTTGGAAAGGACCATGCTCGGTCGAGTAGATATGATTGTAGACCACATCCATGACCACAGAAATTCCTGCCTCATGATAAGCCCGGATCATGGTTTTGAGCTCTTTCATGGTTTGTTTCGGATTGGATGGATCCGTCGAAAAGCTAGTTTCTGGTGCAGAATAATTCTGAACGTCATAGCCCCAATTGTAGGTCACACGGCCTTCTTCGTCGTACTGTTTAAAGCGGTCAGAGATCGGCTGCAGTTGCACGACATTGACCCCTAACTGACGGATATAATCAAAGGCAGTTGCATCACCATGGCTATTGACTGTTCCTTCTTGGCAAGCCCCCAGATAGGTCCCACGCAAAGACTCGTCCACACCTGATGTCGGTGACTTGGTCAAATCCCGAAGGTGCATCTCATAAATCACTGCTTGACAAGGATTGTCCAAGCGCCAAGGAGTTGCATCGGCGCCTTTTTTAGGACCCCAATCAAACTGACGATCTACTCTTGAAAGAATGGCAGAGCGCATCCCATCCGCTGTCGTTGCAATGCTATAAGGATCGCGCGTCACTTGAGTATGGTGTTCAAAATGCACACGATATTGATAAGCCATGCCACTTAAATTTCCTAAAAAATCTAAAATCCAAACACCGTGGGTATTTTCTGGGTGGTAGCTAGACTCTTGTTTGCCTCGTGTCATTGGCATGCTCTTCCAAATAGGCGCATCCAAGTCTGTAGATTGATAGAGCAACAATTCAACTTTCTTGGCAGTAGGTGCCCATAGTTTAAAGCAATGCTCCCCTTCTTCCTCACGATGACCAAGCCAGCCTTGATACGCCCATTTAGCATCAAACTCTCTAGGACGCATCGCCATATCGTAGGCATGAGGCTGACGATGGCTGTAGGCATGACTCGTCAAAGCAGCTTGCAAAGAATAATAAACTGTATCGTCTCCATCGAGAATCCACACTTCTCGAACATGCCCTTCTGGTAAGAGTTCGATTTCAAAATCACGGGTCTTGGTGAGCCAATCCCCTTCTTTAACTAGGACATGGCCCCGGTTCAAGGGTTCTTCGCTCTCATAAATTAGATTGCCTTCTACTCCAAAATAATCCAACTTGGAGAAAGAGACTGATTTTCCTTCTACTTGATCCTGCCACTGCCACATATCATAGGCAAAATAATTTCCTTTTTGCTTATGAAAATGAAGCTTTACATGGTATTGTCGCATAACATTTTCCTATTTCCAATTTAATACCGAAGGAACCATCCGCTTGTAAAACACGTAACGGACTCCAACTATTTGTTTTTATTCTTCAGATGTGTGAACCAAAGCATCGTTGTTGATTTCATCAATATTTGCAAAGAATTCCAAGTGATTATGGAAGACTTCCAATTCAACTGGAGTATCTCCTCCGTACTCCCCATCTAGATTGATACGGAATGGTTGAGCATTTTTTCCTAACATTTCGATCGTCAACTTCTTGGTCTTGAGATATTCTACATTTTCATCGTGCACATGCTTGCCTCCATTGATGGCCTGAATCATCAAGGACAACATGTTAAAGAGCTTAGCAGTTTTTACGATAATCAAGGTAAAGTTCCCATCATCAAGCTTAGCATCTGGCGCGACACTTTCAAAACCAGCAATGGAGTTGGTCAAGGCCACGAAAATCATAGACGCTGGCCCTTCAAAGACACCATTGTCATGCTCAATCCGCACCTTACGAGCCTTGTTTCGCGGCAACATTTTAGCAGCTTCTGCCACATAGGCAAAGTAACCCAAGCGAGATTTAACACTACTTGGAACACTGAAGGTCAATTCTGTCATGGTTCCTGCTGCAGCAATGTTGATGAAATACTTACTGCCATAGGCACGACCAATATCCATCTGAATGGTTTGATTCTTTTCGATAATGCGAGCAGCCGCCACAGGATCTCCCATCGGGATCTTCAAGGCACGCGCATAGTCATTGGTGGTACCGGTCGGGATAAAGGCCATCTGCGGACGATTTTCCAGACCTGCAACCCCATTGACCACTTCGTTAATCGTACCATCTCCACCAGCAGCAATGATTAAATCAAAGCCTGCTTTGGCGGCTCTTTCTGCTTCATTTTGAGCAGAAAATGGTTCTGGAGTCGTTTGATAGGCGCTTGTTTCGTAGCCCACATCTTCGAGTACGTCCAAGACTTCCGCAATGTTTTTCTTGATAATTTCTTGCCCAGAGGTCGGATTATAAATTAAACGGGCTTTTTTGATTCGTTCTACCATAAAGATCCTCTATAAACTTTCAAGCCAGGCCTCATCTTCTACCTGGATTCCTAATTCTTGTGCTTTGGTTAACTTGCTACCAGCGTCACTACCTGCAACGACTAAATCTGTTTTTTTGGAAACTGATCCAGTTACCTTAGCGCCCAGACTTTCTAATTTTGCCTTGGCTTCTGAACGCGTGAGGCGCTCTAGCTTCCCAGTCAAAACGACTGTCATTCCTGATAGGGCTGCATCAGCAGCGACTTTCTCACCAAGATAAGCCAGATTGACGCCAGCTTCTTTAAGCTCTTGCAATAGGCGCTTGGATCCTTCTTGCGCGAAATAACGCTTGAGGCTTTCAGCCACGACCATACCGAGACTGTCAATGCTGGCAATTCGTTCTGGATCAGCTGTAGCCAATTGATCGAGGTCATGGAATTCTTGGAGCAAGATTTGACTAACCTTGCTACCGACATGGCGGATCCCCAAACCAAAGAGTAACTTCTCAGCTGAATTCTCTTTTGAAGCTTGAATGGCTTCATGGAGTTTTTCAGCAGATTTTTCTTTAAAGCCTTCTAAGGTCAATAGATCCTCTACGCTTAGGCGATAGATCCCTGCCACATCCTCTACCAACTGAGCTGCAAAGAGTTTCTCTACAAC
>CAUCUH010000132.1:0-3957 GCA_958445905.1 uncultured Streptococcus sp.
CGTCGCGATACGAAGCACCATATCAATGTTTTGTGCATTGTGGTGAGTGATAAATGGTTTAGCAGCCGCACCACCAGCTTCATTGTGAAGCACTGGTGTTTCCACTTCAAGGAATCCTTGACCATCTAAATAACGACGGATTTCAGAGATGATTTTTGAACGAGTTACAAAGCGTTCGAAGCTTTCACGGTTTGAAATCAAATCCAAATAACGTTTACGATAGATGGTTTCAACGTCTGAAAGTCCGTGGAATTTTTCAGGCAAAGGACGAAGGGCTTTTGACAAGTGAGTGATATGAGTTGCTTTAATCGAAAGTTCACCCATATCTGTGCGCATGATTTCCCCTTCAACACCAAGGAAATCACCAAGGTCTGCTTTTTTGAAGATCTCGTAGTTTTCTTCTCCAACTGCATCCTTACGAACGTAGATCTGAATTTGACCTTCACGGTCTTGAAGATGGGCAAAGCCAACCTTTCCTTTTCCACGTTTGGTTACGAGACGACCGGCAATAATTGCTGTTTCGTTCAAGTCGTGGAGTTGTTCTTTATCTAATTCTGAATATTTTTCTTTTAATTGACCTGAATTTGCAGTGCGTTCGAATCGCTTCCCAAATGGATCGATTCCTTGTTCACGAAGGGCCGCCATTTTCTCACGACGGACAATCTGCTGGTCATTCAATTCTTCCATATGTTCAGTAGTCATTTGGAACCTCCTAAGTTATTCTCCCCTATTCTATCATATTTAGACCAGAAATTCACTAATATTTACCAATTAAACAAAAATAAGATGGAAGAAAAAATACAGCTTCTTGAATGAATACTCAAAAACATTGGAAGACCGTCGATGACTGTCCAAATAGTTTGACCTATATAAGATAAGATAATTGAAAAGGTTTCGACAAGCTATTCCACAACAGCATCAAAAAGGAGCGTGGAGAATCTTGATCCATTCATCCTGACCCGCTCCTATTTTTTATTCATAACGCAGTGCTTCGATCGGATTTAACTTAGAAGCCTTATTCGCTGGTAAAATTCCAAAGATGATGCCTACAAAAGCAGAGAAAATAATACTGCCGATGGCGACATTTAAGGAAATAATCGGTGGTCCTTCTAGGGAGGCTGCTGCGAGTGTAGTAATCAAGCTATTTACACCATAAGCAAGGCCAAGTCCAATCAGTCCACCAATGATGGTCAAGACCATCGACTCAATCAAAAATTGAACCAGAATCTTACCTCGGGTTGCTCCCAATGCTTTGCGAAGACCGATCTCTCTCGTCCGCTCTGTCACAGAAACCAACATGATATTCATGACTCCAATCCCGCCAACCAAAAGGGAAATCCCTGCAATGGCACCGATCACTGACGTCATAATTCCTACTACTTTATTGGTTTCCTCTAGGATGCTATCCAAATTAAAGATTTGAAATTCTCCCTGGCGAACACCTGAAAGTTCTGTTAACTTTTGAGCAGCTTCGATCCCAACAGATTTGATTTCTTTCACATTCGGTACATGGACGACAATATTTTGAATTTCATCCGTTCCGAATTCAGAGGCGAGTTGTGTATTGGCCATCAAGGCACTTCCACCTGAAGAAGCTCCATAGAGGGCTGTCCCTGCATTTGGATCCTTGAAAATACCAACGACGCGATAATTGTTGTCTCCAACAGAGACCACCTGATTCAGTGGATTCTCCGCTCCAAATAATTGTTGAGCCAATCCTTCATCAAGGAGTACCACCCGGGAGAAATTACTATAGTCTGAAGGAGTTAATTTTCGCCCAGATAAGAGCTCAACCTTTTTGACAGAAAAATAGGTTTCATTTACCCCTTGGATGTTCACACCGTCTGCTTTTTTCTTTTGAAAAGCAATGGTTGCATTGGAGGTATTGCCAACATAATAGCCATCGATGCCTTGAATCTTGGTTAATTCCTTGACCCAAGATTCTTGCACAACTGGTGGTGCTTCTTGGACTTGGCCATCAACATCTTCAGCGTTTTCCCCATCGATATCCGATGGAGCAGCCATCCCTCGGTCTTCAGCTGCAGGGCCACTTTCGCCTCCGCCTTCTCCTTCTCCAGTATCATCAGAAGGGCCAATATTGATCCCAGTCACATAGCCACTCTTGTTGGGAGAATAAGAGATTTGTACATACTCTTGGTCCTTGGTGAAGGTCTTGGTAACACCAGCTTTCATACCATCTCCCAGAGCCATGATGACAACCACAGAAGCGACCCCAATAATGATCCCTACCATTGTCAAGAAAGACCGTAATTTATGGCTCATAATTGAGCTGATCGCAAATTTCCAATTTTGCATTAGGTCCCCCTTTCCAGCTTGCTATCTGAGGAGATCACTCCATCACGAATGACAATGCGACGATGCGCAAAGGCTGCAATTTCTGGCTCGTGCGTAACCATGATAATGGTTTTTCCTTCTTGGTTTAGCTTGGTTAACAAGTCCATTATTTGCTCCCCCGTCTTGGTATCTAGGGCTCCAGTCGGCTCATCTGCTAAGACGATGGCTGGCTGATTGACGAGAGCTCGAGCGATCGCAACCCGCTGTTTTTGACCCCCTGAGAGCTCTGAAGGCAAATGGTGCATACGAGAATGGAGCTCTACCTTTTCAAGGTACTGCTCAGCTAATTTCTTCCGTTTAGCAGGATGAACCCCCGCATAAATGAGAGGCAGTTCTACATTTTGAAAGGCATTGAGCTTAGAGAGAAGAAAGAATTGTTGAAAGACAAAACCGATCTGTTCATTACGAACACGTGCTAATTTTTTCTCACTGAGATTTCCAACCTCCTGACCTTCTAGAAAATACTCTCCACTGGTCGGGCGATCCAACAAGCCAATGACGTTCATCAAGGTCGATTTTCCTGAGCCAGATGGACCCATAATGGCCACAAATTCTCCCTCTTCGACTTCTAAATCGATGTCTTTTAAGACACGAAGTTCCTGATCCCCATTTTTATAGGTTTTATTGATTCCTTTTAGTTCAATCAATTTTGTCATATTTTCCGATCTCTTTTCCATCTTCCAGTTTCTCATTAGGATTCACAATAACTTGAGCATCTTTCTTCAAGCCTGACAAGATTTCCTGGTTTTCAGCATCGGCGTTACCAAGCGTCACTTTTACTTTCTTAGCCTTGCCATTTTCGACCGTCCATACATAACTCGAATCCCCATCAGCCATGACACTTGTCACAGGAACAAGGGGATGTTGAGTAGAACTTTTGACTTCAATATTGACAGAAAAGCCTTGTTTGAGTTCCCCAATTTCACTGGTAATATCCACTGTGAATGGGTACTTGGCTCCACCGCTTCCTTGTGTTCCACCTGCTGCATTGGCACCTGCTTGACCCGCGTCAGTCGGATAGTTCGCTACATAAGAAATCTTTCCTGTCCAGGTTTTATCCGGATAAACCTTGGAAGTGAGGACCACTTCCTGACCTTCAGAGATATTGGCCAAATTGTATTCAGACAACTCCCCTTTGACTTGTAAATTCCCGTTGCTCACAATGTGAACCAGAGTTTGGTTGGTCCCTGTAGTCGATTTTGAAACATCTTTATTGACTTCGACCACGGTACCATCTGTATTACTCCTAACTGTTGTCGCATCCAGAAGAGCCTTAGCCTTGTTCATATTATCGACCGCATCCGACTTGGCATCTCGTAAATCGCTAGCTTGAGAATCGACTGTTCTTTGAGTCTGCGAAGATGATTTGGCATCTGCTTCTTCATCGCCTGTCGTATCAATGGTCACACCATTTGTCAGTAAGTCATTTAACTGACGATCTGCCTTATTGACAGCACGAACGGCTGCATCATAAGCGGTTTGGGCCTCTGTACTGCTATACTGAACAATTGGCTGACCGGCCGTCACTTGATCTCCTACATTGACCAAAATCGACTGCAAATCCCCTTTGGTTCCATCAAAATAGACATACTGTTCCTGGTT
>CAUCUH010000133.1:0-3956 GCA_958445905.1 uncultured Streptococcus sp.
CGCCAAGCTTGTTTTGAGGTAGAAGAATTTCTCTATCCTCAAGCTAAGCGTCTCATGACCTATATCTCCCTGCACTATCAGGGGACGATTGAGTATTTGTGGGAGAGATCTCCGGAATCGGGTGCCATTCGCCACCGAGACACCCTCAAGTGGTATGGTGTCTTTATGACCATTGATTGGAAAAAACTGGATGCTAGCAAGTCTGGGAAAATAGAAGTTTTGAATGTTAAGTCTGATCAAGTAGCCCATTTCATCCAGCAGAAAGGGATTTATCCAGCTTTTCATATGAATAAAAAATATTGGGTGAGTATCCCCTTAGATGGAACAATTGCTGATGAGGACTTGTTTGCTCTAGTGGATAGTAGCTGGCAACTCACCAAAAAGGGGAAATAAGATGAATCTGTTGAGGAAATTATCTTGGTTTTTTAATTTAGAGAAGAAGCGATACTTGATCGGGATAGGGTCCTTGATCTTGGTTAGTTTTTTAAACCTCATTCCTCCAAGAATCATGGGGCTTGTGATCGATTTGATCGATAAAAGAAGGCTGACACTGGGGCAGTTAGTTATGGATATTGCCCTTTTGGTCCTAGCAGCTCTTTCCATGTATGGCCTTCGTTTTGTCTGGAGACGCTATATTTTTGGAACGGCTAATAAGTTGGCTCGGATCTTGCGTTACCGTTTGTTTCAGCAATTTACGCTCATGTCTCCATCTTTTTATCAGCGTTATCGGACAGGGGATCTCATGGCCCATGCTACTAATGATATCAATGCGGTGACTATGTTTGCTGGTGGCGGTGTTATGTCTGCTGTAGATGCTTCTGTGACAGCCTTGGTGACCCTAGTCAGCATGTTTTTCATGATTGATTGGCGCTTAACGCTCTTAGCTATTTTGCCCCTACCGGTTATGGTGGTAGTGACGTCAGCTATTGGCCGCAAAAACCACAAAGCCTTCAAAGAGGCCCAAGAAGGCTTCTCAGAGCTGAACAACTTTGTCCAGGAATCAGTATCAGGAGTCAAAGTGACCAAATCCTTTGGCTTTCAGGCAGATGAGATTCAGGCTTTTGAAAAAACCAATCAAATGGTCTTTTCAAAAAATATGACTTCAGCCGGTTACAATGCTTTGTTTGATTCGACTACTCTTCTTTTTGTCGGTCTCTCCTATGTTTTGACGCTCTACTTCGGCGGGCTATTTGTTCAGGAAGGAAGCCTGACGGTTGGACAAATCGTAACCTTTATTACCTATCTCAATATGCTCGTCTGGCCCCTTCAAGCTATGGGCTTCTTGTTTAATATTAGTCAGCGTGCTAGCGTCTCCTATGATCGGATTGAGACACTTTTAGCAGAAACACCTGATATCCATGATCCAAGTCAACCAGTCACAGTCATTCAAAACGGAGATCTGGAATATGACATTGAAGAATTCGCCTATGAGAAAGAGCCTGTCCTTGAGAAGGTTGCCTTCCATTTAGAAAAAGGGCAAACCCTTGGAATTGTGGGGCCAACTGGATCTGGAAAGACCACCTTATTGCGCCTCTTACTCAGAGAGCATGACTTGGAGCAGGGAGCTATCTTGCTAAATGGGATCTCCATCAAACATTATCGCTTAGAAGATCTTCGAAGCTTGATCGTCTACGTCCCTCAAGATCAGATTCTCTTTGCCATGACCATTCGCGAGAATGTCGCTTTTTCAGATCCACAGATCAAGGAAGAAGAGGTGATGAAGGCTCTGAGAACTTGTGGAGTCTATGAAGATATTCTGGCCATGCCAGACCAGATGGAGACAGTGCTGGGAGAGAGAGGGGTCTCTCTTTCTGGCGGGCAAAAGCAACGGATTGCCATGAGTCGTGCTTTGGTCATGAATCCTGAGATCTTGATCTTGGATGACTCCCTGTCTGCAGTAGATGCTAAGACAGAACACCAAATCATTGAAAATATGAAGCAGGAACGCAAGGGGAAAACAACGATCATCACAGCCCATCGCCTATCAGCGATCGTTCATGCGGATTTGATTCTGGTAATGGAGAATGGACAGATCAAGGAGCGAGGAAATCACGAGGAATTAATGGCTCAAAAAGGTTGGTACTATGAAACCTACCAAGCCCAACAATTATCAGAAGAAATGGAGGGAAAGCTGAATGAAAACATCTGAAGCTCATGTGATGAAGCGGCTCTTGACTTACATGTGGCGTTATAAATGGTTAACGGCCCTAGCCTTAGCCTTTACCTTCCTAACTAGTCTGTTATTGACGGCGATCCCTCTTGCAGCACGCTGGTATATTGACCACCTAGTGGATCCAACAGAAGCCGGCTCTCCAGTACTGACAGCTTTTCAGTTTTTGATTCTCTACTATGGGTTATTCATTGGGCGTGTGCTGGCAACTTACCTGAGCCAGTTAACCTTTGCGCGTGTATCCAATTCCATCGTAAGAGATATCCGTCTAGATATTTTCAAAAATCTTCAAAGACTGGGCATGTCCTTTTATGACCAGACAGCAGCAGGTTCGATTGTCTCGCGTGTGACCAATGATACACAGGCAGTCGCAGATATGTTTTCTACGGTCTTTTCAAGCCTGGTTTCATCCTTTTTACTCTTTTTAGTCACTCTAGTAACCATGTTTAGCTTGGACTGGCATTTGACCATTTGGATCCTGCCTTTTCTTCCCATCATTTGGTTTTCCATCCGTCTCTATCGCAAGTTATCCAATCGCTTGGTCAAGATGACCCGACAAAAATTATCAGATATCAATGTGAAATTATCGGAATCTATCGAAGGAATGCGGATCGTGCAGGCCTTTCGTCAAGAAAAGCGCTTGACGGATGAATTCGAACAGATTAATGGGGAACATTTGGACTATGCCAACCGATCTGTGGATGTCAATTCCCTCTTTTTGAGGCCAGCTATGACCCTGTTACAGGTTCTGGCTTATGCGGTTATTCTAACCTTTTTCGGCCTAAATTGGCAGTCCTCTGGCTTTACAGCAGGTCTTATCTATGCCTTTATCCAGTATGTTAGCCAGCTTTTCCAGCCCTTGATTGATGTCACCCAAAATTTTGCAACCTTGCAGACCTCAACCATTTCTGCAGGGCGTGTTTTTGAAATGATGGATCGAGACGACTATGAGCCCAAGCAAGCTGGTAGCCTAAAAGAAATCGAGCGGGGGGATATTCGTTTTGAGCATGTATCTTTTTCTTATGATGGCAAACGGGATGTCCTAAAAGAGATCTCCTTTGAGGTCAAAAACGGACAAACCATCGCTTTTGTTGGCCATACTGGTTCTGGTAAATCCTCTATTATCAATCTCTTCATGCGATTTTATGAATTTGATCGTGGCCAGATCTTAATTGATGGACAGGATATCAAGGACTACAGCCAGGAAGCCTTGCGTAAGTCCATCGGTTTAGTGTTGCAGGAACCCTTCCTCTATCATGGAACCATTGCTTCTAATATCCGAATGTACCATGAAGAACTGACAGATGAGGAAATCCGACAAGCAGCTGCATTTGTGGATGTAGCAGACTTTATTGAGAGTCTACCCGGTGGCTATGATCATCCGGTAACAGAGCGGGGTTCTACCTTATCGACCGGTCAGCGTCAGCTTCTGGCTTTTGCTCGGACCATTGCTGCCCAGCCTAAGATCCTCATTTTGGACGAGGCCACTGCCAACATCGACCAAGAGACGGAAGAGATGATCCAAAATTCTCTGAAGAAGATGCGCCAAGGGCGGACAACCATTGCCATTGCCCATCGCCTTTCTACCATCCAAGATGCCGATTGCATCTATGTTCTCGACAAAGGAAAAATCATCGAATCGGGCAATCACGATCAACTCATTGCTCTAGGAGGAACTTATAAGAAAATGTATGACCTCCAGGCCGGTATGATGAAATAAGGACAAACAAGGAGAGTGGGACAGAAATCGGTAATTCGTTAGAATTCGATTTCGTTGTCCCACCTC
>CAUCUH010000134.1:0-3915 GCA_958445905.1 uncultured Streptococcus sp.
CTCGACAATCCAAAAATAATTGAGAGGCTAGGACTTTTGTCCCAGCCTCTTTTTTTAATCAAATTCATATTTTTGGAGAATCGTAGTGAGGATAAAGACTCCTGTAAAGATAGCCATCAATGCCAGATAAACTGGGAAAGTAGTGGTTGTAAGGAGGGAAATCTCGATCAAGTTTTTCAACACGACCGCAGATGCGTAGAATCCTACTACAGAGAAGATGATGAGGAGGGCCCGCCAGATATTTAGTGGCAGGCAAGCACGGATAACGGATAGGAAACCGATGGATCCAAGTAAGTAGTAGGATACAGTAGACATATCGGCTGCAGACCAACCATGGCTTGCTCCCCAAAGGCGAATGAACAAGACACTAAAGACGACCATCAAGGCGCTTGGTAAGGCTAACAGAAGGGAACGTCTCAAGAAGTGTTTTTCAACCGGTTTGATATTGCGTTCAAAGGTCAACACAAATGGTGGGAATCCTTCGACGAATTGGTCGATCAGGGTGATTTGAATAGGGATGAAAGGGAAAATCAGCAAATAGTTGACGTTAAAGAAGAGAGCACTGGCAATACAAATGATAGCCAAGAGGAAGGAATAGATCGTTTTGATAAAGAAGATTGGAGCAATTCGTCCAATGTTATTCACCACACGACGGCCTTCAAAAAGAATTTCTGGAACGTCATTAAAGTCAGAGTTCAAAAGAACAATATTGGCAATTTGACGGGTTGCTGGATCTCCCTCAGCCATCACGATGGAGCAGTCTGCTTCGCGAAGAGCAAGGATATCATTGACCCCATCTCCTGTCATAGCAGTCGTCCGACCAGCTGCTTTCAAAGTTTGGATAAGCAGTTTTTTCTGGTGAGGAGACACGCGCCCAAAGATAGCTGTTTCTTCTGCTTGATCCACTAATTGATCATCAGAAATTTTTGAACAATCGATGTAGTTCTCATAATTTTTGAAGCCAGCTTGTTGAGCGATATAAGAGACCGTCACAGGGTTATCACCGGAGATGATTTTGAGATCCACTCCTTGAGAGCGCAAATACTCAAGAGTATCTGAAGCCCCTTCACGAATGGGGTCTGTAATCTCAATAACGGCAATCCCTTCAAGATTTTCAGGCAGATTCAATTCCTGCATGCTAATCAGTTCTGAACTGTGAGCCAAGACGAGCACGCGCGATCCACGAGCTTGTGCTTCGACGACAGCAGCTGGATTTTCTTGAAGGAGCATTTCAGGAGCACCGAGAAAGACAGTTCCAAGGTTGGATAGGTGCATGGCTCCCCATTTCCGATCACTTGAGAAAGGAATGATGTTTTCCGCAGTATAAGCATGCTCCAACTCTCCATAAGCCTTGCGAATAGCTTGAGCAGTAGGATTGGTGTCCTCGCTATATTGCATGTAAGCTGAAAGGATAACTTTGATGGTTTCCTCAGAAAAATGATCAGATAAGCTATGGAGAGCTTCAACTGTCATCTTCCCTTGGGTGATGGTACCGGTCTTATCTAGACACAAGGTATCCACACGCGCCAGGGTTTCTACTGAGTACATTTCTTGGACAAGAACCTTGCGCATACCGAGCTTAATAACCGCTGTCAAAAGAGACGTAACTGTCAGTAAGGCAATTCCTTTTGGCAACATTCCCAGGAGAGCTGTGGAAGAATTCACGACAGAATCCTTGATTGGCAGCATCTTGATCAACAATGCTTCAAAGAAGAGGGCAAGGCCAAATGGGATGATAATTTTACCAGTGAAGCTAGAAATTTTCGCTAAGTTATAAAGAATACGCGAATTGATAGGCTTCAAGGTTTTAGCTTCCATCATCAGTTTGTTGGCATAGTTGTTTGCTCCAACTCGCTTGACACGGGCATAGACTTGACCACTGGCAATATAACTACCAGAAAGCAGTTCATCACCAACTTCTTTTAAGACCAGATCACTCTCACCAGTCAGCATAGCTTCATTGGCTTCAGCGATACCAGACATGACTTCGGCATCACTAGGGATCTGCTCACCCGAAGATAAAAGCATTAAATCACCTAGAACAAGCTTTTCTGGTGGAATCGCATCTTTTTCCCCGTCACGAATGACAGTCACTAGCTCACGACTCATGAGGTTGAGCTTATCAATCATCCGCTTGGCGCGCATCTCAGTCATGATCCCTGTAATGGCATTGAAGCAGATGACTGCGAAAAAGATCATATTGCTCCAAGCCTGTACAGCAGCCAAGGCCACAGCAATCACAAAGTTTAAGGTATTAAACAAGGTGAAGACGTTGCGCTTGATAATTTGCCAGGTGCTGGTACTGGTATTCGTTGTAAAATCATTGGTTTGTCCGCGATCCATTTTCTTGCGGACTTCACTGAGGGACAAGCCCTTTAAATCAATAGTTTCCATAGACAATATGATATCATTTTTTTGAGAAAAAGACTATCTAGAATCGGTCCGCTGAGACAATTTTTATCTAAAAAAGGTTTGCGGTCAAAATCAGGATACGGTATAATAAGAAAGAACCTTTTACAGGATGGAATATCTTGTAGAGAGACGAATGAAATGGATTTGAGGAACAACTATGTTTTATACCTATTTACGTGGCCTTGTTGCCTTTATTCTGTGGGTTTTAAATGGGAATGCCCATTACCATCATAAGGACAATATTCCAGATCGGGAAGAGAACTACATCTTGGTATCCCCTCACCGGACTTGGTGGGATCCGGTCTATATGGCCTTTGCAACCAAGCCAAAGCAGTTTATCTTTATGGCGAAAAAAGAACTCTTCACCAATCGTATTTTTGGCTGGTGGATTCGTATGTGTGGGGCATTTCCGATCGACCGTGAAAATCCGGGAGCAGAAGCTATTAAGTATCCTGTCAATATGCTGAAAAAGAGCAACCGTTCTTTGATTATGTTCCCAAGTGGAAGCCGTCATTCTCAAGACGTCAAAGGTGGTGTTGCCATCATTGCCAAAATGGCGAAGGTCCGTATCATGCCAGTGACTTATACTGGTCCAAGAGACTTGAAAGGGTTGGCAACAGGTGAACGCATTGATATGAACTTTGGACATCCCATTGATATTTCGGATATTAAAAAGATGAATGACGAAGGAGTGGCAGAAGTTGCCCGCCGTATCCAGGAGGAATTTGACCGCTTGGATGCGGAAGCACAAGCGATCAACACCCCAACAAAACCGTTTATCTTGATTCGTTTGTTAAAAATCCTTTTGATTCCTCTTGTCTTAGTCGTGGCCATCTTGACCTTGCTCTTTAGTTACCTAGCCAGTTTTGTATGGGATCCGGACAAACATCGAAAAAACAAGTAAAAAAACTGAGAGTTTTTCTCAGTTTTTTTTATTTTTACGAATAATAAAAGTGAGAGGAGGTTTCTTATGGAGGATATCATTGAAAAAATCAAAGAATATAAGCTCTTTTTAGCCCTTACTGCTATCGGACTCTTACTTGGAGGGTATTTTCTTTTTCATCGACCTCAGTCAAGTGCATCCACCATACCGGATCTTTATCAGTCTTCTAGTTCAACTTCGAGCAAAGAAAAGGTGCAGACCGCTAGTTCTAAAGAAGAAAAGACGGCGACTTCTGTGTCTGATGCACCTGAGATCATTACGGTCGATGTCAAAGGAGCCGTCAAACAACCAGGGGTCTATGAGTTGCGCTCCAATAGCAGAGTCCACGATGCCATCTATAAGGCGGGTGGGATGACAGCCGATGCCAATAGTCAATCGGTCAATTTGGCGCAAAAACTCTCCGATGAAGCAGTGATCTATGTGGCTAAAGAAGGAGAGGATGTTCCAGCACTTGGAAGTTCAGAAAGTTCTGCAACTTCGTCAGCGCCAGCAGAAAAAACAGGTAAGGTCCATTTAAATCGAGCGACTGAATCAGAGCTCCAGACAGTATCAGGCATTGG
>CAUCUH010000135.1:0-3880 GCA_958445905.1 uncultured Streptococcus sp.
CTTCTTCGGAGCCATCTGGAATGCCATTGTCAAATTCTTTAGTGGTTTAGTTGGCTAAAAATAGCAGGAAAGCACTCCTGATAAGATGTCAGAGTGCTTTTTGTGTGTTTTCCTATTTTTATACTTAATAAAAAATTTTATGTTAAGTTCATAAAAAAAGGTCCACTGGACCTTTTTTTTACTCCCACTCTACAGTTGCAGGTGGTTTGCTTGTGATATCGTAGACGATGCGGTTAACGTGATCAACTTCATTTACGATACGGACAGAGATCTTTTGAAGAACTTCCCAAGGAATCTTCGCAAAGTCAGCTGTCATTCCATCGATAGAAGTGATGGCACGGATAGCGATGGTATAGTCATAAGTACGACCGTCCCCCATAACACCTACTGAACGAACGCCAGTGTTAACAGTGAAGTATTGCCAGATATCGCGGTCAAGACCAGCTTTAGCGATTTCTTCACGAAGGATAGCGTCTGACTCACGGACAGTTTCGAGTTTTTCTTCAGTGATTTCCCCCATAACACGGATAGCAAGACCTGGTCCTGGGAATGGTTGGCGCCATACGATGTGGTCTGGCATACCAAGCTCTGTACCAAGCGCACGAACTTCATCTTTGTAAAGAGTGTTGAGTGGCTCGATCAGTTCGAACTGCATGTCTTCTGGAAGACCACCAACGTTGTGGTGAGATTTGATGGTTTGAGCAGTATCTGTACCAGATTCGATGACGTCAGTGTAAAGAGTTCCTTGTGCCAAGAATTTCACATCTTTTAGTTTGCTTGCTTCATCGTCAAAGACATAGACAAATTCGTTCCCGATGATCTTGCGTTTTTTCTCAGGGTCAGATACACCTGCCAATTTATCTAAGAAACGTTTGGCAGCGTCTGCTTTGACGATATTCAAACCAAACTTACCACCAAGCATCTCCATGACTTGGTCAGCTTCTCCTTTACGAAGAAGACCGTGGTCTACAAAGATACAGATCAATTGATCGCCGATTGCTTTTTGAAGGAGAACCCCAACAACGGAAGAGTCAACACCACCTGAAAGGCCAAGAAGAACACGTTTGTCTCCGACGGTTTCACGGATTTTTTTGATCTGCATGTCAATGAAGTTGTCCATGGTCCAGTCACCTTTAGCCCCACAGATGTTCAAGGCAAAGTTACGCAAGATGTCATAACCGTGAACAGAGTGACGAACCTCAGGGTGGAATTGGATCCCGTAGATTTTCTTATCAGGATTTTCAATGGATGCAAATGGACAGTCAGCAGAAGTACCAGTGCGGATAAAGTCAGATGGAATTTCTGTAACAGCATCCCCGTGGCTCATCAAGACCAATTGTTTGTCTGGTGTGCCGGCAAAAAGAGCAGAAGATTCTGTCAAAGTCAGTTCGGATTGACCATATTCACGGTTACCAGCATCACCTGCAGGAACGACCTTCCCACCCAATTTATGAGTCAACAATTGCATTCCGTAACAGATTCCAAGGATTGGAATACCGAGTTCGAAAATTTCAGGATCGATATCAAAAGAACCTTCCTCGTATACAGAGTTTGGTCCGCCTGAAAGAACGATCCCGACTGGATTGATTGCACGAACTTCATCAGCAGAAATCTTGTGGCTCTTCAACTCTGAGAAGACACCAATTTCACGAATCCGACGTGAAATAAGCTGATTGTATTGGCTACCGTAGTCAAGCACGATGATTTTTTCAACATCATGCAAATCAGTTGATAGGTTTGTCATCTTATCCCCTTCTTAAAGAAATTTACTTTCCTCTATTCTAACACAAAAGCCTTGTCTTTACCAATCTCTGATTGAAGAATTAGGAATTTTACGCTACAATAGAGATAACACAGAGAAAGAGCAATGTTATGATTCCAGCTTACATTCAAATTCATGATCAGATTAAGTCTGAGATTGATCAAAAAATATGGAAAATCGGGGAGCGTCTTCCCAGCGAACGCGATCTAGCTGAGAAATTTCAGGTGAGTCGGATGACGCTTAGGCAGGCCATTACCCTTCTGGTCGAAGAAGGAGTGCTTGAAAGACGGGTTGGAAGTGGTACCTTTATCACTAGCACGCGCGTCCAAGAAAAAATGCGGGGGACAACCAGTTTTACAGAAATTATGAAATCGCAAGGCAAGGAACCTTCTAGCCAAGTGATTTCATACCGAAAAACCATTCCTAGCCTCCAAGAAGTGGACAAATTGGGCATTGATAAGACAGAGACCATCATTCGGATGGAGCGGGTCCGGTATGCCGATGGGATCCCTGTCGTTTATGAAGTAGCCTCTATTCCAGAGAAATTTATAAAGAATTTCAATCGCGAAGAGGTTACCAGCCATTTCTTCCAAACCTTGGAACGTCATGGTTATAAGATTGGAAAGTCGCACCAGACCATCTATGCGCGATTGGCCAAGGATAAGATTGCGGAGTACTTACAGATTTCAAAAGGGCAGGCTATTTTAGGTCTGACACAGGTTTCCTATTTTGAAGATGGGACGGCTTTTGAGTATGTAAAAAGTCAGTATGTCGGCGAGCGGTTCGAATTTTATTTAGAAAATAACTAAGCTCGCAAATCGTAAAAATAGAAAACTCTTCAAATGTGTGAGAGCTCACTCTCTTTGGCATTTGGGAGCTTTTTTTAGGTTGAAATCATTCTTTCTAAATAGTGATAGTACGGTCAAAAATAAAAGATTTAAAAAAATTTTATTTTTTCTTCAATTTTTGATTTTTTTTACGAATTAATAGATAGAAGTTAGTTTTAGATCTAAAAAAAGATATAAGGCAGGAAAAAATGAAAAAAATTAAAATCGATGTGGTAGCTGTTCCCTTGAGTGGGCATCTGTACCCAACTTTAAATCTCGTTAAACCCTTATTAGATGATCCAACTATGGAAATCCGAATTTTCACGGGTCCTCAGAAAAAAGCCGTCGCAGAAAGTCTCGGCTTCACGGTCGTTCCGATTCTAGAGGACAAAGTAGAAGAATTTGAACGTGTGGCTAATAACGATAAAAAATACAATCTCTTTTCAGCTTATCGGCAATTGTCTAGGAGTCTTGATTTGATTAATCATGTATCGGATCAATTGCTAGAGGAGTGGCGTGTCAACCGTCCAGATATTGTCATTGCTGACTTTATCACTCTATCAGCAGGATTTGTGGCAGAAGAGTTGGAAATTCCTTGGATTACCACCATGGCAACCCAATTTGCAATCGAAACTCCTTATGGTCCTCCTTGCTTCTTCGGAGGGATGGGAATCGCGCGCACGAAGAAGGAAGAGAAGATCCAAGCACTATGCCGTAAACTCACGCGCATTGGAAAATACTGTGGGGCTTTCCTCTTACGCAAACGCTTAAAACGTTACAATTTCAAGTTGTACAATCAAAATGGAGTGGAGACCATCTACTCTCCTTATGCCATCTTTGGAATTGGGATGATGGAGCTAGAGTTGAAAACACACTTCCCTCATCAATATGCGTGGCTTGGCCCTTTGGGGACTTCTCTTGAAAAAGCTGAAGATTATCCTTTAGATCTCAGTCCTTACGAGGACAAGACGAAGGTACTCGTGACATGTGGAACCCAGTTGCCTTGGGCGAAGGAGAATTTGCTAGAACAAACCAAGCAGTTGGCCAAAGAGCATCCAGAATGTCACTTTTTTGTCACTCTTGGAGATGGGGCAAAGGAATTCTCTGAAGAAGAAGTAGCGCCAAATGTGACGGTTTTCTCTTATCTGCCCTACAAAGAATATATTCCGCAGATGGACTATGTCATTCATCATGGAGGAGCTGGAATCTTTTATCAGTGTATTGAATTTAAGAAACCAGCCTTGATCTTGCCTCATGATTATGACCAATTTGACTATGCGACTCGAGGAGT
>CAUCUH010000136.1:0-3877 GCA_958445905.1 uncultured Streptococcus sp.
TTTAACGAGAAAAGGAAGATGAATGATGACAAAACGGATTACTATCATCGAAGTAAAAGACTATGTTGGTCAAGAAGTGACCATCGGTGCTTGGGTGGCCAACAAATCAGGTAAAGGAAAAATTGCTTTCTTGCAATTGCGTGACGGGACTGCCTTTTTCCAAGGTGTGGCTTTTAAACCAAACTTTATCGAAAAATTCGGCGAAGAAGTGGGGCTTGAAAAATTTGATACCATCAAACGCTTGAGCCAAGAAACATCAGTGTTTGTAACTGGTATTGTCAAAGAAGACGAGCGTTCTAAATTTGGTTACGAATTGGATATTACAGACATCGAAGTGATCGGTGAATCTCAAGATTACCCAATCACTCCTAAAGAACACGGGACAGACTTCTTGATGGACAACCGCCACTTGTGGTTGCGTTCACGCAAACAAGTTGCCGTTATGCAAATCCGTAATGCCATTATCTATGCAACTTATGAGTTCTTTGATAAGAATGGCTTCATGAAGTTTGATAGCCCAATTCTTTCAGGAAATGCTGCAGAAGATTCTACAGAACTTTTCGAAACAGACTACTTTGGAACACCAGCCTATTTGAGTCAATCAGGTCAGCTTTATCTGGAAGCTGGTGCTATGGCCCTTGGTCGCGTCTTTGACTTTGGACCAGTATTCCGTGCTGAAAAATCTAAGACTCGCCGTCACTTGACTGAGTTCTGGATGATGGACGCTGAGTACTCTTACTTGACACACGATGAGTCACTTGACTTGCAAGAAGCTTATGTCAAAGCTTTGCTTCAAGGTGTTTTGGATCGTGCTCCTCAAGCCTTGGAAACATTGGAGCGTGATACTGAGCTCTTGAAACGCTACATTGCGGAGCCATTCAAACGGATCACTTACGATGAAGCCATTGATCTCTTGCAAGAGCATGAAAATGATGAAGATGCGGATTACGAGCATCTGGAACATGGAGATGACTTCGGTTCACCACATGAAACATGGATTTCAAACCACTTTGGTGTGCCAACATTTGTCATGAACTACCCAGCAGCTATCAAGGCCTTCTACATGAAACCAGTTCCTGGAAATCCAGAGCGCGTGCTTTGTGCAGACTTGCTTGCTCCTGAAGGCTATGGAGAAATCATCGGTGGCTCTATGCGTGAGGAAGACTACGATGCCCTTGTTGCAAAAATGGATGAACTTGGCATGGATCGTACAGAGTATGAATTCTACCTTGACCTTCGTAAATACGGTACAGTTCCACACGGTGGATTTGGTATTGGGATTGAACGGATGGTTACCTTCGCGGCTGGTACTAAACACATCCGTGAAGCCATTCCGTTCCCACGTATGTTGCATCGTATTAAACCTTAATAGACGTAAAAACGCCAATAGGCGTTTTTCACTTTTATCTGCGTCAAAAAACTATGAAAGGAATTTCAATGCGGAAAATAGACATCATCGATGGGAAAGAATATGAGGATGGTCAGGGGGCTTTGATCGCAGATCTAGACCATAGCATTCAACAGATGCTCAAGACATCCTACCCGGAAAGTCAAATGAATGATTTTATCACGTATAAAAATTTGAGCCAATATTGTATGGATTATTTAGGTCAGATTATTGAGCGTGCCAATGATAAAAATGAAGCGATTAAACAGCAGGTGACAGCTGTCATGCCTGAAAGCGAGCGTCCCTTTAACGTTGAAGACCGCTTGACAGCCAGCTATACCTTCGGTCAGCGGGTGGCGGATTCTGTCGCACGCTTTGGTGGTTCATGGACTTTTATCATTAGTTTTATCCTGATGATGGCTATTTGGATGTTGATTAATGTCTTGCATCCCTTTGGCTGGAATTTTGACCCTTATCCTTTCATCTTGCTCAATCTAGCACTTTCTACGATTGCGGCGATTCAAGCTCCTTTGATCATGATGAGCCAAAACAGGGCGGCAGATTATGATCGCCTGCAAGCGCGAAATGACTTTAACGTCAATATGGAATCTGAACGGGAAATTCGCTTGTTGCATACGAAGATTGACCATATGGTGCAACAAGACCAGACGGATTTACTGGAAATTCAAAAGTTGCAAACCGAATTGTTGGTGTCCTTGTCTAATCAAGTGGCCCAGCTGCGTCAAGAAATAAATCAAGAAAAAATGAAGGAGGTGGAGAAGATGTAGGCAAATCTAAGTAAGTCTTTTAGAAACACTCAAATAATCTATTGAAAGAGGAAAAACAATGTTTAAAAGAACTTACAAACGCAATATTTCACTCCTAGCAGGTTTGGAATTTACATCTTATTTTGGAATCACCAGTTTTTGGATTCTCTTTTTTATTCAAAATGGTCTTTCTTTGCTTCAGATTGGTTTATTAGAGAGTATCTTTCATGGGACAAGTCTCTTGTGTGAGATCCCATCTGGTATGTTAGCCGATCGCTTTAGCTACAAGACTAATCTCTACTTGGCTCGCTTGTCCAGTATTGGATCCTCGATCTTGATTTTATTTGGTCAGGGGAATTTTTGGATCTATGCCATTGCCATGATGGTCAATGCTTGGTCTTATAATTTTGACTCGGGGACCAGTACAGCTTTCTTATTTGATTCAGCTGTGGAAGCAGGTCAAAAAGACCGTTATCTTCAGATTTCTAGCTTCTTGTCTGGTGTGGCCGAAGTCACCCGAACGTTAGGTACAGTCGTGGCAGGCTTCCTTATTCACGGAGCATTGGCTTGGACCTATTATATTGCTATCGGGCTATCCTTGATTTCCATTCTTTTGATCTTTCTAATGAAAGAGCCAGAGAGCAAGAGTGATGAAAGAAATCATTTGACCTTAAAGCGGATATTGGAGGTAGTGAAACAAGAATGGCAGGACAAACCAGTCTTGTTTTACTGGATGCTCACCTATCAGTTGGTAGGGACCATCATGTGTATGTTTTATTTTTACTACCAACAGAAAATTAGTGACTTAGCCAGTTGGCAAGTTTCGCTCATCATGTTAATTGGTAGTGGATTCAATCTCCTGGCGGTTTATCTGGCCAGTCAAATCGGGAAAAAATGGAATAGTAATCAAGTCTTTCCGATTCTAGTTGCACTGACAGGGTTGGCCTTGTTTTTGGTAGGTGTAAAGACTCCATTCGCTTATCTGTGTGTCTATCTCTTGACCAATGCTCTTTATGCCGTTTATCAACCCATCTACTACAATGATTTACAAGCCTATCTACCTTCCAGTGTACGAGCAACCATGCTGAGTATCAATTCCATGATGTTTAGTCTATCTATGATTGTCATTTTCCCACTGACTGGTTGGTTCATTGATAGCTGTGGCTTTGTAGCAGTCTTTCTTGTGTTAGGCCTTATAACACTATTTTCTTTCCCACTACTAATGATTGGATTGGGGAAAATGGGTAAGACCTTAAGCAAGGTAACAAAGAAGGAATAAGATTTCTGACCTTCATCTGGTCAGTATTCAACTCTCTCTGCTCTGTAGGGGGAGTTTTTTCATCTTAAGAATTTGTGGTAAAATATGTATATCTATTAAAAAGAATCGAGTCGTATGAAATCATTATTGAAGTATTTTAAGGGCTATCTATGGGAAACTTTTCTAGGGCCCGTGTTTAAACTTTTAGAAGCTATTTTTGAATTGTGTGTCCCCTTAATCATCGCCCACTTAGTCGATCAGGTCATTCCGAAAAAGGAAACGAGCGCAGTGGTGATGACGGTCGGTGTTTTGTTTTTATTTGCGAGCTTTGGTGTTGTCGTAGCTATTACGGCCCAGTATTTTTCTTCTAAAGCAGCTGTCGGTTTTACCCGCGAGATGACCAAGGATTTGTATGATAAGATCTTATCACTTCCAAAGGACAAACGAGATAGGATCGGGACTTCT
>CAUCUH010000137.1:0-3839 GCA_958445905.1 uncultured Streptococcus sp.
CCTCTCAATATGAACAAGAGGGCTTGAAAACTCAGCACCAAATTACTTCAGATGGTCAGATCAATGCCCAAGCTGAAATTGAGTGGGAAGAAGTAGAAGAAAAGGGTTGGAATTATGGAAAGTAGAAGATTAAAAAATAAAAAACAGGAACTTGAAAGCTATCAAAAACGGGTTGTGGCCTATGCCAAGCGTCAAAAGAACCCTTTGTACATGTTGGGAGATTGGCTCTTGACTCTTTGTGCTTTGGGCATCATCCTAGTAGAGGAAATTTATAAATTTTTCCGCTATCGCTTGAATTTAGAGAGTTTTAATCGCTTTTTAAGAGAAGATGTACGCTGGTATCGGGTCTGGATCCATTTCACCTTGGCCTTTCTTTTACCGGTCATGATCTTCTCGATTGGGATTACTAGCCAATCAGGATCCTTCTGGTCCAATTTCTATCACCGCTTGTCCCAAGGCGTGCTCTTTAGCACAACAGTCAGCCTCGCTGCGACCTTAGTGACGGATTTTGTGGAGAATTTGCAACCAGAAACTAAGTCTGACGGGAAAAATCGGAGCACCAAACGCACGGTTTATCAAATCAGTGTGGATCAGGCAACCGTGATAGGCTTGTTATTGACCATTGTGATCCTCATGGTAGCATCCTTCTTGTTCACCCAATCGGGAAGTCAAGGGATTAATTTTACAGGTTTAGTGTTACAATTTGTCCTCTACGCTGGAGCATTACTCTTATATGGTTCTGGTGGACGAGTCGATGCAGAGAAGTTGTATGAAGAAGCTCACACAGAAAGGGAAGAATAAATGCACTATAAGGGCTATTTGATTGATTTGGATGGCACTATTTACAAAGGAAAATCACGAATTCCTGCAGGAGAAGCTTTTGTTCATGAATTGCAGGCGCGTGAGATTCCCTATCTCTTTGTGACCAACAATACAACCCGCACACCAGAGACTGTCCGGTATATGCTAGCGACTCATTTCAATATTGAAACCCCAGTTTCGACTATCTATACAGCTACCCTTGCGACCATTGACTATATGAATGACCAAAATTTGGGCAAAAAGGTCTATGTGATCGGAGAAGCGGGGCTCAAAGACGCTATTGAAGAAGCTGGCTATATCATCGATGAAGAAGCACCTGATTATGTCGTGATTGGCCTCGATTGGCAAGTGGATTATGAAAAGTTTGCTATTGCGACCTTGGCGATTCAAAAGGGAGCTCACTTTATTGGGACCAATCCGGACCTCAATATTCCAACAGAGCGTGGCTTGCTGCCAGGTGCAGGATCCTTGATTGCGCTTGTAGAGGCTGCGACACGGGTCGAGCCTGTGATCATTGGCAAACCAAAGGCCATCATTATGGATAAGGCCATTGAACACCTGGGTCTTGCAAGAGAAGAAGTGGTTATGGTTGGCGACAACTACCTAACAGATATTCGTGCAGGTATTGACAATGGGATTCCAACCCTTTTGGTAACGACAGGTTTTACCAAACCAGAAGAAGTGCCAACCTTACCAATTTCACCGACACATGTTGTTGCCAGTCTAGCGGAGTGGGATTTTGATGCTTAAAAGTCTGAAATCAATTAACCTATTTTTCTTTATCTTGTCAGCTACCATCCTTCTCACCATTGCTCTCGCTTGGGCCCTCTATCCCATGGAGATTCATTGGTTGGGGATTCAAAGCCGGACTGGTTTTTCGGCTACTGTCATCATGAAGAATTTTAATGTCTTGATGAACTACTTGACCAATCCGTTTCAGTGGGTGTTGAAGATGCCTCAATTCCCGTCTTCAAAAAATGGACTGCACCATTTTGAGGCCGTCAAGTACCTATTTCACTTAGTGACAGTTGTTTTCGTGGTGACACTACCTGGTTTTATCCAGTTTATGCGGACAGTCGTCAAAAAAGGCTACCTGGCCTTGTACCGTAGTCTCTTCTTTTGGATGATGGTTTTACCAGTGGTGATTGCGGTGATAGCTGTTATGATTGGCTTTGATCAATTCTTTACGCTCTTTCATCAGGTCTTATTTGCTGGGGACAATACTTGGCTCTTTGATCCGCGCGTGGATTCGATTATTCTTGCATTACCAGAAGACTACTTTATGCATGCCTTTTTGATTTTCTTTGTCTTATACGAAGGAATGTGTGCGAGTTTTTATCTATTTTCTAGGAGGAAGAAATGAACCAATACAACCGATTATTAGACCCTAAAAAAGATATAGGAAGGTATTCCGGGACACTTGCCATTTATCTCTTGGTAATGACCTTGGTAACCGTCCTGTGGGAAGTCCTCCTTGGATTGACCATAGCAGGCTCTCTCAGAAAAGATCCAAGTCAAGTAACGGAGAAACTCAATGCCCTGAATGTTTGGGCTGGTATTCCCTATCTTATCTCTATTTTCATTGGACTCTTTCTCTTTAATGCCTATCGTAAGAAGGCCCTTTATAAATATGATCTCAAGCAAAAGGGACGTAAGATGACTCTTTCAGTCTTCTTTATTCTTCTCGCCTTTCTTGGCTTTTCTCAAGTCTTTTCATCTGTGATGACACAAGTGATTGAGCGCATGTTTGAGACCATTGGCCTTCATTCTCCAACACCCGATCTAGGTGATACGATTGAGCGATCATGGACTATGCTCTTGTATGCTGGATTTTTTGGTCCTATCACAGAGGAATTCTTCTTCCGTGGGGCCGGCTTGCGAGGCTTGGAACGGTATGGCAAAATCTTTGCTATTGTCATGACGGCTATCTTGTTTGGACTCTTTCATGCCAATTTTGACCAGCTCTTTTTCGCAAGTATCATTGGTCTAGGTTTCGGCTACATTGCCTTTGAATACAATATCTGGTGGGCTATTTTCTATCACATTTTCAATAACTTTGTGATTTCCCAAGGCTTGCATTATGTGGCCTATCATGTGGACGAGGGACTAGCGAATTGGCTCCAAATCGGTGTTTTAGCCATTGGTTCCATTGTCATGATAGTGGTTCTTGCGACTAAATGGCCAGCTATCAAGGCTTATATTCAAGCCAATAAACCTCAACCGGGAGTTTTCCAGCGTGCCCTCGCTTCCTTCTGGTTCTGGTTCTTCGTGCTATTCACTATCCTGATGTCTATTGTTCCTTATGTGATTCCGATCTTCCAGATGGCTAATCTCAAAGGCTGAGGATGTAAAGTTGGATACATACAATTGAGAGGTAAGCGCCTCTCTTTTTTGATATAATAGAGAGTATGAATAACTTGATTAAATCCAAGCTCGAGCTCTTGCCGACGAGTCCGGGCTGTTACATTCACAAAGATAAGAACGGAACCATCATCTATGTGGGGAAGGCCAAGAATCTACGCAATCGGGTGCGGTCCTATTTCAGAGGGAGCCACGATACCAAGACGGAAGCCCTGGTATCTGAGATTGTGGATTTTGAGTTTATCGTCACCGAGTCCAATATTGAGGCCTTGCTTCTTGAGATCAACCTCATCAAGGAGAACAAGCCCAAGTACAATATCATGCTCAAGGACGACAAGTCTTATCCCTTCATCAAGATTACCAATGAGCGCTATCCGCGCCTCATCATCACGCGCCAGGTCAAAAAGG
The DNA here is from genome assembly GCA_958445905.1 of uncultured Streptococcus sp. Classification (GTDB taxonomy): domain Bacteria; phylum Bacillota; class Bacilli; order Lactobacillales; family Streptococcaceae; genus Streptococcus. The sequence goes on from CAUCUH010000137.1 coordinate 3,592, forward strand.
ATGGTGGGCTCTATTTCGGTCCTTATCCAGACGTAGGAGCGGCCAATGAGATCAAGCGGCTTTTGGATCGGATTTTCCCATTCCGCAAGTGTACCAATCCACCTTCCAAGGTCTGCTTTTACTACCATTTAGGGCAATGTATGGCCCACACAGTCTGCCACAAGGACGAGGCTTATTTTACACGGATACTGATTTCCTTACCTGTACCAACATTGATGTGACAGGTACGAATGTCTTTACTACCTTCC
>CAUCUH010000138.1:0-3827 GCA_958445905.1 uncultured Streptococcus sp.
GGGACAAAAGTCCTAGCCTCTCAATTATTTTTGGATTATCGAGCAAGACGCAGTGGTTGAGTGGGCTCTACTACGCTGATTTCATCAGCTTTTACAGCCCTACTCAACTGTGCGGAGGTGGGACGACGAAATCGAATTCTAACGAATTACCGATTTCTGTCCCACTCTCACTTTTTACTTTTTTAATAATGTTAGAAAATGACGGTTAGGAAGCGCTTTAAAGAGGAATATAAACAAAAATAAACAAAATGCGACAAAAAATGATTGACATTCAATCAATATAGTGATATACTCTAACCATAAAATAAATAGTTAGATAAGGAGGTGGCAACAATGGGATTAAATCAACTCTTTAACAAAGATCTTGTGTTTTGCCTACATGCCAAGGATCAAACAGATCTCTTTGAGCAGGTAGCAAGCTTATTGGAAGAGCGACAGATTGTGACACCAACCTATCGTTCCGCTTTGATTGAGCGTGAAAAGTCTTTCCCGACTGGATTAGACATGGAATTTCTTGGTAAGGACTTACCAAATGTGGCGATCCCGCACACAGACATTGTCCATAATCTCACTGAGAATGTGGTCGTGGTTCGTTTGGATCAACCCGTAACCTTCCATAATATGATTGCTCCAGATAAGGAAGTTCAAGTTTCACTTTTATTCTTCATTATCAACAATTCAAGCTCTAGCCAAACCAATATTTTGGCCCAGCTGATGGATTTCTTTACTTCCAATGGAAATCTCGAAGCTTTATCAAAATTAGATAGTGAAGATAAGCTTTATCAATACATTACGGAAACTATTTCCTAAAACATTTGTAAATATTTATAATGGAGGACATCCAAATGATTAAAATTTTAGCTGCCTGTGGGGCAGGCGTTAACTCTAGCCACCAAATTAAGAGTGCGGTAGAAGAAGAGTTGTCAAACCGAGGTTATGATGTGCGTTGTGACGCTGTCATGGTCAAAGACGTCAATGAAGACTTGATTTCAGGTTATGATATCTTTACTCCAATTGCTGCAACTGATTTAGGATTTGATCCTGGTATTCCAGTAATTGAAGCAGGACCAATTTTATTCCGTATTCCAGCAATGAGTGCGCCAGTCTTTGATAACATCGAAGCTGCCATTAAAGAACATGGATTAAGTTAATATTTTTTTAAAACAGTTTGTAAGCGTTATCCAATGATAAAATTGGGAACGATTAAAGTCTAATATAACAAATTATAAATCGGGAGGATTTATTATGAATGGCATTATTGATTTTGCCAATAAGTTTTTCAAACCCATCCTAGACATGGGTGCTCCGATCATCATGTTGATCGTCTTGACTTTATTGGCTCTCTTGTTTGGAGTGAAATTCTCTAAAGCCCTTGAAGGTGGTATTAAACTTGCCATCGCCCTTACTGGTATCGGTGCTATCATCGGTATGTTGAATGGAGCTTTCTCAGCATCTCTTGCAAAATTCGTTGAGAACACTGGTATTCAATTGAATATCACTGACGTTGGTTGGGCACCTCTTGCGACCATCACTTGGGGATCTGCCTGGACACTTTACTTCTTGTTGATTATGTTGATCGTCAACGTTATCATGCTTGCGATCAAGAAAACTGATACACTTGACGTCGATATCTTCGATATCTGGCACTTGTCTATCACTGGTCTTTTGATCAAATGGTATGCAGACAACAACGGTGTCAGCCAAGGTTTATCACTCTTCTTGGCAACTCTTGCAGTTGTCCTTGTAGGGATTATGAAAATCATCAACTCAGACTTGATGAAACCAACATTTGATGATCTTTTGAATGCACCAAGTTCATCACCTATGACTTCAACTCACATGAACTACATGATGAACCCAATCATCATGGTCTTGGATAAAATTTTTGACAAATTCTTCCCAGGTCTTGATAAATACGACTTCGACGCTGCTAAATTGAACAAGAAGATCGGTTTCTGGGGATCTAAATTCTTTATCGGTTTCCTTCTTGGTATCGTCATCGGTATCATGGGTACTCCACATCCAGTTGCTGGTGTCGCAGATGCTGACAAATGGGAATTGGTTATTAAAGGTTGGTTGAGCCTTGGTTTGACTGCCGGTGTCTGCTTGGAATTGTTCTCATTGATCGGTTCTTGGTTCATCGCAGCGGTAGAACCATTGTCACAAGGTATTACAAACGTTGCTACTAAACGTCTTCAAGGACGTAAATTCAACATCGGTTTGGACTGGCCATTTATCGCTGGTCGTGCTGAAATCTGGGCTTGTGCGAACGTACTTGCACCAATCATGTTGATCGAAGCAGTGCTTCTTTCTAAAGTCGGAAATGGTATCTTGCCACTTGCAGGTATCATCGCTATGGGTGTGACTCCAGCCTTGTTGGTTGTAACACGCGGTAAATTAATCCGTATGATCATCTTCGGAAGCCTTCTCTTGCCACTCTTCCTTCTTTCAGGAACATTGATTGCACCATTTGCAACTCAATTGGCTAAGAGTGTTGATGCCTTCCCTAAAGGGGTAGCTTCTACTCAATTGATCACTCACTCAACTCTTGAAGGACCAGTTGAAAAATTGCTCGGTTGGACAATCGGTAACGCTACAACTGGTGATATCAAAGCTATCCTTGGTGTAGTTGTCTTCTTGGCATTCTATATCGGAATCTTCGCTTGGTACAGAAAACAAATGATCAAACGTAACGAAGAATATGCTGCAAATGCAAAATAATCGTCAATTGTAGTTTGAAAACTGACACCATATCTGTTGTGGATATGGTGTTTTTATTTTAAAAAATGTTCGAAAATAAACAATTTAATGTTGACTTTCGTTCAAAATAGGTGTAATATAATATCAAAAGTAAGAAAATGTTTCTTTGTGAAAATTTAACAACAGGGATATTTGCTGAAACGAACAAAAGGAGGACAGGACATGTCTATTGTAATTGGTGCAGATGCTGCAGGATTAAGATTAAAAGATCTCGTGAAAGAGTTTCTTGTAAAAGAAAACTTCGATGTTGTGGATGTAACTGCTGAAGGTCAAGATTTTGTAGATGTGACACTTGCAGTCGCGAGCGAAGTGAACAAAAACGATCAAAATCTTGGAATCGTAATTGATGCTTACGGAGCTGGTCCATTTATGGTTGCAACTAAAATCAAAGGAATGGTAGCAGCAGAAGTTTCAGATGAACGATCTGCTTATATGACACGTGGCCACAACAATTCTCGTATGATTACCATGGGTGCTGAAATTGTTGGGGATGAATTAGCCAAGAACATTGCCAAAGGCTTCGTCAATGGTAAATACGACGGTGGTCGTCACCAAATCCGTGTCGATATGTTGAATAAGATGTGCTAATGAGAGGAGAATTCAAATGAGAATTGCAATTGGTTGTGATCACATTGTGACAAATGAAAAAATGGCTGTTTCTGATTTTTTGAAATCAAAAGGATATGAAGTGCTCGACTTTGGGACTTATGACCATACACGTACCCACTATCCAATCTTTGGTAAAAAAGTCGGTGAAGCCGTAGCAAGTGGCCAAGCAGATCTTGGTGTTTGTATCTGTGGTACAGGTGTTGGGATCAACAATGCTGTTAACAAAGTACCTGGTATCCGTTCTGCTTTGGTACGCGATATGACAACTGCTCTTTATGCTAAAGAAGAATTGAATGCGAATGTGATCGGCTTTGGTGGTAAAATTACTGGTGAATTGCTCATGTGCGATATCATTGAAGCATTCATCCACGCTGAATACAAACCAACTGAAGAAAATAAAAAATTGATCGCGACCAGGGCAATACTGCCAGTCCTTCCGAGAACACCAGCGCACACTC
>CAUCUH010000139.1:0-3819 GCA_958445905.1 uncultured Streptococcus sp.
CTCGACAATCCAAAAATAATTGAGAGGCTAGGACTTTTGTCCCAGCCTCTTTTTGCGTTTTAGTGAATAGAAGAAGTTGTCTCTTTTTTCAGTTGTTGAGTCTCATTCCTTGTGCTCGAGGAGCAGTGGAGAGGTAGACTCGATTACTTTTTTCCGTTTGAAAAATGCAGCCATTTGAACCAGGATGCGGGGGACCGTCTGCCATTTTTTCCAAGCTTGAAAGCGGGTGTCGATGAGCTGCTTGGCCAAACGTTCCAGCATTTCTCGCTCAGTTGGATCCAAATCCTGGGCATTTTGGAGGATTTCTTTGGCCTTAGCTAGCTGCTTGAGATCGGTTAGATCATTGATGGAAGTGATGCCGGCATCTAGAAAAATGCCAAAAAAGGTGTCAAAAAACTTCTTGCGCTCCTCTGCCGATGTTTCGCGAACCCATTGCTTCAAGGTCAGATCGGTCTGCTGGCTATCTGGACTGGTTTCAGAAACGGTCACAAAGCTGTAGTCCTTGATTTCCCAAGTAAAGGCGTCGTGCTGGGCAAAGCCGCCAAAGGCGTGACTTTTGACAATGGTCGTCGGTTCTGGCACTTCCAACATCATGCCAACGATGGATCCCTGAGGGACAAATCGACGAATGTTTGGAGACGTGCGCTGGTAGCCTTCGGTTTCGATAATGGCCTTGTTGAGGCCAGGAGCATCGTAGCTGTAGATCTCGTCTACCCGTTCAAATAAGGAATCAGGTAGATACGAGCAAGCATAGGTCGCAAGGTTGCCCCCTTTGGAGTGACCAGCCACCAAGAAATGTCCTTTCGGAAATTCTTTCATGACATGTTGCAGATAGCTGGCTGCGCGCTTCTGAGCTGGAACATGGTCCATATAGGTCATGTGGAAGTCTTCCTTCCAGCCGATCAAGGTGTCATCCGTCCCTCTGAAAACGACCAAATACGTATCTAGACTAAGCCGATAGGTCATGGCCGCAAACTGTTTTTGCACATCGGGATCGTACTCATCGACGTAGTTGAGGAGTTTGATGTTTTTAAAGCGCTTTGAAGTAGCCAACTCATCGACTAATTGGAGATGCTGGTTACTCACGATGAAATCGGTAGTCCGATCGATCAGTTCCATCGCATCAGACAGGCGCACTGGAATTCCTGTTGTATCTCCTTGAGGCACAATGTGTCCAAAGGGCAGATAGGTCAGCTCTGTCAATGCGAGGACATCCAGCTCCTTGAAGGGGCGGTCATATATGGAATCGTAAGTCACTTCTTTTAGGTAATCAAAAATCGTCGACATCTGTGCCTCCCGTGTCTTATTTCTTTCAGTATAGCACAAAAATGGATGGAGAAAAAGCGCCTCCCATTAAGAAAGGAGGAGCCAGTTCTTCTTTCCCTCTGAAACAGCCTTTTTCTCTGCTTCTTAATCTGTTATAATAGGAAGAAGAAAATAAGAAGGAAAGAAAGCCATGCATAAAATTCTCTTAGTGGAAGACGATGAAATTATTCGCCAACAGGTCAAACAATTATTGGAACAATGGGGCTATGAAGTGGTTGCAGTAGAGGATTTTATGGATGTCCTCGGGATCTTTGTCGAAAGTGACCCCCACTTGATTCTCATGGATATTGGCCTGCCTCTCTACAATGGTTACCACTGGTGCCAGGAAATTCGCAAGGTTTCAAAGGTTCCGATCATGTTTCTTTCTTCACGGGATCAAGCCATGGATATTGTCATGGCCATCAATATGGGTGGAGACGACTTTGTCACCAAGCCTTTTGACCAAAATGTCCTCCTTGCCAAGGTCCAAGGACTCTTGCGCCGTTCCTACGAATTTGGGACAGATCAGAATCTGCTGGAGCACCGGGGAGCTATCCTCAATCTCAAGTCCACGGACTTGGTGTATGAAGGGGAAGTCATCAATCTGACCAAGAATGAATTTCAGATCCTGCGCGTCCTCTTTGAGCATGCGGGCAGTATCGTGGCGCGTGATGACATGATGAAGGAGCTCTGGAATAGCGACTTCTTTATTGATGACAATACTTTGTCTGTCAATGTGGCACGCCTTCGCAAGAAATTAGAAGAGGCTGGCTTGTCAAACTTCATCGAAACCAAGAAAGGCATCGGTTACGGGTTGACCCATGAATAAATTTGGAACGATCTTCTGGCAGTATGTGGTATCCCGCAGGCGCCTACTCTATCTATTGGTCATCTTTTTGATCGTCGATTTGGTCTTTGCCTATCTCTTTCCAGAGACGGGGAAGGTTTTTCTCTATGCGACCCTAGTGCTAGGCTTTTTTGCCCTCTGTGTCTTGATCTGGGATTTCGCCATGACCTTTCGGGACTACCGCAAAGCCGCACTTTATGAGGAAATAGAGGTTGCCTCACCACTGGAACACCTCCTTTATGAAAAATACACGGAAGAACAGCAGGCGCGCTTGGAGGAAGGAAAGACAGCCCAGGCCAAGTTCAATGACCTGATGGACTACTATACCCTCTGGGTTCACCAGATTAAGACGCCCTTGCGGCTAGTCAGCTCTTGGTGCAAGATGTCGAGACGCCAACGGTCAAGCAGCAGATGGAGCAGGAGCTTTTCAAGATTGATTCCTATGCAAATCTGGTCTTGCAGTACCTGCGACTGGAGAGTTTTCATGATGATCTGGTCTTGAGGCGCGTATCGGTAGAAGACTTGGTCAAAGAAGTAGTTCGCAAATACGCCCTCTTTTTTATCCAAAAGAACTTGACCGTGGATCTGCATGATTTGGAGCAGGAGGTCATCACCGATCGCAAGTGGCTCCTGGTCATTATCGAGCAGCTCTTGTCCAATAGCCTCAAGTACACCAGCACTGGTGGAATTGAAATCTATTTTAAAGACCAGACTCTCTATATAAAAGATAGCGGGATTGGGATCAAAAATAGTGATGTGCTTCGCGTCTTTGAGCGGGGCTTCTCCGGCTACAATGGCCACCTGACCCAGCAATCTTCAGGGCTGGGGCTCTATCTGTCTAAGAAAATCGCAGAGCAATTGGGCCACAGGATCACCCTCCATTCAGAGGTCGGCCAAGGCACGACTGTTGCCATTCGCTTTGAAGAGAAGAAGTTGGTCATGGATTAAGATTTCCCCATCTTACAAAAATGTAAGAAATAAAGGTCAAAATGAAAGGTTAGGTTATGGTAGCCGCCTTTTATTTTTTATACAATAGTCTCATCAAATGAAGGAGGTCAAGAAAATGAAACTCTTGAAATGGATGAAACAACTCAAAAAGACTGAGAAACCAAGTAACCAAACCGATCTGGAAAAGGTAGAATTTGGTCGCCAAGTATTACACCAAACTCAAGAATTTTTCTTGATCTACTAGTAAAAGGAGAAAATCATGTCATTACTAGATGTTCAACATATCAAAAAGATCTACAAAACCCGCTTTCAAGGAACGCAGGTTGAAGCCTTAAAGGATATTCATTTTACCGTTGAGAAGGGCGAATACGTCGCCATCATGGGGGAATCAGGATCCGGGAAATCGACCCTCCTCAATATCCTAGCCATGCTGGATCAGCCGACCGAAGGGCGGGTCTACCTCAATGGCACCGATACCTCCACCATCAAGAACAAGGATGCTTCGAGCTTCCGTCGGGAAAAACTAGGTTTTGTCTTTCAAGATTTCAACCTACTTGATACCTTGTCTGTCAAGGACAATATTCTTCTCCCTCTAGTCCTCTCTCGCAGACCGGTCAAGGAAATGATGAGCAAGGTCGATAGCGTCAGTCGGGAGTTGGGCATCCACCAACTGCTTGAAAAATACCCTTACGAAATCTCTGGTGGGCAAAAACAACGGG
>CAUCUH010000140.1:0-3732 GCA_958445905.1 uncultured Streptococcus sp.
TGCTCGACAATCCAAAAATAATTGAGAGGCTAGGACTTTTGTCCCAGCCTCCTTTTTCTTGTTCCTTCTAGCTTAAGGAAGAACATAACCTTGATCATCCACGGTATGGGGTTGTTCAGAACTGCTATTCTCTCTCAAAGCTTCCAAATCTTGATCCAAAATGGAATTGTAGTCTGTACTACCTTCACGGGTTACCCGAGTTGATACTTGGCGCAAGAGTTTTTCATTGAGATTGCGAACCCAGCGACCATTACTATGGTCATTGGCACGCATATAATTTCCTTTCACAATCTCTCCATAAAGGGCTTCATTGACCTGGTAACCTTGCTTACGCAATCCTAACAGACCGATCTCAACGATCTCATCTGGGCTGTAGTCTTCAAAATCAAATGTAGTCGGGATCCGGCTTTGCAGACCTGAATTGACCTGCAAGAAGTCGTGCATCTCTTTCGTGTAACCAGCAAAGATAATAACGATATCGCGACGGTGATCCTCCATAAATTTGAGGACTTCATCCAAGGCTTCCTTCCCAAAATCATCATTTAAACCGGTATAGAGCGTGTAGGCCTCATCAATAAAGAGGACCCCACCCAGTGCACTCTCCAAAACTTCACGCGTCTTCAAGGCTGTTTGACCTTGGTAGCCTCCAACCAGATTGCTCCGCGAAACTTCGATGAATTTCTTCTGTTTGATAACCCCTTTTTGGAAGAGGATATTGCCCAAAATGCGGGCCACAGTCGTTTTCCCTGTACCGGGATTTCCAAGAAAGAGGGAGTGCAAGGTCGTATCTTCAACAATGCCACCTTGTTCAGCCCGTTTTTGATTGAACTCAGCCATGGCTACGAATTGTTCGACTTGCTCTTTCACCTTAGCAATTCCAACCAAACGGTTGAGGGCAGCCATCCCATCTTCTTCCTTGTCGGCTCCTGCTTGATACTTGCCTTGGTTAAGAACAGCATCGATATCGCTATTGAGGATGGTCTCAATATCGTCAGAACCTTGGGCCACCACCCGATCTGCCATGGTCTTGGTCAATTGCTCATCCAGGTTACGGATCCAGCGACCATTGCTCTTATCTAGCGATCCATCATAAGCCCGCTTAACATGCCGCGCATAGTAATCTCGGTCTTCGAGTTTGTAGTCCCCTTTGCTTAGGATCATTTCACCCAGTTGGACAATCTCATCTCCTGTGAAATCTTCAAAGATGAAATTATTTGGCACCCGAGAACGAAGGCCTGGATTGGTTTTTAAGAACTCCTCCATTTCCTTGGTATAGCCGGCAAAGATAATCATGATGTCGTCACGATTGTCCTCCATAAATTTGAGGATGGTATTGATCGCCTCGATCCCAAAGTCCGCACCGCTGTCCTTTTTATCCAAGCTATAGGCTTCATCAATAAAGAGGATGCCTCCTCGCGCTTTTTCAAGCAGGGCTTGGGTCTGTTCAGCTGTTCCTCCAATATTCGAAGAGATCAGATCGGACTCCGTTGCTTCCACGAAACGGAATTCTTCCCCTGAGAGGACACCCGCATCAAAGAGCACTTGTCCCAACAGACGGGCCACAGTGGTTTTCCCTGTACCAGGATTTCCCATAAAGGCAGCATGCAAGGTTTGCTTTTCAGGTGCCTTGCCACTGGCGATTCGTTTCTTGTTAAATTCCACCATGTTGATCATTTTCTTGATCTCATGTTTAACTTTTTCAAGACCAATCAGGCTATTGAGTTCTTGAAGAGCATCTTGTTTCTTCTCTGGTCCAGAGTCTCTTTCAGTGGTTGGAGCCACCGTTGCATCCGTCGCCTGTCCCGTAGAAACGACTTGCGCGTTGCCCTTGGCCACTTCTCTACCGACAAGATAGTCACAGTCATCCTCGATTTCCTTGGTCAGATCACGCGCATCGCCCTGCCTATAGGTCACGGTGCCCACCTTCGCAAAAGCTCCACCTTGAAGCCGTATATTGGGATCCGCAATCTTATGACAAATCATATGCTCAGCCATCAGCACACTCTCATCAAAAACGCCAAATGAAATTGTTTCGGCATTCTCATTTAAGAAGGTTGTTTCTCCAGTCAGGGAAGCAAAGGATTCTTCATAGACGCATAAAAATTCTGAAAATGTAGCTTGATGAGCTCGGATCATACTATTGTATGAATTGATGGAGGTCATATGATCCGAATCCGAATTGAATTGAACATTATTATCAAGACAGACCCCAGTACCAGTAGGCAACTCAATTTTACAGTTTTCAGACTCCCAGATGACATTCCTCAACCAAACTGGTGGAAAGTCCTTTTCCAGATCCCCGCCTGTAATCGTTGAATTTTTTGCGATCACTTCTGAGTCCTTGGCATGGATCGTATTATTCCCAAATATTTCAATATGGACATTTTCTAAGGTCAATTTAGATCCTTCTGACAGATCAATCTTAGAAAAAATCGTTGAATTGCGAATAGACAATTCCGAAGCGGACATACCGATGGCACTTTGGTGTTTTTCCGGAACCTTCATCCCGACTCCTTCCAGTGTCAACTTCGAATGCGTATCCATATAGATAAAAAATTCATTATTTGTTGGAGTGGTTGCTTCAAAATAGACCTGTTTACAGATGATATCTGAGCTATTCCATAAGAGCAAGGTAGTGTAATTCCCACCAACTTTAAACCACAGATCTTCAAATGTCACCTGAGCTCCCTCTACAAATCGGAAGGAAGCCTCAATCGTGTTGTTAAACATGCGCCCATTGCCATTTGGATTTGGGACCACATGCCCCACAAAATGAAGGTTCTTGTCGATCTCGATCACTTTATTTGTCGGCCATTGAAAGACATACCCATTTTCAAACTCGATGGTATCCCCATCCTGCGCTTTTTCAAGCGCATCCATAAAGTTCCAACTATTATTGTAAGGCCCTACTAAATATCTTGCCACGCGCTTTTCCTCTGTTTCATTTTTTCTGTTTCCTTGTTACAAACACTTGTCACTAAAAATTGTAACACAATCCAGTGCCAAAGAAAACACTTATCAGATCTGAAAGGACTGAAAAACCTCTATTTTCAAAAGGAAAATAGAGGCTGTCAGTTAATCTTTCAAGGCTGAAAATAAGCCGGCTAGAGCAATCGCTCCTGAGATCATCGCGGTGGAAAGGAGCAGCACATTGTCTGCCACTTCTAGCTTGTACTCAAAGACTTTTTCAGCTGGTTTGTCTTCTGCAAAAATTTCTACCTTCATGTTCTCCTCCTTTGTTTCTAGAACAAATCATCAAAGAGGCTCAACTGGTTATCCTCTGGCATATTGCCAAGAATGCCCATCTCATCCATCTTTTCAACCAGGGTGGACGAAACACCACCGCGCTTCCGGAGCTCGGTCTTAGAGAGGAATTCTCCTTCTTCACGCGCCCGCACGATCTGCTTGGCAACGTTCTCTCCCAGACCATCCATAGCGACAAATGGTGGAATCAGGGTATCCCCATCGATCAATAATTCTGTCGCCTGACTGCGATAGAGGTCTAGCTTGCCAAACTTGAAGCCCCGCTCCCACATCTCATTGACAATCTCAAGGGTGGTGTAGAGATCGATCTCTACGTTGGAGGCTTCATTGTTCTTGCGTTTCTCAGAGATTTCTTTCATCCGCGCTTTCACGGCCTCAAGGCCTGCACCCATGGTCTTGATGTCAAAGGCCTTGGCCCGAATCGAGAAGTAGGCACAGTAGTAATAAAGTGGATGATGCACTTTAAAG
>CAUCUH010000141.1:0-3568 GCA_958445905.1 uncultured Streptococcus sp.
ATAAAAACACCCCAAAAGTTAGATTTTTTCTGTCTAACTTTTGGGGTGCAGTTCAGAAGTCCTAGCCTCTTAATTATTTTTGGATTGTCTAGCAAGACGCAGTGGTTGAGTGGGCTCTACTACGCTGATTTCATCAGCTTTTACAGCCCTACTCAACTGTGCGGAGGTGGGACGACGAAATCGAATTCTAACGAATTACCGATTTCTGTCCCACTCTCAATTCTCTTCTTTAAAATTTTTTAGTGAAAGGAGAAAGGCAATCCCGCAAATCACAAGGAGTACTGCTACAACCCATTGAGAATAGAAATAAGCAGCAAATAATTGACTGTCGGTGAACATTTTTCCAAGAAGCCCGTTTACCAATCTAAAAAGAAAAGGAAAGGTGTCAGGTACAGCAAGAAATATCGCAACAAGTAGAATAAAGCCTGCCATCAAGAAAAGATTGGGAATCCACTTTTTAATCCTTTTCTCTTTTCTGAGCAAACACTTAGAAGCAATCGCTGCTAGAAAAACGAGGACATTCCATATGTTTAAGGCGATAAAATATCTAAAAGTATCCTTGTATGCGCCTATCGCCATAGCTAAAATCATGATAGGACCGAAAAAATTAATGGCACTTCCCAATAGTGCAAAGAGGCCATCGACCAAAACCAGATACTTCTTCTTCATTTTCTCACCTCATCTCACACCTATTCTACCACAAAGAAATTTGAAAACAAAAAAAGATAGCCAAAGCTATCTTGATCCGATGCGGAGAGAGGGACTTGAACCCTCACGACCTAAAGCGGTCACAGGATCCTTAGTCCTGCGCGTCTGCCAATTCCGCCATCCCCGCGATTGAGTACTTTACTAGTATATCAATCAACAACTTTTTTGTCAAGATTTTTTTCAAACTTTTTTCAGGGTTTGTCATTTTTTCACAAAAAGGGATCAGGTTTCTCGACCTGATCCCTTGATTTTTATTTGCTATCGTGATTTTCAACTGCCGCTGTGATAAAGGCTGTGTAAAGTCCTTCTGGGCGGTTTGGACGGCTTGACAATTCTGGGTGGTATTGGCAAGCGACAAAGAATTTGTTTTCTGGGATTTCAACGATTTCGACCAAACGGTTGTCTGGTGAAACGCCTGAGAAGACAAAACCTGCTTCTTCGAACTGTTCACGGAAAGCATTGTTAAACTCATAACGGTGACGGTGGCGACGTTGTACCACTTCTTGATTGTCATAGGCAGCAGCTGCTTTTGATCCTCGTTTGAGTTTAGAAGGGTAAAGACCGAGACGGAGCGTTCCTCCCATATCTTCCACATCGATTTGGTCCCGCATGATATCGATAATCGGATACTTGGTTTCTGGATCCAATTCGGATGAATTAGCTCCTTCCAAGCCTAAAACGTGACGGGCAAATTCGATACAGGTTAACTGCATCCCCAAGCAGACACCCAACATTGGGACGTCCTGTTCACGCGCATACTTGATGGCTTGAATTTTTCCTTCTGTTCCCCGTTGACCAAAACCACCTGGGACGATGATTCCATCAGCATCTCCAAGGAGTTCTGCCACATTTTCGGCTGTCACATCATTGGCATTGACCCAATTAATCTTGACTTCAGCATCATTCGCATAACCTGAGTGCTTCAAGGCTTCAACGACAGAAATGTAGGCATCTTGCAATTCCACGTATTTTCCAACTAAGGAAATCTTGACCTGCTTCTTGAGGTTCATGACCTTATCGACCATCGCAGACCATTCTGTCATATCTGCTGCAGGAACATCCAATTTCAAATGGTCACAAACGATTTGGTCCATATTTTGTGCTTGCAAGTTCAATGGGATTTGGTACAAATGTTCCACATCAAGTGACTCAATGACAGCTTCTGGTGCGACATCACAGAATTGAGCCAACTTGTTTTTAATTCCTTGACCAACTGGTTTTTCTGTACGGATGACCAACATATTTGGTTGAATCCCAAGACCACGCAATTCTTTCACAGAGTGTTGGGTCGGCTTGGTTTTCATTTCTCCCGCAGCCTTCAAGTAAGGAAGAAGGGTGGTGTGGATGTACATAACATTTTCAGCACCGACATCTGCCTTCATTTGACGAAGAGCTTCAAGAAATGGAAGGGACTCAATGTCTCCAACTGTTCCCCCGACTTCTGTGATGATGACATCTGAATCCGTCGTCGTCGCTGCCCGTTTGATCTTCTCTTTCAAGGCATCTGTAATATGAGGAATCACCTGTACCGTCGCGCCCAAGTATTCTCCGCGACGTTCTTTGCGAAGAACTTCGCTATAAATTTTCCCTGTTGTCACATTTGAGTACTTATTCAGATTGATATCAATAAAGCGTTCATAGTGACCAAGGTCCAAGTCTGTCTCTGCGCCATCGTCTGTGACAAATACTTCCCCGTGTTGGTAAGGGCTCATTGTCCCTGGGTCGATATTGATATAAGGGTCAAATTTTTGGATCGTTACTTTCAATCCACGATTTTTGAGCAAGCGACCAAGACTTGCTGCGACAATCCCTTTCCCGATGGATGATACGACACCACCCGTTACAAAAATATATTTTGTTGACATGTGCTTTCCTCTTCTTCTAATGTTGTAGAGGCCATTCCTCTTTGCAGAAAAAACAAAAATAGCCCCCTAATCGCTAGGGAGCTCCGACCTCAAAATGAGGTGCCCGAACAATATCTTACCGCAAATGGTCTACTTTGTCAAATTGAAAATTTCATGAAAATGATGTTCGCTATTTACACGACCTTTTCCACTCCATTTTGTGTGACGAGAAATTTCTCAAATTGAAGCTGGGGCATACAAAGAGCAAGGTCCTTATGGATTCGCTCCAGTGCTTCTAAACGCATCTCGACTGATGTCTCAGTATTTCCTTGAATGACAAAGAGGGCGTTTTGTGTAGTCTCCTCAAATTTGTAATGGTCACTATCGCGTACATCCAACCAAGCCAGAACTCCTTTTTGATCTCTATAGACGGGATCTGTCGGTGCTACATGCTTTTCGCTAGAAAGGATGGGGAAGAAGAGATCTTCTCTTTGACTCACTGTAAATTCAATCGGTCCCTCAATCTTATCTAGGTCATGTCCTCCGATCGCGAGAAAAGACTTCAGAGATTCGACATTATAGATATCAATGATGCTATTGATCTGAGGAAGAGCACCTCGATGCTGGATATTTCGGATAAGAGCTAGGACTGTTGGTGGATTTTTCTTGATGCTACGCCCTACTTTTTGCAAGAGGTCTGTATACCCTTTGATGACAGGAGATGCCACTACTTCTTCTATCTGACACTGGAGCGCCCATTGTTCAAGCTCTTTCTTCTTTTCAAGAAAAGAAGGGGGTAACACTGCTTGGGGATCCACATTTCTAGCAATTCCGACCACAACCGTATCAATACCAAGAGCTACTAAACTTTGATCTAAACGAAAGTCCATCTGAACACCTCCTATTTAGGAATCCTTACACGTTTATCATACGCCATTTCGCCACTTTTTTCAATGCAAATAAAAAGAGAGTGGGACAGAAATCGGTAATTCGTTAGAATTCGATTTCGTCGTCCC
>CAUCUH010000142.1:0-3562 GCA_958445905.1 uncultured Streptococcus sp.
AAAAGATTCACAAAACGATCTCGTAAAAGAAAATGAAGCAGACAAGGATTGAGGATAGTCAACTTATCTAACTCATGGAAGCAAATCTTGGGAGGATATCCTATATCCAAAAGTTCATGGATAGAAAGGATTGTTGATGAGGATACTATTTGTGGCGATTTGACCGATCACTACTAGCTCAGGTTAAACAAAATAGAAAAAGCAACAACTGAAATAGTTGTTGCTTTTTCTTACTAAAAAATATTTATCAGACTGTGATCGTTTTATTTCTCAACACGGGATTTATTTGCAATATCTGCAAGAATCAATTCTACAAATGCATCCACTGACATGGTTTCTGTTTCTTTTTGACCATAACGGCGAACGTTTACAGCCTGCTCTTCCATTTCCTTGTCACCAACAATCAATTGGTAAGGAATTTTTTGAGTTTGAGAAGCACGGATCTTGAACTGCATTTTTTCATTACGTTCATCCACATCGGCACGAACACCACGGTCACGAAGTTTCTTAGCCACTTCCCAAGCATAGTCTACGTGTTTTTCGTTCGATACTGGGATAAGGGTTACTTGGTGAGGAGCAAGCCAGGTTGGGAAAGCTCCCTTGTAGTTTTCAATCAAGATCGCAGTAAAGCGTTCCATGGTTGAGATAACCCCGCGGTGGATCATGACTGGACGGTGTTCTTCTCCGTCTGCTCCAATGTAATGAAGATCAAAGCGTTCTGGAAGCAAGAAGTCCAATTGGATCGTTGAAAGAGTTTCTTCTTTACCAAGAGCTGTTTTCACTTGGATATCCAATTTTGGTCCGTAGAAGGCAGCTTCCCCTTCTGCTTCATAGTACTCAACACCCATATCATCAACAGCGGCTTTCAACATGCGTTGAGCATTTTCCCACATCTCGTCGTTATCAAAGTATTTGTGTTTGTCTTCAGGATCACGGTAAGACAAACGGAAACGGTAATCTGTCAAGTTAAAATCTTCATACACATCGATGATCAATTGAAGGATCTTCTTGAATTCTTCCTCGATTTGTTCTGGAGCCACAAAAGTATGACCATCATTCAGAGACATTTCACGGACACGTTGAAGACCTGTCAGAGCACCAGATTTTTCATAACGGTGCATCATACCAATTTCAGCGATACGGATTGGCAATTCACGGTAAGAATGCACATGGTGTTTGTAGACTTCAATGTGGTGAGGGCAGTTCATTGGACGAAGAACAAACTCTTCTCCATCCCCCATATCCATTGGTGGGAACATGTCTTCGCGGTAGTGATCCCAGTGACCTGAAGTTTTATAAAGTTCTACAGAAGCAATTGGTGGAGTGTAGACGTGTTGGTAGCCTGCTGCTACTTCTTTATCAACGATGTAGCGTTCCAACTCACGACGGATGGTCGCACCATTTGGCAACCAGAATGGAAGACCTTGACCAACTTCTTGAGAAATCATGAAGAGGTCAAGCTCTTTACCAAGTTTACGGTGGTCACGCTCTTTAGCTTCTTCGCGCATTTGAAGGTAGTTCTTCAAGTCTTTCTTGTCAAACCAAGCTGTACCGTAAATCCGTTGCATCATCGCATTGTCGCTATTTCCACGCCAGTAAGCACCTGCCACATTCAAAAGGTGGAAGATTTGAATACGACCAGTTGATGGGACGTGTGGGCCACGGCAAAGGTCCACGTATTCACCTTGACGGTAGATGGTCAAACCACCTTCGTCTTCAGAGTGTTCTTCGATCAATTCCAATTTGTATGGATCATTTTTGAAGATTTCGCGCGCTTCATCTTTGGTCACTTCTTCACGAATAGATGAGAAGTTTTCTTTAACAATTTTCTTCATTTCTTCTTCGATACGAGGAAGGTCTTCGTTAGAAATTTGACCAGCTTGGTTGTCTGTATCGTAGTAGAAACCATCTTCGATGGCTGGACCGACACCCAAGTGGATATCTGGGAAGAGGCGACGAGCTGCTTGGGCAAACAAGTGAGCTGCTGAGTGACGCAAGATTGGAAGAGCGTCTTCGTGATCAGGTGTCACGATTTCAATGCTTCCATCTTCGGTGATGGCACGAGTTGTGTCAATTAATTTGCCATTGAATTTACCAGCAAGAGCTTTTTTAGCTAGGGAATTGCTGATGGATTGAGCAATTTCAAAAGTTGTAACGCCAGATTCGAATTCACGAACAGCGCCATCAGGGAAAGTAATTTGAATCATGATTTTCTCCTTAAAAATTTATCGTAATTTAAAATTGAGGTTTGAAGAAATAGCAAAGGGTTAGTTATAAAGAACAATTATATTTGTTTATCTAACTGAATGATGCTTTAACATTTTCATTCTATAAACAAAACAAACTGTAGAAATTAGTAAATAACTTACTAAGGAAAGGATTAAAGACATATATTGCTCATCAGTCATTGTTTTACTACTCATGTATATCCTTATCGGATAGCTTTTTAGTGCGTTGAATAGATAAATACCAGCAGTAAGACTTAAAAGATATCCTGCTATCACGAGTTCCTTTTTCTTAAAAAACATTAAGATACCGAGAAAAGGAGCAAGAAATGGTATAAGAGGGATAAATGCCATAAATGCAAAGAAAACAATGTACGTTGAACCCCATAGACTAAGAGTTTTCATTAGCCATACATAGACTATAAAGTAGATACAGGCAATCACCCAGAACAATGTTTTCTTCATATCAATCTCCATCTTCACTTTTTTGCGATTAACTATTCTCCAAACAAAAAAGCGACCTCCTCAAAAGGACGTCGCAACGTGGTTCCACCTTCATTTATGTTCCTCAAAAAAGAGGGACACCTCTGATTGGCTCTAACGTAGCCACCGTTTTATGTTTGCATAAAAGAATCACGAGTAGTCCCAAACCTATCCTCTACGCGATTTCCAGCCCCACGCGCTCTCTATCAGATTTCCTAGATTTGATATGTCTCTGTCAGTTATTATAGCACGATTGAAAAATTTTGCAAGAAAAAGTTTCATTTTCAATCAAAGAAATGCGTGATTTTACGGATTTTCTTCACTTGTTTGACCGAAGCTTTCATCATCTTCACAGATCCATTGACCGGAAGAGCAATCACCTTGGTCGGGATTTTCACAATGGTCTTAGACATCCGCTTAACCCGACTTTGCTCAGGATTCAAATCATTTGAAAAGTCTTTAGAAATGATTTTATCCAGGTAAAATTCGTAGACCCGACGGCCAAAGGTGGCTGCAGAAATATCATCAATCTTTTCTGCCCACTTGGTCTCATCGATTGGAGGCATCTCATCAATCGCTTCAAGAATCGCTTGTGCCAGATCACTCTCTTCATAAAAGAGCTTTCCAAACATAGGGTCATCAATCACATGATCGAGATAAGGATTGCCATGAGCGATGATCGGAGTACCACTTGCAATGCTCTCTAAATAGGTCAACCCTTGCGTCTCACTCGTTGAAGCTGAAATAAAGAAGTCAGCCGCCTTATAGTAGAGAGCTGTCTCATTTGGTGGGATCATCCCTGTAAAGACAACCGCATCTGAAATCCCCAGTTTCGCCGCTTGTTTTTTCAAATC
>CAUCUH010000143.1:0-3562 GCA_958445905.1 uncultured Streptococcus sp.
TTCAATGGGAGAAATCTGGCCTTTTATCTGGATCCCTGCTTCGGGTTTTGTCTTGTTTAGCCTCTTTCGTCATTGGGTCAATGTTCCGAGACCTTATGAGAAATGGGAGATTCAACCCTTATTAGAAAAGAATTCATCCGGACATTCCTTTCCTAGCCGACATGTTTTTTCGGCCACCATTATCTCCATGTGTGTCTGCCAGTTGTCGCTTCCGCTTGGAATGTGCTCCATGCTCCTATCTCTTCTATTAGCCCTTGTCCGAGTTCTTGGAGGGGTTCATTATCCCAAGGATGTCCTCGTCGCTTGGGGATTGGGACTCGTCTGGGGAGGACTCTTTTTGCTGGCTTGAATGAACAAATTGCTGAAAATTGACCTTTGTCTAAGAGCGAGGGATAGTGTATACTGGAAAGTGGACTTAGAATAGGAGAGAAGATGAAGTACAGAAAAGCAGAAAAAGCAGATCTGGATCAGGTGGTTCGAGTAGCCAGTACAGCCTTTGAGGACTATCTATTTTTAAAAGTTATCAAGGATTTGGTTCGGGATCCCAAGCAATATCCTGCCTTTGTTGAGGCAATGATGCGCATCCTGGTAAAGGTTTTTCTAAAGCACCATATTTGCCTTGTGGCAGAAAAGAACGATGAAATATATGCAGTTGCCTTGTTGCAAAAAGGACCGATTCCTTTTCGGGCCTATCTCTTAAATGGGGGATTCGGTTTGCTCAAGTTTATTTCCTTGAAAAATATGTTGGCCTACTTCAAATTTATGGAGGACACGGATAAGGAATTGGAGCAAAATGTAGACTTTGATTGGTATTTGATGCTTCTCGCAGTCGCCCCTAAACACCAACGGCAGGGCTATGGCAGTCGCTTTATGACAGAAGGAATTGAGCCTTTCTTGGAAGGGATTAAAGGAAAAAAACTAGCCTTTTATACCAATACCAAAGGAAATGTCTATTTTTACACCAAAAATGGCTACAAGGAAGTCTATTCAAGTGAGATTAGCTTTAACCAAGTAGAGATGGGGAGTTGGTATTTCTTGAAGGAACTAAAAAAACACTAAGGTTACAACCTTAGTGTTTTTTTATTGTAGCTGTGAATCTGCTTGAATGCCGAATTTTTCAAAGAAAGCAGTTCGTTCTTCTATGATAGCATCCGTCGGATGTTTGATATTCCGTAAGAGCTCAACAAGGTCCGGCGTGACTTCACGAAGCAGTTGCCCTAAAGACCAGATAGCCGTTGCAATATGGATCTGATTTTGTGAAGTTTCGATGATGTTCAGGAGCTTAGGGATGGCCGAGCGGTCATTGGCATTGGCTAATGCAATGATGGCATTGCGCTGGAGGATGTTCTTGCCTCGCCAACTTCCAGCAACATGTCCGAATTTTTCCTTAAATTGTCCGTTGGACAGCTCGATAAAAGGAATCAACTCTGGATGAGCAAGATCTGGATCGATTTCTGTTGCTAAGGGATTATCTAGCCCTTTGTTATAAGGGCAGCTAATCTGACAGATGTCACATCCATAGATGACCGTTTTAATTTTCTTGCGAAATTCTAGGTCCATCATGCCCTTGTCCTGAGTTTGGAAGGACAAACAGCGTTTGGCATTCATAGAGCCATCCCCGATTAAACAGGAGGTTGGGCAAGCATCTAAACAACGCCGACAGTCTCCACAACCATAGTCGACTGGTTGATCTGGTTCGATTTCGAGGTTGGTAATCAATTCCCCCAGAAACATGTAAGAACCGTATTCTTTTGAAATGACCAAGCCATTTTTTCCGATAAAGCCAATCCCTGCTCGTTGGGCGACGGCCGTATCAACCAGTGCTCCAGTATCGACCATGCCCTTGTATTCAAAATCTTGCGTCATTTCTTCAATCCCAGCAGCTAAGCGGTTGAGCTTGTCTTGAAGGACATAATGGTAGTCTAATCCCCAGCTGTTGGGCGTGAATTTTCCTCTTTTATAAGCCGTTTTTTGAGGTTGTTGCTTGAGTTTGTGGGGGTAGGCGACAGCGATTGAGATGATGGTCTTGGCGGAGGAGAGACTTAATTTGGGTTGGATGCGCTCTTCAATATTCTTATGCTCGAATCCAGAATTCCGTCCTTCCTCAACGGCCAAGCGGAGCGATTTTTCCAAATAAGCGAAGTCATCAGCAGTTGTAAATCCAATTTTTGAAATCCCAATAGAATGCGCCAGTTGAATAATGTTTTCTTTTAGTGTCATCCCTTTCATTATACACAAAAATAAAGTTTCTGGCGAGAGAGGAAAAAGATGGAAAGGGCTTTCAAAAACTTTCTTTTTTTTGTATAATAGAAACATGAAATGCGAGGAGGATATTATGGGACAACCATTATTTTTACATTCAGTCATGCAGGAAAAAATTTGGGGAGGAACTCGTCTGAAAGAAGAATTTGGTTACGAAATTCCGAGCGACCATGTCGGTGAATTTTGGGCGATTTCAGCCCATCCACATGGAGTTTCTAAAGTAGCCAATGGTCCATACGAAGGAATGGGATTGGACCAGCTCTATCAAGAGCATCGGGAATTATTCGGTAATCGTAAAGAGCCTGTCTTTCCTTTGTTAACAAAGATTTTGGATGCCAACGATTGGCTCAGTGTACAGGTGCACCCAGATGATACCTATGCGATGGAGCATGAAGGAGAACTTGGAAAAACTGAGTGTTGGTACGTGATTGCGGCTGATGAAGGATCTGAGATTATCTATGGACATAATGCCAAGTCAAAAGAAGAACTCCGCCAGCAAATTGAGGACAAGAACTGGGATGCCTTACTGACCAAAGTTCCTGTCAAGGCTGGAGATTTCTTCTATGTGCCAAGCGGGACCATGCACGCCATCGGATCTGGAATTTTGATTCTTGAAACCCAACAGTCGAGTGACACCACTTACCGGGTTTATGATTTTGACCGCAAGGATGCTCAAGGAAACTTGCGGGAACTTCACTTGGAAAAATCAATTGATGTCTTGAACATCGGTGAGCCTGCTAATAGCCATCCAGATACAGTTGTAATCGATGATCTTCGAATGACCACCTTGGTTGCAAGTGATTTCTTCACCGTTTATAAGTGGGAACTGACTGGAAAAGCTGATTTTGAAAAGACTGCTGATTACAGCTTGTTGAGCGTCTTAGCCGGAGAAGGAAAATTGACGGTAGATGGAAAGGATTATCCTATTCAAAAAGGAAGCCACTTTATCCTACCGAGCGATGTTGAATCTTGGACTTTGGAAGGGCAAGGTTTAGAATTGATCGTGAGTCATCCATAAAAAAGAAAGGGCTTGAGTTAAAAGCTGTGAAACAACTCAAGCCTTTTTTATCTGAAAACTATTTTTATGTGAAGTCTTGACTCTGACCTAAGGGGAGGGGTTATACTATCCTTGTAATACTCTTCGAAAATCAAATTCAAACCACGTCAGCGTCGCCTTACCGTATATATGTTACTGACTTCGTCAGTTCTATCTACAACCTCAAAGCAGTGCTTTGAGCAACCTGCGGCTAGCTTCCTAGTTTGCTCTTTGATTTTCATTGAGTATAAGGAGGAAATCATG
>CAUCUH010000144.1:0-3534 GCA_958445905.1 uncultured Streptococcus sp.
GCATCTGGCACTGTTTGGAATTCTAGAGCCAAGCCATTGTGCTGAACCATTGATTGGCCTTGCAGATGAACCGTTTCGTCTACGAAATTGGCTGAATATACCACCAAGGCTGGGGCTTCTGACTTGAAGGTCAAGAAACGTCCAGATGGCTGGTGGTAAAGAAAGCCAGCATTTTCATGCCCTTCTGGAAGAGCAAATGGATGGTCTAATCCTTCTACCAGACGGATTTGCGGATCAGAGTCCTTAAAAAGATCCTCCAAGAGCATAGCTTGGTAGAGATGCTGAACAACCGGACTTTCTCTATCCACGGTCTGAAGAGGAACACCGTCTGGATGGATAGGGTAAAGCCCTTGATGGTTGATCTGAAAGACATGGTCATTGATCGGCTGGGTGAAGTTCCCAGATAGGTTGAAATAGCTGTGGTTGGTCGGATTGACTAGGGTGTCCTGATCCGTTTCTACCCGATAAGCAATCTCGAGTTCACCATCTTCCGTCAAACCATAGGTTACCCAGATCTTGAGATTTCCAGGGAAACCACCGGTACCATCTGCACGCTCTGTGTACAGAGTGATTTCCTGATCCGTTACCGACTCCACGCTAAACAAGGCACTGTCCCAACCCGTCGGTCCACTGTGGTTGCAGTTAGCACCATTATTGGCTTCCAAGTGATAGGTTTGACCATTGAGTTCAAAACTTGCCCCTGCAATCCGGCCTGCTACCGGGCCAATACTAGCCCCATATTTAGGGCTATTGCCCACATAGTCCTCAAAGCGATCAAAACCTAGAATAATATTCGTAAACTGGTCTTCTTTATCCGGTGTCACATATTCTAAAATCGTCGCCCCATAGGTCATGACAGATAATTGGTAGCCCTTGTCATTTTCGAGGCGATAAGCCCGAACCTCTTGATTCTGCCATTTCCCAAACACGTTTTCTTGATACTGTTTCACAAACCTTCTCCTCTCACTGTTTTTCTCCATTGTATCAGTTTCACAAGAAGAAACACTCCACTTTTTATAGAAAATTAGTGGCTATTCTTTATGAAATGGATGAATGATCACCCCTTGCACAACCCGATTGACGGTACCAGTCGGTGAAGGCGTATCTGGGCGATTTTGCACCTTGAGTGAGGTCAAGAGAGAAATCAATTGACCATAGATAATGTATGGGAAGGCACGGTAGATATCTAGTGAGTCTGCAGAAGATTCCACTAACACTTCCCGTACATGCTCGATCCCTGTAGCTTGATCGGTCAAGAGGACAACTTGACGGGCAATCCGATCCCCTGCAACTTCTCGAACCAAGTCCAGATCATACTGACGGGTATAAGGATCAATGGATCCAAAGACCAAGACGAGGGTCTTATCATTGATGAGGGATTTTGGACCATGACGGAAACCGACAGGACTCTCATACATAGTTGCGATTTTGCCTGCTGTTAATTCCAAAATCTTGAGCTGGGCTTCATGAGCTAGACCAAAGAAAGGTCCTGCCCCCAGATAGATCACGCGCTCAAAGTCTAGATCGACCACTTCCTTGACCGCACGGTCCTTCTCCAAGATTTGCTCTGACAGATGAATCAGTTCTTCTACTCGTTTTTCTTTCATCTCTTCCTCGCTTGGATCAAAGACCAAGAGAGCTGTCAAGAGCATGGAGGTAAAGCTAGAGGTCATGGCAAAACCAGCATCGTTGGTTTCTTTCGGCTGTAAGAGCAAGAGATTGCGCTCATCTCCGTGGGCTTGCTGGGCCAGTTTTCCTTCTTCGGCACAGGTAATGGTGATCTGATAAAGTTCATCGACCAAGCCTTGAGCCAACTGCACGGTTGCGACACTTTCTGGCGAATTGCCACTCCGGGCAAAAGATACTAAAACCGTCGGAACCTCTTTTTTCAAATAGGTTTGAGGATGAGCTACGATATCCGTCGTCGCAATAGATTGGAAATTCCAGTGGCGTTCATCGTGCACTTCCTGCAAATATGGAACCAAGGTATCCCCCACATAGGCTGAGGTCCCTGCCCCTGTCAAGATGACCTTGATATAGTCATGCTCTTGCCCAATTTTTTCTAAGAAAGTTTTTATTTCCGCTTCTCTTTCTTGGTACAAGCGAGCCGTTTCTTTCCAAACCCTTGGTTGTTGGTAGATCTCACGAGTGGTGATCTCTGCTCCTAGCTCCTGCAAGTCTTCTTTTGTATAGTCTAACATAGAACCTGTTGTTCCTTTCTACAATCTAACGTTGATAAATGGGAAAGGAGCCTGAGATGATTCTCCCAGACTCCCATACCAACCTACTCATCTTCATCATCATCAAGGTTTGACAAGAGGTCATTGACCTTGACAATACTTTCTTTTGCACGTTCAGGGTAGTCCCCTTCATTACCAGTCAGGCTACTATTGATGAATTCGATGACCATCGGAAGATTCATCCCTGCGTATAAGTCAATCGCACGTCCTTCAAGGATCAAGCGGCTCACAGTGTTGCAAGGAGTTCCTCCCAAGAGATCTGCAAATACAATATAGTCTTCTAGACCTTGGACTGTTGCTTCAAATTTAGCAGTAAAGTCTTCTGGTCCTTCTTCTGGTAAGAGTGCAACCGTATGGATGGATTCTTGTGGTCCCATAATCATCTCTGTGCTCGCTTTAAGCTCTTCACAAAAGCGACCATGGCTGACCAATACTAACTGTTTTGCCATACCTTACTCCATTATGCCATTCCAAAGAAGAAGTGGCCAAATGCTGAGAATGCGATTGCTGCAAGGATGATGAGCAAGATAGCTTTTGTAGAGTTCATACCCTTACGTCCAAGCAACCAGTAGATTACACCTGTGATGATAGCTGGTACCAAACGTGGGAAGATCAAATTGAGCATATCTTGAATTTCAATCGCTTTGTCCCCAATGTGTGGAGTCCAAGAAACTTCAACACCAATCATGCTGGCAATCAAGGCACCAACCATGAAGATACCCAGAACGGCAGCTGCGTCGATCAAAGCTGTCAAGGTACTTTGCATGTTGTTGATGAGGTTAACCCCTTCTTTATAGGCAAATTCCAACTGTTTCCAACGGAAAATGTCATAAGCAACTGCCACAGCGATCCACAAGAAGATACCGGCTGGGTTCCCTGCAATAGCCAAAGTTGCTGCGATTGAACCCATAATAGCTGGTACCAATGATCCAAAGATTGAGTCTCCAAGAGGGGCAAATGGTCCCATGAGACCTGTCTTGATCCCGTTCACCGCATCTTTTGATTTGACACCATCTTTTTCTTCCAAAGCAAGGTCAAAACCAGTGATAATAGTGTGGAAGAATGGAGAAGTATTGAAGAATTGCGTATGCAATTTCATCATTTCTTTCAATTCAGGTGTGCCGTCTCCATACATTTTCCGCAATTGTGGAAGAAGCATGTAAAGGTAACCAGAAGCCTGCATCCGTTCGTAGTTCCAACCCAATTGGAAGGTGAAGAGGCTACGTTTGTTAATTTGTTTAAAATCTTCTTTTGTTAGTTTGTAATTAGAATTCGTCATCTTCAATTTCCCCGC
>CAUCUH010000145.1:0-3528 GCA_958445905.1 uncultured Streptococcus sp.
TGGAGCATCAACGTCTGGATCTTGGCCAGCACCGCGGCAAAGGTTGTTTTACCAGCCCCTTGAAGACCGACCATCATGATAATGGTTGGAATCTTAGGTGATTTGATAATTTCTGCTGTTTCTGAACCCAAAATCGCTGTCAATTCTTCATCGACAATCTTCACGATTTGTTGGGCAGGGTTCAAGGTTTCGATGACTTCATGACCTACAGCCCGCTCGCGGACCCGTTTGATGAAGTCTTTTACAACAGGAAGGGCAACGTCGGCCTCTAAGAGGGCTAGACGAATCTCTTTGGTTGCCTCTTGGACATCCGCTTCAGAGATTTTGCCTTTCTTACGAAGATTTTTAAAGACGTTTTGTAAACGTTCGGTTAAACTTTCAAATGCCATACTCTTTCTCCTAGTTTTTCAATTCAGTGGAAATCGTCCGAAATGTTGCAAACATTCTAGTTCTTCGGGTGTGACTTCTTTCATGATTTCATTTGGATATCCCCAACAGCTAAAACCTATTTGCATAGCTTTGGAGATATCATTGGGCGAGATAATCTGTAGTCGAGTAGGAAATACTTCCTCTGCGACTAATAGTTTACAAGGTATTCCTTGATAAATGACGAGACTGCCCATAATCACTCCCGATTGTCAATGCTTGATAAAATTTCAACCTGCTCTTGTAGAAAAGTATCTTCCGGATAGCGTTCTAAAATCTGATCAAAAATCTGGCTGCGTACAATGTAATCGGAATACATATGGAGTTTCATTTCGTAATCTTCCAAAATCTTTTCTGTACGTTTAATATTGTCATAGACCGCTTGACGGCTCACTCCAAACTCTTCTGCAATCTCAGCCAAGCTGTAGTCATCTGCGTAGTAGAGCTCGATGTAGTTCATCTGCTTGTCCGTCAAGAGCGCTGCATAAAACTCAAAGAGCGCATTCATTCGGTTGGTTTTCTCAATTTCCATACCTTTCATTATATCAAAAAAGCCCGCTAAAGACTAGCGGGACTTGATGCTTTTTGAGCTTGAAATAAGAGGATTCATCATTAAAGTTTCAGTGCCAACATATTGACCGTCATTCCTGCTGCAGTTCCCATCAAGAAGATGGTATCTCCTTCCTTCACATAGCCATGATCCAGTGCATAGGCTAGGCCGAAAGGTACGGCTACCGAAACCATATTTCCATAATCACTGACAATATTGAGGTACTTGTCTTTGCCGACGCCCAATTTGTCCATGACGAGTGGCAAGGCCCGGCTAGCTTGATGGGGAATAATATAGTCTACAGCATCTTTAGAAATGCCTGATTTCTCTTGGAATTCTTGGAACATTTCTGGAATAACACGAGCAGAAAGTAAGAGGATCTTCTTCCCTTTCATGTCAAACATAAAATCAGTCTTGGTTGATTCAGAGTACAATTTCGGATGATAAGCTGTCAAACCACCCCGAATTTCGGTATCATGGGCTCCCTCAGACCAGGTACGTTGCATACTGGCTATGATTCCTTTATCTTCCTTTGTTGCTTCAAAAATAAAGGCTGCAGCTCCATCACTAAACAATTCAAAGCTTTCTTTTTGTTTAGGATTCAGCCCTAGGCTCCCTACTTCACTAGATACAATCAGAACCCGTTGGTATTCGCCACCTTCAATCAGATAGGAAATGGTGCTTAAGGCTGATACAAAACTAGTACAGGTGGTATTGATATCCATAGCAGGAATCGTCAGTCCCTTGGCCACGCGCTCATGGATCAGAGCTGCTGTACAAGGAATGGGCTGAACGCCAACCGCACTAGCCGAAACCAGGCAGTCGATGTCTGCCATCTTAAGTCCTGCATGGTTTAAAGCCGCTTCAATCGCACGCGCTGCAAGATCAATCTGTGTTTCTTCTCCTTCTTTCACGCGGTAACGAGTTTGGTCTTTGAAAGTCACGGTATGAGCTGGAAGCGCTGTTCCATAGCCTTTAATTTGCAAATGTCTTTTTACAGTAGTCATAGGATTCTCCTTTTATTGAAGTCGTTGAACACGTTTTAATTTACGTGTTGGGTCCCATTGGTAATCGATAAAATGAATACTTGGGAGAATGAATTGTTTCTGCTGAGCTAAGAGTTCAAATTGAGCAAAAATCGCTTGCTCCATAGACTCTGTCCGGTGACTCAAGGCAATGGTAATGGATCCATCTGTCAACTGAGTTACTTGATAGTCCTGAATATTTTCGACAAAGAGAATACACCGTCGAATAAAATCCGGATAGATCATTTGGCTACTGCCATCGTCTTTTTTGAAATAGAAGATATCATCTGATCGTCCTTCGATCTTTGCGATTCGAGTAAAGACGGAACCGCAAGGGCAAGGAGACTTTTCTTCCACCAAAATATCATTGAGGCGGTAGCGATAGATGGGTTGACTGGTTCGTTTGAAATCCGTAATAATCGGATAAAAGCGGCTATCATCTAGATACTCTTTTTCGACATACAAAATATCTTCGTTGAGATGTAGATTGCCTTCTGAACAGGTACAAGCTAAAAATCCTTCTGTCGCTTGGTAGACCTGATCAAGCTTGTCTAGTTGAAAAGCTTTGGCTATGATCTGAGCATCTCGATCTTCTAGGATCTCTGCGACAGAAACGACCTTGACGGGTTGAATCGCAAGTTGCTGATTGCTGACATAGTTGGCTAACTCAATCAAGGTTGAAGCTGGTGCAACCACAATGGTTGGTTGATAGTCTTTGAGACGCTCTAAATGCTCCTTGCTATCCTTGAAAATATCAAAATATTCCAAGCGAATCAGGCCTGAATTAATGGTTTGATAGAGTTCATTGTCCGCTCGTAAGAAAAAGGCAATGCGATGACCAAAGAGTTTTCCTTTCGGTAGCATCTTGGCTAGAATCGCTGCAGCCCACATACTTCTTTCTTTTTCTGTGGTGACAAAGACTCCTCGGTGGCCGGAAGTCCCCGAAGACAAGCCCACTGCTACTTCTCCATTCATCTCAGTAAAATCTCGTGTTTGTTCTCCGCGAATCGCCATCTCTAAAGCCTGATCTCGATCCACTCCCAGGGTATTGAGTTCATTGAAATGTGTCATCATGAAGGTTTTATCCATGGTTCCAAAGGATTCGGGAGAATGGGTTTGAAAATAGGGGGATTGAGAAGTGATAAATGCAAGGTAGCGTGCCAATTGTTTATCTTGGTATCGCTTCAAGGCCTCCTTAGAACGGAATCGATGGCACCATCTGGTTTCAATAAAGGTTTTCAGAAAGACTGTTTTTTTCATTTAAAATCCTTTCAATCCGATCTTGCGGGTCGTGGCTGACCACAACTTGAATGCCATCTTGCAAGAGTGTTTCCAGCAAATCAGCTCCTTTTAAATAAGCCTTCTTATCATCCTGAACCAAGGAAGGAATCAGTCGCATTTGCCCTGTGTAAGGCAAGAGGTCTACTCCCCAAGAAAGATCTGCTCCAATAAAGAGTTTGAGCTCATCCAGATAAAGACAGCCTTGCCCTCTCGCATGCCCATCGATGGACGAAACAAGAATGCTCC
>CAUCUH010000146.1:0-3517 GCA_958445905.1 uncultured Streptococcus sp.
GATTCCGCAAGGCCATGGATCCTTTGACAAGGAAAAAGATTCCAAAACAAAATAGCCCCACTAAAAGAATGGAAATGAGTTTCCATTTTGTTTCCATTTTATGTCCTCCTTACTTCATTTCTTTTAGAGTCTGGACGATGTCTTCCTTGCTCATATAACCGATATGGGTCTTAGCGAGAGTTCCATCGCTTGCAATAAAGAGAGCAGATGGATAAGAGCGAATCCCATACTCTTTGAGCAAGTCGCCCTTACTGTCCATTAAGACTGGGAAATCCTTGTAATCCAAAGACTGGTACCAGTTTTTGAAATCTGCTTCCGATTTTTCACCATTAAAGGTTGGAGCTACAACGGATAAGACCACATAATCTTTACCCTCCTCTGCCTTTGCTAAATCATTTGTGTCGCCTAATGTTGAAAGACAGATAGAGCACCAGGAAGCCCAAAATTTGAGGTAAACTTTCTTTCCCTTGTAATCGGATAAGCGGTAGGGCTTGCCATCCACTCCTTGCAGGTTAAAATCCTTCACTTTCTTGCCAGATGTTTGCCTATCCCCAGCTTTGGCTGTTTGTTGGCCCATATCCTTATTAGAAGTAGCCATTCCTTGACTCGAACAAGCCCCCAAAAGTCCAGTACACAAGAATCCTGCAGCTACTAAAGCTAATTTCTTCATCATTATTACCTCTTTAAATAAGGAGAAAGTCATCCTCAGATGACCTCTCCCTTCTTTCATTAGTTGTCTGATTTCATATCAGATGATCCACTCTTTTCGTCTTTCATTTCTGAATCGCTGGATTTCATCTCATCCTTTTTCATATCGTCCTTCATTTCAGAACTGCTGTCAGACATCATAGATGAATCTTTCATGTCTTCTTTTTTCATTTTATCATCGGACATGGATGAATCCTTCATGTCATCCTTCTTCATATCGTCCTTCTTCATATCGTCCTTCTTCATCATACTACTATCGTCCGTTTTTTTCATGTCTGAATCTGATTTCTGTCCAGAACAAGCTGCTAAAGTGACGATGCTAAGTGTAGCAATAGAAAGTGCAAGAATTTTTTTCATGATTTTTCTCCTTTAATCATTCAAGATTAGTGAAACAGGGATGCGAGGCTATTAAGATTTCCTAGCATCAGCAAGATGCCCATCAAGATGATGAGGGCACCACCAATTTTTTTCAAGGTTCCCATATGGGGCTTGAGTTTAGCAAAATGTTGTAGAACCCAGCTAGAAGCCAAGGCCAAAAGCAAGAAAGGCAGAGCCAAGCCTAATGTATATACCAGCATCAGGAGAGCGCCTTGCAATGCACCATCTCCTCCAGAAGCTGCAATGGCTAGAACAGAACTCAAAACTGGTCCGACACAAGGGGTCCAACCAAAACTGAAGGTGACCCCTATCAGAAAAGCATTGAAGAATTCATTGCGCTCCCGATTCTTTTTGAGTTGGATAGTCTTTTGCTTTTGGAGTTGTCTCAGATTGATCACTTCCATTTGGTGAATCCCTAGTAAGATCACAATCCCTCCTAGCAGATAGCGAAACCATGGAGCATACAATACCTGACCAAGAGCCCCTGCACCGTATCCTAGAATTAGGAAAACAGTTGATAGACCTGCGATAAAACAAAGAGTCTTCACCAAGCCATACCAAGAAATATCTCTTCCAAAAATTCGAACAGTTTTCACACGTTCAGAATCCAATAGAATCCCTACATAGACTGGCATCAGTGGCAAAATACATGGGGAGAAAAAGGATAGAACTCCCGCTAAGAATACTGAAATGGAAAACAAACTGGTTTGAATCATTTCACTACCTCCCTTTCTTTCTGATACCAGTATAAAGAAAAAATCCCTCTAAAAATAGAGAGATTGATAAGCAAAAACTTGAATTTGATTAGAAGATGAATGTTCCCCTCTGCTAACACGATGTCATACGTTCAAGTACGAAATTTGTCAAACAGGCTACTTTAGTTCTTTTTCAAATAATCGATGGCATCCTGCAAGGTTTTGACGGGGACAATTTTCATCTTCGAATGAATTTGTTTCGCGGCTTCTTTAGCTGTTTCATAGTTTGATTTGGCCTTAGGATTAGCCTTCTTTTCTTCTTTGGAAACTGGATTATTAGGGGCAAAGAAAATTTCTGCTCCTTCTTTATCGGCTGCGACGACTTTCTTGTCAATCCCACCGATGTCGCCAACCGTTCCATCTTGGTTAATGGTTCCTGTCCCTGCAATATGGCGTCCCTGACGAAGATCTGGATCAGCCACTTGGGTGTAGATGGCTAGGCTAAACATCATACCGGCACTTGGCCCACCAATCCCTTGGGTCGCAAACTGGACAGGAACATCGCCTTTGGCTTCAGTCCGGTCGATCAGGCTAATCCCGATTCCGTTTTTCCCGTTGGACAATTTGATGATCTTCCCATCTGCTGTCTTGGTTTGTCCATCCTCGATATAGGTCACCGAAACGGGGTCGCCAATTTTTTGAGAACCAACATAATCAATCAATTCTTTGGAACTCTTAAAGGTCTTACCATTCACACCGGTGACGGTATCCGCAATGTTCAAGATCCCCTTAAAGGTCGAATCATCTGCCACCTGCATAACATAAACACCTAGAAAGTCCATCTGGGTTTCTTTTCCAGCTGTCTTTAACCCTTGGTAGATGGCCATATTTTGCGAGGTTTCCATATAGAATTGGTTAATCCGCGTAAATTCTTGGCTCGAACTACCACCTGTCATATCCTTGGCAGAGTAGATATCTGTAAAAGGTGTCGCCCAAGCATAGATCAAATCAGCTGGGGTCGCCTCTTTCACTGCTACGGTTACAAAATCATAGGATCCTGACTTGGTATCTATTTTTCCATCCACTGTCATGACGGATCGAATATCTTCTGCCGTTCCCGGCATCTCAATATAATAGGGAAGGCGAATCACAAAAGCAGCTAGCAAGAGGAGCAAGAAAAAAACTCCTGCAATCGGCCATCGGTATTCTTTCAACCGTCCTTTTTTCTTTTTAGTGGTCAAGCTTGGTTTATTCGCTTGTGTCATCTTTGATTTCCTCCATTACACTCTCTGGGACATAAGGTGAGATATCCTGCTGAAAAGCCAGCAACTCTCGAATACGCGTCGAACTAATGGCCTGGTAAGGAGGCTGGGCATAGAGATAAATAGTCTCCAATTCAGGTGCCAACTGGTGATTAAAATAATCCATATTGGCTTCGTAAACCAAATCCTGTGTAGTGCGCAAGCCCCGGATCAAGGTGATGACACCAAGATTGCGCGCCACTGTCACAGCCAATTCTTGAGTTGACGTCACAATTTCAACATTTTCCAAATGAGCCAAGGCCCCTTCTACCATGCGCACGCGCTGCTCAATGGAAAAGAGTCCGACTTTTTCCGGATTATAAAAAATTCCGACATAGACACGGTCAAACAAGCGGCTCGCCCGCTCGATCAATTGCACATGCCCAATGGTAATCGGATCAAACGATCCTGTAAACAATCCCGTTCTATCTGACA
>CAUCUH010000147.1:0-3484 GCA_958445905.1 uncultured Streptococcus sp.
GGTACATTTCTTCATTTTTACGAGCCAACTCATAGAACTTGTCTGGTACGACGACGCCAAGTGAGAGAGTCTTAACCCGAACTTTTTCATCAGCATTTTCTTTCTTAGTAGAAAGGAAGGCGATGATGTCTGGGTGAAAGACATTGAGGTAAACCACCCCAGCCCCTTGGCGTTGTCCCAATTGGTTAGAGTAAGAGAAGCTATCTTCAAAGAGTTTCATAACAGGTACGACCCCAGAAGCGGCTCCTTCATACCCCTTGATCGGTGCTCCAGCTTCACGAAGGTTGCTGAGGGAAATCCCAACCCCACCACCGATACGTGAAAGTTGAAGGGCAGAGTTGATGGAACGTCCGATCGCGTTCATATCATCGGTTACCTGGATCAAGAAACATGAAACCAATTCTCCACGGCGGGCACGTCCAGCGTTTAAGAAAGAAGGAGTCGCTGGTTGGTAGCGTTGGTGGATAATTTCGTTTGCGATGTCTCGCGCGATAGCTTCATTTCCATCTTCAAAATAGAGAGCATTGAAGAAGACACGGTCTTCCATGCTTTCAAGATAGTATTCTCCATCATTTGTTTTCAAAGCGTATTGGTTATAGAATTTGTAGGCCGCCATGAAGGACTTGAATTGGAAGTTTTGGTCTTTGATAAATTGGGCCAATTCCTCTAAAAATTCAGGACGGTATTTCTCGATAAAAGCTCTCTCAATGTAATTGTGCTCGAGAAGGTACTGAATCTTGTCTGTAATCGAGTCAAAGGCTTTAGTATTTGGTACAACATTTTCTTTAAAGAACGCATCCAAAGCTTCTTTATCCTTATGAAGCATGATTTGGCCGTTTACTGGACGGTTGATTTCATTGTTAAGACGAAAATACGTCACATCTTCAAGAGATTTTAATCCCATAATAATCCTTTTCTAGTTCAAAAAAATGAAGAGGAGAAGTCCTCTCTTTACAAGTAAAAAGTCTAGTGTTAGGTTGCTAACGCTAGACCCTATTTAAGCAAAATACTGTGTTTATTATGAAAGTTTCTTCAACTTAGCTGGTTGAAAACCAGAAAATACTTCATCCGGTGTTTGAATAACTGGAGCAGCATTGAAGCCAAGGTTCTTAACATGCTCTACAAATTCTGGCTGTTCATCTAAGTTAATTTCGCGATATTCCACGTGATTGCTATCGAGGAATCGCTTGGTCATTTTGCATTGAACACAATTATTTTTTGAATAAATGGTTACCATTTCTTTTCCGTTCTCCTATCGAAATATAAATCTGTAAACAGTATAAACAAAATCCAGCAACTTGTCAACAAAATAAAACTAAATATTGTGCAAAGAGATGAAATGGAGTTTTCAAAGCACAATATATTGTGGTGAGTGAAAAGTGTGAAAATCGAAGAAATGGGATAGGAATAGGCTTTAAAGCATCTTTAATTAGTTATAATTTTTTGGTGAATCAATATCCTGTGGTTAAAGAGCTTCTTTTCATTGAAAGCGGAGGAAAATGTTACTTATAATATAGTAGAAAATTGAAAAGATATTTCCTCTGTTCTTCAAGTGCTTCTTAAAATGTATCTAAATTGGGATTTTTCGCAGTCTTTTTCTGTAAGTCAGTGATAAAAATCTTGAAAAAAATTTCAAAAGATGATATAATACCAAATTGTAAGGGTTATCAAAAGGTAACTCAAAAACTATTTTTAAAAAGGAGAGTCAAACTATGGCTTCTAAAGATTTCCACATCGTGGCAGAAACAGGTATCCACGCACGTCCAGCAACTTTGTTGGTTCAAACTGCTAGCAAATTTGCTTCAGATATTACTCTTGAATACAAAGGTAAATCAGTTAACTTGAAATCAATCATGGGTGTTATGAGCCTTGGTGTTGGTCAAGGAGCAGACGTTGTAATCTCTGCAGAAGGTGCTGACGCTGATGATGCTATCGCAGCTATCTCAGAAACAATGACTAAAGAAGGATTGGCTTAAAATATGACAAAAATGCTAAAAGGAATTGCAGCATCTGACGGTGTTGCCGTTGCTAAGGCATATTTGCTCATTCAACCAGACTTATCATTTGAGACTGTTTCAGTCGAAGATACAAGTGCAGAAGAAGCTCGTTTGGATGCAGCTCTTGAAGCTTCACAAAACGAGCTTTCTCTTATCCGGGAGAATGCAGTAGCAAGCCTTGGTGAAGAAGCAGCGCAAGTTTTTGATGCGCATATGATGGTTCTTGCTGACCCTGAAATGATTGGTCAGATCAAAGAAACAATTCGTACGAAAAAAATCAATGCAGAAGCAGGCTTGAAAGAAGTCACTGACATGTTCATTGCGATCTTTGAAGGAATGGAAGACAATCCTTACATGCAAGAACGTGCGGCAGATATTCGTGACGTTACCAAACGTGTCCTTGCCAACTTGCTTGGTAAGAAATTGCCAAACCCTGCTTCTATCAATGAAGAAGCAATCGTGGTTGCGCATGACTTGACTCCATCTGATACAGCGCAGTTGAACAAAAAGTATGTAAAAGCTTTTGTTACGAATATCGGTGGACGTACCAGTCACTCAGCTATCATGGCTCGTACACTTGAAATCGCAGCTGTTCTTGGTACAAATAACATCACAGAACTTGTCAAAGATGGTGATGTTTTGGCTGTTTCAGGGATCACTGGTGAAGTGGTGATCAACCCTACTGAAGAACAAATTGCAGAGTTCAAAGCAGCTGGTGAAGCTTATGCTAAACAAAAAGCTGAATGGGCTCTCCTTAAAGATGCGAAAACAGTGACTGCTGATGGAAAACACTTCGAGTTGGCTGCCAACATCGGTACACCTAAAGACGTTGAAGGTGTTAACGATAATGGTGCAGAAGCAGTTGGTCTTTATCGTACAGAATTCTTGTATATGGATTCTCAAGATTTCCCAACCGAAGAAGACCAATATGAAGCATACAAAGCAGTTCTTGAAGGTATGAATGGTAAACCTGTTGTTGTTCGTACAATGGATATCGGTGGGGATAAAGAACTTCCTTACTTCGACCTTCCTAAAGAAATGAACCCATTCTTAGGTTTCCGTGCTTTGCGTATTTCTATCTCTGAAACTGGTAATCAAATGTTCCGTACCCAATTGCGTGCCTTGCTTCGTGCATCTGTTCACGGTAAATTGCGGATCATGTTCCCAATGGTTGCTTTGTTGACGGAGTTCCGTACTGCTAAAGGTATTCTTGAAGAAGAAAAAGCTAAATTGCTTGCTGAAGGTGTTGCTGTGGCAGATGATATCCAAGTAGGGATCATGATTGAAATCCCAGCTGCTGCAATGCTTGCGGACCAATTTGCTAAAGAAGTTGATTTCTTCTCAATCGGTACAAATGACTTGATCCAATACACAATGGCTGCTGACCGTATGAACGAACAAGTTTCATACCTTTACCAACCATATAACCCATCAATCCTTCGTTTGATCAACAACGTGATCAAAGCAGCTCACGCTGAAGGCAAATG
>CAUCUH010000148.1:0-3414 GCA_958445905.1 uncultured Streptococcus sp.
GTGGACTGATATTTGGTTACTATGCTATGAAAGCACCAACCTTGTCTGAAAAAGATTTGGTTGCAACAACATCTAGTAAGATCTATGACAACCAAAATAACTTGATTGCGGATTTGGGGGCTGAGAAACGGATCAACGTCTCTGCCAATGAAATCCCTACTGATTTGGTCAATGCTATCGTAGCGATTGAAGACCACCGTTTCTTCAATCACCGTGGGGTCGATATTATTCGGATCGGCGGTTCCTTCCTTCACAACTTGC
Organism: uncultured Streptococcus sp.; assembly: GCA_958445905.1. Taxonomy (GTDB): domain Bacteria; phylum Bacillota; class Bacilli; order Lactobacillales; family Streptococcaceae; genus Streptococcus. The sequence continues at coordinate 262 of CAUCUH010000148.1, forward strand.
GAGGAGGAAGTCAGGGTGGTTCAACCTTGACGCAACAATTGATCAAGTTAACCTATTTCTCCACTTCAGCCTCTGACCGTACCCTCTCTCGTAAGATCCAAGAAGCTTGGTTAGCAACTCAACTGGAAAAGAAAGCAACCAAACAAGAAATCTTGACCTATTACGTCAATAAAGTATTTATGGCGAATGGGAACTACGGAATGCAGACGGCTGCGAAAAGTTATTACGGAAAAGATCTAAAAGATCTTTCGCTCCCTCAATTAGCACTCCTTGCAGGAATGCCCCAAGCACCAAACCAATACGACCCATACTCCCACCCTGAAGCAGCACAACAACGCCGAAACTTAGTATTAAAAGAAATGCTCGATATGAAGACCATTTCTAATAAACAATACGAAGCAGCGGTCAACACACCTGTTACAGATGGTCTACAAAGTCTTAGTTCTTCAAGCAGTTATCCCGCCTATATGGATAATTACCTGAAAGAAGTGATCGAACAGGTCGAAGAAGAAACGGGCTACAATGTATTGACGACAGGGATGGATGTTTATACTAACGTTGACACTGAAGCCCAAAAGAAATTGTGGGATATCTACAATACAGATGAATATGTCAACTATCCAGATGATGAGTTGCAAGTAGCTTCTACTGTTATTGATGTCAATACTGGTAAAGTCATTGCACAACTTGGCTCTCGTCACCAATCTAGCAACGTTTCCTTTGGTACAAACCAAGCCGTTGAGACTAACCGTGACTGGGGTTCATCAATGAAACCAATCACAGATTACGCACCAGCTCTTGAACATGAGGAATATACCTCTACAGCAGCTACTACAACAGATGCGCCATACAACTTCCCTCATTCATCAACGCCTGTCTACAACTGGGACCGTTCATACTATGGTAGCATGTCCATTACCTACGCAATTCAACAATCTCGTAACGTGCCTGCGGTGAAGGCCCTGGAAAAAGTTGGTCTTAAACAAGCTAAGAAATTCCTCAATGGATTAGGGATCGATTACCCAGAAATGGTTTACGCCAACGCTATCTCGAGTAACACTAGCGATTCTAGCAACAAATACGGAGCCAGCAGTGAGAAAATGGCAGCTGCCTATGCTGCTTTTGCCAATGGCGGTACCTATTACAAACCATCCTATGTTAGTCGGGTTGTCTTTAGTGATGGCACAACCAAGGAATTTGAGTCCGAAGGAACTCGTGCAATGAAAGCAACAACTGCCTACATGATGACAGATATGATGAAGACAGTTCTCTTGTCTGGTACCGGTACAAATGCTGCCATTTCGGGAATCTACCAAGCTGGTAAGACTGGTACATCAAACTATGATGATAACGAGGTCAATAAGTTAACAAAAAATACAGGTTATTCAAGTATTGTGACACCAGATGAATTATTCGTAGGATACACACCTGAATATGCTATGGCCGTCTGGACGGGTTATTCCAATCGCTTTACACCAGTATTGGATAATGGAATACAGGTCGCAACGGATGTCTACCGTCAAATGATGCTCTATCTTGCTAATAATAATAACTCTGGTCATACGGATTGGACGCAACCAAGTGGACTGTATCGAAGTGGTTCTTATCTCTACTTAAACAATGGTAAGAACAACTACAATAACTACTACTATGAGCCAAGTTATTCCACTGATCAGTATTCGTATGAAGAACCATCGTCTAGCTCTTCGAACGAAGAAAATCAATCTAAACCATCTGAGCCTTCTTCACAAGAATCTAACAATCATAACGAATAATATAACAGAGAAGTCGGGCTTTTGCCCGGCTTTTTTTAAAACAATGGTTAAAAAACCAGAACGAATAAAATCTGATTTATTTAGTTAGACTTCCCAGCTTTTTTATTTTTGAGTATATAAAAAAAAGAGCCTTTCGGCTCTTATTAGAATGTAGACAAACTATTTTAAAGCAAAATAAGTTAAGTGATTCTGCAAAAAACAAAATTGAGTTCCAATATTTAAATCGATTTAAGAAAATACTGAAACTTTCCGCTGTGAGAAAAGTGCTTGAAACGTTATTGTTTCAGGCACTCGGAATTATTGAGACCTTAGACTCAATAATTAGTCATGGAACTTTAAAGAAGTTCGCTGACGTCCGTACTCACCTAAGGAAAGTTTTTAAGATATTTTGTCTTCAATCTGAAAAGAGCCTTTCGGCTCTTTTCTATATCATTATTTTGCTAAAGCTCCCATTGGATCCCACGGTGCTAGGACAATTGGTTCTGCTTCATAGGCTGCTAATTCGTCTGCTGTTAGGAATTCTTTACGAACCACGATTTGATAGGTATATTCATCCATCCAAGCATCAGAAGCCACAAAGTAACCATCTGTACCGACCTTGTCTCCCCATGAATTTTCAACCTTCCATTTACGAGACTGACCTGCTTCGTCTAAATCAACCCCTGTCAAGACCATAGCGTGTGTCATGAGGCTTTCTGCATAGTCCAAGCGACCCGCCTTGTCTTGTGTCAAATGAATGTCCATGCCTGCTTCAAAATCGTAGACATCTGTTGCCAGGATTCCGGCTTTACGGTTGCTGACTTGGCCTACATCTGAACCAAACCAGACAGTTTCTCCTGCTTTCATTTGAGCAATAGCTAATTCTTTCAATCGATCCATTGGAACATTTAGGTAGCGGACTGGACGGCTACCAACCACATTGCCCAGCATATCTACGGTGTAAGATTTTCCATATGGCTTATCTGTAGTTGGGGCATTGATAATGGAGACGTAATCGTCTAATTGAAGGTCTACATATTTTTTGTAGAAGCTTTGTGGAGTTAAGCCACTTTCGGTATGGAATTGGTTGTCCTTATCACGGTATGAAAAGTCAAATTCACGCGGAGGCAATCCTAAAGACATAGCCAAGAAGTTAAAGATTTCTTGCAACAACGCTTGTTTCTTGCTCGCAACTGCCTCACTATCTGCGCCTGAGTGAATCAAGTCACGCAAGATTTGCGCATCTTGACGCAAGAGTTTATTGAGGTAGGTGTTCAATTCCCGGCTATTACTTGAAGAAATCGATTCCGGATAAACTGATTTTGGAACCACTCCGTATTTCTCAAAGAGGGATACCACCATATCCCATTGACCACCATCTTGTTGTGGGGTTTGTAGG
>CAUCUH010000149.1:0-3376 GCA_958445905.1 uncultured Streptococcus sp.
GGAATAACTATCAAACTTGCTGTTATCAGCTACCACATATTTTTCTATCGCATTGTTCAGAATAATGGCATTGCCATTTCCTTCTTCTTCATTAGCTGTGGAGACACTATGGCCATCGATTCCATTCACCCCGATGAAGGCCTTAGAAACCTTGATTTCTTTCAAGAGTTTATTGGCAAATTGACCGACAAAGGTTTGTGTCTTTACCCGGTAGCGACCACCAACTAAGATCAAGTCATAATTAGGAAAATCCTTTAATTTCTCAAAAATTGGAAGGGAGTTGGTGACGATGCTAATTTCTTTTCCTTCCAAATAATCTCCGATAAAGTCTGTTGTTGTACCAGAGCCAATAAAGACGGTATCCCCATTTTCGATCAACTCCGCACATTTTTTGGCAATGCTTCGTTTCTCATCAATATTGATCAGATTTTTTTCACTGTGAGAAGCTTCTAATAAGCTATCTTTGACTTTTTTGTGGGCCCCACCATGTACGCGAACTAAAAGACCTTGTTTTTCAAGATCGATCAGATCTCGACGAATAGTCATGTCTGTCACCCCAAAAAGTTCCTTGAGCTCTTTGACCGATACCACACTTTTTCGATCCAGTTCCTGAAGAATTTCAACATGTCTGCTATCTTTCATGGTACTACTTCCATTCCTACTATATTTGTCTCTATTATACTACTTTTTTCAAAAAACACAAATTCAAACATTATATTAACAAGAGTAAACATGATATTTTTAAATAAATAAAAGAAAAAAAGCCTTCCGTTAATCCGGAAAGCTTTGATTTATGCTATTTCTAGCTTCCTCACCTTTGGATCAAGGCTCGGGATAAAAAGGTTAACTGGACCTTTTTATTTTGCGATTGGGTAAACAGAAACTTGTTTTTTATCGCGACCTTTACGTTCGAAGCGTACTACGCCTTCAACTTTTGCGAACAAAGTATCGTCTCCACCACGTCCAACGTTCACACCTGGGTAGATGTGTGTACCGCGTTGACGGTAAAGGATAGATCCACCTGTTACAGTTTGTCCATCAGCTGCTTTAGCTCCAAGACGTTTTGCTTGTGAATCACGTCCGTTTGATGTAGAACCTCCACCTTTTTTGTGGGCGAAAAGTTGCAAGTTAGCAAGATTCAATTTCAACATAATTGTTTTCCTCCATGTTAGTTTTCTGTGATAACTCTTGTTTGGACGAACTCTGAAGAGTTCTCCGATAAGTTTGCCATCCCTAAGAAAAATGATTCAAAGAATAGTTGGGTCATTTCTCTTTGATGTGGTGGAATATCTGTCGGGATTGTGACCCGAAGGAAGCCACCTTCTTCTTCGTTTAATTCTAGATCCGGTTCGTAGCCTGCAAATTTCTCAACAGAGTTGACAAAGTTAATGGCTAGAGTCGAAACCGATGCACACACGACATCAAAGCCATATTCACCGCTTCCAGCGTGCCCAGTGATTTCTGCACTCCTCAGCTCGCCATCTTCGGCTCGTTCAAAGACTGCTTGTATCATGTGTTCTCCTAAAAATTAAGCGTTGATAGCGTTGATGACAACTTTAGTGTAAGGTTGACGGTGACCTTGTTTACGGTGGCTACCTTTTTTAGGTTTGTACTTGTAAGTAACAACTTTCTTTTGTTTTCCTTGTTTTTCAACAGTTCCAACAACAGTAGCTCCTGAAACAAGTGGAGTTCCGACAACAGTGTTTTCACCACCAACAAGAACAACTTCGTTAAATGTAACTTCTTGACCAGCTTCAACGTTCAATTTTTCAACGTAGACTGCTTGACCAACTTCAACTTTAACTTGTTTTCCGCCAGTTTTAATGATTGCGTATGTGCTCATTATGCACCTCCTATGTATTTTTGGGTTTCCCCGTATTTTTGTGAAGACTCGCCTAGCATCGTGGGACGAACCACTTAAGACGATGTTCGAGCGGTTGCACAGGCTGTGCATAGTCAACTCTCTAAGTATAGCATTTCTATCAGACAAAGACAAGTATTTTTGCGCTTTGAAAGCGAATTTTCTTTGAAAAATCTATTTTTTGTATCTTGTAGTTTAAGATCGCATTCAAAACCTGCCTTCATCTACTTATCCTTAAATTTAAAGTCATTGAAGCTCATTTTGGCTTTAGACGAATCGTTCATCCCCTTCATTTTTTCTTCTTGTTCCTTAGTAATTTTTATCGGAATCGCTGCAGCAGTATTGGGTTTTAACACACCCGATTCGCTCACTTCATAGTCAACTGTGACATCTTTAAAAAGTGGCTCTCCATCATATTCCAAATTCAGGACAAAGGATCCATCACGATCGATGGTTGTGGTGGTACGATTCACAATAAAGAATAAGGCGAAGCGATTTTCCTCATTTCCAAAGGTATATCCTGGAAAAAAGACAAATAATTTTCCAGCTTCTCCAAGCGTTGGATGTTCCTTGATAAATTTCTCAGACGCTTCCAAGACTTCGTTGTCCTGGTCTTTATACTGCTCGGCCCTGACAAATGTGAGGGGTTCTTTTTTTCTATTGCTTGATTGGCTAGTCTTCTCTTCTTTTTTCGGGCCAGTAAACGATACTTTGACACAGCCTGTCAACAGAAGCAAACTTGTCATTAATACGATAATTTTTTTCATCTTGTCTCCTTTAAGTTGGTTAGAAAAAGAGGCTGGATACGCCCAGTCTCTCCTATAGCAAATCCTCAATCAGGTCATCAACCTCGTCTTTTTCTACTTTTGGTGTGATCTCTGTTACGATGATGCCTGCTACAGCTCGCTCAACTAAGGCTTCCACATCCATACGTTGCTCATACTGCTCTGCATTTTTGAGTTTCGGATTAGTCTTTGGACGATCTGGTGCAAAGATGGTACAACAGTCTTCAAACGGTTGGATAGAGATTTCAAAGGTATCAATCTCTTGGGCAATATCGATGATTTCCAACTTGTCCATGGTCACCACCGGACGGATAACTGGTGTATTGGTTACCGCATTGATGGCCTGCATACTCTCTAAGGTTTGACTAGCCACTTGTCCTAAGCTTTCACCGTTGATAATCACCAAACCACCGCGAACCTCGCGAATACGATCTGTGATGCGCATCATAAAGCGGCGGGTCAAGGTCATGAGATAAGCTTCCGGTGCTTTTGCCTTGATTTCCTCTTGGATCTCTGTGAAGGGCACTTCGATAAATTGGATATTGCCCCCAAACTTGGTCAACTTCCGTGTTAAGTCATGAGCTTTTTTCAAGGCACCTGGACTGGTATAAGGGGGGCTCGCAAAGTGGACCGCTTCGATATCTACTCCACGCTTCAAGGCTAAGTAGCCAGCTACTGGAGAGCTGCCGCCATACTGCTACTCGTAGGCATCTCCGGTATCTACCGTCAT
>CAUCUH010000150.1:0-3321 GCA_958445905.1 uncultured Streptococcus sp.
GGCAGTGATTGCGGATGCGCGTGCTCTAGGCGCGACGGAATTCTGGCTTTTAGGGGACATTTTACTTCCGGGTCCTGGAAGAGATGACCTTTTTGAATTGCTGGATGCGATACCTATTACAGCGGCTGTTCGTGGAAATTGGGACGATTGTGTCTTAGAGGCTTTAGATGGCGAGTACGGGTTAGAGGATCCGCAGGAGATCCAACTTCTTCGCCTTACTCAGTACCTCATGGAAGGACTTGATACCAAGCGGATCGATTGGCTTCGCTCCCTTCCATTGATAGAGAAGAAGGAGGTCAATGGCATTCGCTTTTCACTGACACACAACTTGCCAGAAAAGAATTATGGTGGAGACTTGCGTCCAGCAAATGCGACGGAGAACTTTGACCAATTGCTGGATGATCAGACGGATATGGCGATCTACGGTCATGTCCACAAACAGTTGCTTCGCTATGGCAGTCAGGGCCAACAGATCCTTAATCCAGGAACTATTGGTATGCCTTATTTTGACTGGGAACCAATTCAAAACCACAGAGCACAGTATGCTCTGATCGATGTCGAAGAAGATGGGGTGACCAACCTGCAATTTCGTAAGGTGGCCTATGACTATGAAGCAGAGCTCCAAGATGCTAAGGACAAGGGCCTTCCCTTTATTGAGATGTACGAAGAATTGAGACGCGAGGATAACTATCGGGGCCATAACATCGAGCTTCTAACGAGCTTAATTGAGAAATACGGTTATGCCAAAGAAGTAGCTGCCTATTTCAATCTTTCCAATGAATCATAGGTGGATCTCTTGTGTATTCAACCTATAACAAAGAAGCGGATCTTCAAAATGTCCGCTTCTTTTTTCACAATCTTAGGCTGTAAAACCCTGCAAGCTCTTTCATTTTGTGTTAAAATAGAGGTAACAGAAATAGAAAAGGAAGTTGACTATGAAATTCCTAGAACTCAACAAAAAACGTCATACGATCAAGCATTTCACTGACCAACCGGTCGATCCAAAGGATGTACGGACTGCCATTGAGATCGCAACCTTGGCCCCTAGTGTCCACAATAGCCAGCCTTGGAAATTTGTGGTCGTTCGTCAAAAAAATGCGGAATTGGCAAAATTAGCCTATGGTGCAAACTACGATCAAGTCATGGAAGCACCTGTGACCATCGCCCTCTTTACAGATACTGATTTGCAAAAACGGGCTCGCAAGATTGCACGTGTCGGTGGGGTGAAAAACTTCACAGACGAGCAGTTGCAATACTTTATGCAAAATCTTCCTGCTGAATTTGCACGCTATGATGCCCAACAAACAAGTGATTACTTGGCTTTGAATGCCGGTCTTGTGGCCATGAACTTGGTACTTGCTTTGACGGACCAAGGCATTGGAACCAATATTATCTTGGGATTTGATAAATCAAAAATCAATGAAGTATTGGACATCGAAGAGCGTTTCCGTCCGGAAGTCTTGATTACGGTTGGCTATGCGGCTGAAAAAGTAGAGCCAAGCTATCGCTTACCAGTGGACGAAATCATTGACAAACGCTAAGCCAATTAGCAAATAGAAGATCGAGGAGGAATTCATGACAACAGTTGACTTTAAAGCAGAAGTAGAAAAACGTCGCGATGAGATGATGGCTGACCTATACAGCCTCTTGGAAATCAATTCTGAACGCGATGACAGCAAGGCAGATGCAGAGCATCCTTTTGGACCTGGTCCTGTAAAAGCTCTTGAAAAATTCTTGGAAATTGCCAAACGTGATGGCTATGAAACCAAGAATGTCGACAATTATGCCGGTCACTTTACTTTTGGTGAAGGAGAAGAAGAGCTTGGGATCTTTGCCCATATGGACGTCGTGCCTGCAGGTAGTGGCTGGAAGACGGATCCATATAAACCAGAAATTATCGATGGTAAGCTCTATGCGCGTGGTTCGTCTGATGATAAAGGGCCTACAATGGCCTGCTACTATGGTTAGAAGAACATTAAAGACCTAGGACTCCCTGTTTCTAAGCGCGTGCTCATTGTTGTCGGTACGGATGAAGAATCAGGCTGGGGAGATATGGATTACTATTTCAAACACGTCGGACTTCCTGAGCCAGATTTTGGCTTCTCACCAGATGCGGAATTCCCAATCATCAATGGGGAAAAAGGAAACATCACTGAGTACCTTCATTTTGGAAATGACAACACAGGAAGTGCCCATCTTCATAGCTTTACAGGTGGCCTTCGTGAAAACATGGTACCAGAGTCAGCGACTGCAGTCGTTTCTGGACAACTACCAGATCTTGCTGGCCTCTTAGATGCCTTTGCTAAGGAACACCAGCTCAAGTATGAAATCTCAACTGTCGATGAAGAAACCTATACCGTTACGATTGTTGGGAAATCTGCTCACGGATCAACTCCTGAAGATGGGATCAATGGTGCGACCTACTTGGCTCTCTTGTTGAACCAATTTGATTTTGGTGGTGCTGCTAAGGCTTACCTTCATGTGACAGCTTCGCTTCTTCACGAAGATTTTGCTGGTGAAAAATTAGGCATTGCCCATACAGATGCCAAGACGGGACCATTGAGCATGAATGCAGGTGTCTTCCATTTTGATGAAAGCCAAGCAGACAACACTATTGCCCTCAATATCCGTTACCCTCAAGGTACAGATCCTGAAACCATCAAATCCACCCTTGAAAAGATCGAAGGAGTGGCTACAGTAAGCTTGTCAGCCCACGGTCACACACCTCACTATGTTCCGATGGATGATGAATTGGTATCCACCCTCTTGCGTGTTTACGAAAAACAAACTGGCCTCAAAGGACATGAACAAGTGATCGGTGGTGGTACCTTTGGTCGTCTCTTGAAACGTGGGGTTGCCTTTGGTGCTATGTTCCCAGACTATGTCAATACTATGCACCAAGCTAATGAGTTCGCAGATGTCGAAGATCTCTATCGTGCAGCAGCTATTTACGCAGAAGCCATCTATGAACTAATCAAATAATCCACTACTCGGCCAGTTTTTCTGGCTGAGTTTTTCCATAGAAGGAGGACTTATGTCAACGATTGAAAGCATTAAACAAGCCATTATGGCAGATCCTCAAAATAAAGCATATACGGATAAAGGGATCGAGCCACTCTTTGCAGCTCCTAAGACAGCTCGTATCAATATTATCGGACAAGCTCCAGGGATGAAGACGGAAGAAGCTGGTATTTACTGGAAGGATAAGAGTGGTGATCGCCTGCGCGAATGGTTAGGAGTTGACGAAGACACCTTTTATAATTCTGGTGCAACTATCTTAAAATGCCGTTGTCGACCTTTTATTACAAGGTCAAGAAAGAC
>CAUCUH010000151.1:0-3264 GCA_958445905.1 uncultured Streptococcus sp.
TCAAGAGCAGCCCGAAGCTCTGTTTGGTTTTCAGATTTTGAAATCCCTACACTTGAACCCATATTAGATGGTTTGGTGAAGAAAGGATAAGAGAGATTGGCTTCAATTGCAGCAATTTTCTCATCCAAGTCATCGCCTTCCACTACAGCTACATAAGGAACTTGTGGAATCCCTGCAGACTCCAAGACCCGTTTGGTCGTGATCTTGTCCATCGCAACACTAGAAGCTAGGATACCACAGCCAACATAAGGCATCTTCAAGATTTCTAAGAAGCCTTGAATGGAACCATCTTCTCCCATTGGTCCATGAAGAACTGGAAAGACTACTGCTCCTTCCTTGTAAATCGCAGATGGTGCCACTTTTTTAGACCAGTCCACTGTCTCATTGGTCATCAATTTCTCATCATCCGCTGGTTTCTCTTCAAAAGCTTGCGTCTGGATGAAGTCTCCTGACTGCGTAATAAAGTAGGTTTGAACCGAAAATGCTTGGTAATCAATCGCGCGCATCACGCTTTCTGCTGAAAGAACAGATACTTCACGCTCTGCACTACGTCCACCATACAACAGGATTAAGTCTTGTTTACTCATAGTTTCTCCCTAATTGTTCCCTTGATTTCTTACTTGATAGTATACCACAATGATAGCCCTTTCGAAAGAACTTCTCTTATAATTCTGTCCGATTTTCAATCGCGCGAAGCAAGGTCACTTCGTCCGCATACTCGATATCGGCTCCAACTGCTAGCCCCCGTGCCAAACGGGTCACTTTGATCCCTGCTGGCTTGAGCACGCGCGAGATATACATAGATGTCGCTTCCCCATCTGCCGTCGCATTGGTCGCAACAATGACCTCTGTGACTGTTCCATCCATCAAGCGACTAATCAAACTCTTGAGATTGATGTCATCGGGTCCCACGCCATTCATGGGCGAGATCAAGCCATGCAAGACATGGTAGCGACCGTGGTACTCCTGGATATTTTCCATAGCAGATACATCCCTGCTATCTTCTACAACAAGAATGAGGGATGGATCCCGCGTTTCATCTCGACAAATCTCACAGGTTTCTTCATCGGTTAAATTGCCACAAATACTGCAATACCCTAGCTCACGCTTGGCATTCAGTAAGTTTTTGGCAAATTCATTGACATCATCATCTGACATACCAATGGTGTAAAAAGCCAGACGAGTCGCTGTTTTGATCCCAATTCCTGGCAACTTGGAATAGCTGTCAATTAATTTTGCAATAGGTGCTGGATAAAGCATAGTTTCCTTTCTAATTCATGGGGTGTTTCTGATTGTATAAGTTAATAATGTCACGCGTAATGGAATGACTAACCGTCGCCTGTAGATTGGTATTATGTGGAAAGACCACCGCTACCGCAATCTTTGGATTATTCGATGGTGCATACGCCACCACATTGGTATTAATGGCTTGTTTGCCTCCATCGACAGTGGTTTCAGCTGTACCAGTCTTTGCACTGATGGGCACACTGGCCCCACGACCAACGGTTTTTCCTGTCGTCAACCCACTCGTACCATTGGCCACTTGGTAAAACCCTTGCTTGATCAAAGCCATGTCCTCCGCTGAGATATGGACTTGATTGAGCTCCTTGGCTTCGATCGCTTTTTTCAACTGACCGAGGCCACCTTGATCATTATTGTCATAGATGCCTTCGACGACATGAGGACTCACCCGCTTCCCATCATTTGCAACGGTTGCCGCATACTGAGCCAATTGCATAGGGGTGTAGTTGTCAAACTGGCCAAAAGCATTGGTCAAATAATTGCCGACTGTATACTCTTTCGGGATAAAACCGGTCGATTCATTGGGAAGGTCAATCCCCGTTGACGTTCCAAGACCATACTCTGCAAAAGTGGAGCGAAGTTTTTTCATAGCAGGGGCCACTTGATCCACTTGTAAGGTCATATTTGGAGTGTAGGGTTGCCCCATCATCTTAAGGGCAATCTGAACCATGTAGGTATTGGAAGAATATTCCAAAGCTTCTACTGCATTGATGGAGCGACTGCCGTATTGGGTAAACCAAGAGTTAATCGGTGTTGATCCTGCAAAAACAATGGGCTGATCGGTCAGTACTTGATTGCCGGAAATGGCACCATTTTCCCATCCTGAAGTCAAGGTTGCTCCTTTAACGACCGATCCTGGGACGAAAACATTGGTGACTGTTCCCAAAGCATCGGTTGATAAATCTTGACTGCCAGCCTGATGTTTGATCCCTGCCATGGCAAGGACTTTCCCTGTATCAGGCTCAAGGGCTACAGCATAGACACCTTCGGAGTAGGTCGCATTCCCAGCTTGCAACTCTGCGCTAAAGGCGGAGCGAAGGATATCTTCCACTCCTTTTTGGAAATCCAAATCAATCGAAAGCTTAAGGTTTTCCCCCTTAGCTCCTTTTGAAATGTCTACCACTTTATCCATGTTGCCATTTTTATCTAGGAGAATTTCTTTTTCACTGCGTTTGCCTTGAAGGACGTTTTCGTATTCCTTTTCGAGATAAGACGTTCCAACCCGGTCATTGAGAGCATAACCTTTTTTGACATAGTCCTCAACCTCTTCTGCTGGAAGTCCCGCCTGCTCAGTCGAAACCGTTCCGATGATAGAAGCTAAAGGAGTATCCAAAACCTTGCGGTCCCAACTGGTCGTGATCGCAATTCCAGGAAGGTCCTGACTGTCAGCCGCGATGGTCGCAATCTGCTCAGCACCTAGTGCTTGCGTCGAAATAATCCCTGTCGCAAAATTCTCCACAGCATTCATTTGGCTATAAAGATAGATAATCTTTTTCTCATCATCTGTGTAACCGAGTTTTGAAGGGTCAATGCTGTCCACTGCCGCTTGATAGATTTTAGCTTCTGGTAGACGATTGCCATCAGTATCAAATTTCTTTTTCTCAGGCAGGTGCTCTACGACTTCTTGGTAGACTTTGGTATTGGCTAGATAGTAATCCACTTCTTGCCGTTCGGTCACTTGAGGATTTTCTACATCGACATACTGCAAGAGTTTTCCAGCTGTCTCTCGCATTTCTTGGGCCGTCATTTTACGATCCCGCGTAAAGGTCAAGACTTGTTTTCCCACATTTTCCACCAAGGGCTTACCAGAAGCATCATAAATTTGCCCTCGCACACTCCCTTGTTTGACCGTCTTTTTGGTAGCTTTTGCCAATTTATCCGTATAGTAGGCTTGGTGAGAGATCTGCATATAGCCAAGTCGGGCAATCAGAACCAAAAAAAGAAGGCAAATCAAACTAAACA
>CAUCUH010000152.1:0-3244 GCA_958445905.1 uncultured Streptococcus sp.
ACGGGCTGGGTCAGCTGCACCGAATGGAATGGCACCTTCTGTGATGAAGGAAAGACCCATAACGATGTTTGTCAAACCTGAATCGCGTTCTTCTTGTGTGAATTTATCTTTAAACAATACAGTTGCTACGAATACTGCCAATGGAGGAACCATACCAGCTGCCATAACAGCTGCCATAACAATAGAACCACCTGAAGCAACAGATTCAGCAAGTGTACCTGTAGCGAAGACATAAGCGGCTTTGTTAACTGGTCCACCCATATCGACAGCCATCATACCGCCGACGAGAAGTCCAAGAAGGACAGCTGAGCTACCTGACAAGCTTGAAAGGAAGTTATTAAGACCAGTATTGATAGCAGCCATTGGAATATTGATGAGGAACATCAAGAATCCTGTCAAACCAACACCAAGCAATGGCAAGAGAAGGATTGAACGGATACCATCAAGAGAACGTGGAAGACCTGCAAGAGCTTTACGAAGAACTAGAATCACTCCACCTGCTAGGAAACCACCAACTAAGGCTCCAAGGAAACCAGATGATACGGCTGCTGGTAATTCACCTTTAGCAGCACCGTAGGCGATATTTCCAAATGCTGACCCTGAGCTAGCAATAGATCCAGCGATAAACCCTGCTACAAAACCAGGTTTTTCAGCGATTGAGAATCCAATGTAACCTGCAAGTACAGGAAGCATGAAGCCAAAGGCTACTCCACCAATTGTTTTAAATTGTGCTGCTAATACATGATAAGAACCAAGACTAGATAATTGATCTTGAGGCACACCCATAACTTGGTCAATCAAGAAGGCAAGGGCGATCAAGATACCACCACCGATAACGAATGGAAGCATTTGAGAAACCCCACTCATCAGGTGTTTGTAGAAAGCTCCACCTAAGCTTAATTTTTCTTGGCTAGCGCTAGCTTGTGCAGCATTTTCAGCGTGGAAGACATCTGCTTTTCCATCCAAGATGGTTTGAATCAATTCTTCTGTTTGACGGATACCGGCTGCGACTGGTTTAGAGATCAATTTTTTGCCATCGAAACGAGCGGTTTCAACTGCTTTATCAGCTGCAATGATGACCCCTTCAGCTTTGGCGATTTCTTCAGCCGTCAAGCGGTTGCCGACACCAGATGCCCCGTTGGTTTCAACGCGGACTGTGACACCCAGTTCTTCCCCTTTTTTGATGAGGGCTTCTTCTGCCATGTAGGTGTGGGCGATCCCTGTTGTACATGCTGTAACGGCAACGATGAGAGGTTTGTCAGATGAAGCTGCTTCTTTGACCGCTTCTGCTTTTTTCGCTTCTTCAGCTGCAGCTTCTTGCTCTTCTGCATCAAAGGCTGCGATCACTTGATCAGGAGTGCTGGCTTGGCGAAGTTTGTCTGCAAAACCTGGTTTCATCAAGTATTTAGACAATTCAGCAAGGGCTGCCAAGTGAGTGTCGTTTGCTCCTTCTGGAGCTGCGATCATGAAGAACAAGTCTGTTGGTTGACCATCAAGCGAAGCATAGTCCACACCCTTGTTTGATTTTGCAAACAAGACTGTAGCTTCTTTAACTGCTTCATTTTTGCTGTGGGGCATAGCAATTCCGTCACCCAAACCAGTTGAAGTTTGTGCTTCACGGTTCATGATACCAGTTTTGAAGGTGTCAAAATCTGTTACCACACCATTGTCAACAAGCGATTGGACCATCTCATTGATCACGCCCTCTTTATCTGTTGCTTGAAGATCAAACAACATCACGTTTTTATTTAAAACGTCTTGAATTTTCATAGTTTTTCTACCTCTACTTTTTCATAAGTTTCTGTTATATAGTCAGCTGTCGCCAAGTCATCTGAGAAGGTGGTTGCTGTTCCACAAGCCACGCCCCATTTGAAGGCTTCGATGACATCACCCGTCGTTGCAAGCTTCCCAGTGAAGCCAGCTACCATGGAATCTCCAGCGCCGACAGAGTTCTTCACTTGACCCTTGATTGGTTTTGCGAAGTAAGTTCCGCTTGGACTGACGAGGAGAGCACCATCACCCGCCATGGAAATAATGACGTTTTGTGCTCCTTTGGCTAAAATTTCTTTAGCATAGCGTTCAATTTCTGGCAATTCCGTCAAGGTAACGCCAAAAATAGCTCCCAACTCATGGTTGTTTGGCTTGACCAATTGGGGATTGAACTCTAAGGAATCAATCAAGGTTTGCCCTTCAAAGTCACAAACGACTTGCGCACCTGTCGCACGAGTTGCTGCGATCAATTGTTTGTAAATGGCATTTCCAAGTGAAGATGGGGCAGATCCTGCAAAGACTACCACATCATCTGCTGTTAAGCTCGATAAAATGCTGAGCAATTCTTGCAACTGAGCTTCCGTCACTTCTGGGCCGTTCCCATTGATCTCTGTTTCCTCATCAGCTTTGATCTTGACATTGATCCGTGTATCTTGGTCCACTGTCACAAAGTTGGTTGAAATGGCTTCGCTAGTCAGTACGTCTTCAATGAAGCGTCCAGTGAAGCCACCGATAAATCCAGTCGCTGTGTTCTCGATATCGAGACGCTTCAAGACGCGACTGACATTGATTCCCTTACCACCGGCGAATTTATCTTCTGAAGCCATCCGATTGACAGCTCCGGTCTCTACATGATCGAGACGGACAATATAGTCAATTGCTGGATTCAGTGTAACTGTATAAATCAAACCTCTATAACCTCCGTTTTTTCTTTTAAAACCTTTAATCGTTGCGGTTCACATTGATTGGTGATAATCATGGCTCGCTTGATCGGAGCCACTTTGACAAAGGATGTCACCCCAATTTTCGAATCATCCGCTAGGATATAGGTCTTTTTCGCATTTTCGATAATCGCACGCTTAACAGATCCTTCTTCCAGGTCTGGAGTGCTGTAAAATTCATCATCGATTCCATTCATTCCAAGAAAGGCCTTGTCAAAATTCAACTGACCGATCTGATTGAGCGCAATCCCTCCGATACTAGCATCTGTAGAAGATTTTACCTTCCCACCGATGATGACCGTTGGAACATTTCGCTCGACCAACTTGGTCGCGTGGTGAATCGAGTTGGTCACCACTGTTACCGTTGGATTGACAATTTCTTGTACCAAAAGTTCATTGGTCGTCCCGGCATCGATAAAGATCACATCATGATCTTTGATCAATTCCGCCGCTTTTACAGCGATCTTTGACTTAACTTGAATGTTTTTGATAGATTTTTCTTTATTGCTTTCTTCCTCTTGAAGAAAATGCAG
>CAUCUH010000153.1:0-3206 GCA_958445905.1 uncultured Streptococcus sp.
GATCAACTTACGCATCACCGTTGGTTGCTCATCGATTTCCTTGAGCATGTAGTATGGGTAAGTCCCTTTTCCAATATCAGAAAGGTCAAGTTCAGCCGTATAGCTAGCCCGTTCTTTGACGTTTCCATCATAGTCTTGCACTTCAACGCTATCAGCCTTGACAATCACCAACTCTTGGTCATGGATTTCCATGTATTGGTTGGTTTCACGAATCATGGCCATGGCATCAGAGCAGACCATATTGTAGCCATCGCCAAGACCGATCAAGAGTGGTGATTTATTTTTTGCCACATAGATGGTGCTTGGATCTTCCGCATCCATCAAAGCAAAAGCATAGGCCCCACGGATGATGTGGAGGGCTTTTTTGAAGGCTTCAAGCGTAGACAAGCCATCTTCTTCAGCGAATTTTCCGATCAAGTGGGCAGCGATTTCTGTATCTGTTTGCCCCTTGAAATGGTGACCTGCTAGGTATTCTTCCTTGATTTCAAGGTAGTTTTCAATCACCCCATTGTGGACCAACACAAAGCGACCTGTTTCAGAGCGGTGTGGGTGGGCATTGTCCTCAGTTGGTTTTCCATGAGTGGCCCAACGGGTATGTCCAATCCCAGCTGTCCCTTCGACACCTTCTGCCTTAGTTGACAATTCTGCAATGCGGCCAACTGCCTTTACCAATTGGCTCTTGCCTTCACTAGCTAGAAAAACACCCGCAGAGTCATAGCCTCGGTATTCGAGTTTTTCAAGTCCTTGAATCAAAATATCAGTAGCATTTGTATTTCCTACAACACCAACGATTCCGCACATATTTTTTACGATATAGCCTTGCTATACTTTCCCCTTTACTTAGTCAAACGACCTATGGTCGATTTCTCAGTTACTTTAAAATTGGTCTAGTCTAATTTGACCAAAAAGCAACCAGCGGAGTCATTATACAATGCTTCTTCTAGTTTGTCAACTAGGAAATTCAATAAAATTGGTCTAGTTAAGTTAGGGTTAAGATTAGAGACAAAGTCATCTAAGAAAATTTCCACTGCAAGAAAAATGCCTGAAACATAATGGTTTCAGACATTCGGAATAATTGAGAGTCAAACCGTTTGGAGAACTGTTTGACTCTAAGCTTTAAAACGACAATGCGAGGAGGCTCAATACGAATTGAAGATGGGCTACGGATCTCGATTTAGTCTTTAAATCCATTGGCTTGGCTTAGTTCTTTAAACCAATGGCCGGATTTTTTGAGGATTCGTTTTTGACTTTCGAGGTCCAATTCAACCAAGCCATAGCGGTTCTTGTAACCATTGAGCCAAGACCAGCAGTCAATAAAGGTCCAGATCAAATAGCCTTTACAGTTGGCACCATCTTGGATAGCCCGGTGGAGCTCACGAAGATGGTCTTTGACAAAGTCAATCCGGTAGTCATCTTGAATCACGCCATCCTTGCGGAATTTTTCCTCTCCTTCAACCCCCATCCCATTTTCGGTCAAGATCCACTCGATATTGCCATAGTTTTCCTTGATATTTTGGGCAATGTCATACAAACCTTGCTCATAGATTTCCCAACCACGGTGGGGATTGATCTTGCGCCCTGGCATAACGTAAGGTTCATAAAATTGCTCAAAGAGTAGGGGAGATGCTGGATTTGGAGCATAACGAGGAGCTGCTACACGGAGTGGTTGATAATAGTTAACCCCTAGGTAATCCACTGTATTTTCCTCGATCAAGCGCAATTCAAAGGGGTCATAATCCGGCAAGAGATCACGCTCCCGCAGGATCTCCACTAATTCTTCAGGATAATGACCAAGAACAGATGGATCTAGGAAGGATTTGGCTTGAAAGAGCTCGGCAATGCGCGCAGCTTTCACATCTTCTGGATGCTGGCTCCGAGGATAGGCTGGTGTCAAATTAAGTACAATCCCGATACGGTAATTAGGATCCACCTCGTGACAGGCCTTCACTGCTAGAGAGCTTGCTAACTGGGTGTGGTAGGCTACTTTTACAGCAGCTGCTGCGTCTACCTTATGAGGAAAATGGGCATCATAAAAATAACCAAATTCCACAGGCACAATGGGTTCATTAAAGGTGATCCACTGGTCAACCAGATCCCCATAGCTCTTGAAACAAAAACGCGCATATTCTTGGTATGCATAGGCGGTTTCTTTATTTTCCCAACCATCCCCTTGCTCCTGAAGAGCCATCGGTAAATCAAAATGATAGAGGTTGACCAAGAGGTGAATCCCTTTCTCCTTTATCTTTTCAAAGACACGACGGTAGAAATCAACACCTGCTTGATTGATCTGTCCTCTTCCTTCTGGGAAAATACGTGACCACTGAATAGAGGTCCGAAAGGCCGTGTGGCCAGTTTCTAACAAGAGGTCCAAATCTTCTTCCCAGTGTTCATAAAAAGTCGATGTTTTCTCTGGTCCTTGCCCTTGATAAAAGCGGTTGGGCTCGATCCTATACCAGTAATCCCAGAGATTGTCTCCCTTTCCATCCTGGGCGAAACGTCCTTCTGTTTGAGGCCCCGAGGTCGAACTCCCCCATAAAAAATCCTTTGGAAATTGATACATGTCCTAATCCTCCTCATTCTACTAGCTCTATTGTAGCGCATCCTCCTCCAAAACCTAGGCACAATTTACAGTCTTTCTTACGCAGATTAAAGAAAAAGCCCCTTAGGAAAAATTCCTAAGGGAGCTGGTCCTCTTTACAATTGATTCACGACATATTCAAAGAGCTTGCGATCTGCCGGGCTCTTGTCAAAACGCAGTTCTGGATGCCACTGAACGCCGAGGAAACGGATCTCATCTGTGGATTGAACGGCTTCTATGATGTCATCTTTAGGATCCCGCGCGATCACTTCTAAGCCATCTGCCAAGTCTTTAATACTTTGATGATGGAAAGAATTGATGCGACTGGTCTTACCATAGATATCTTGCAGGACCGTCTGATCCTTGGTCACCAACTCTTGGCTGGTGTACTGACCTGGATTGTCCTGCCAGTGGTGTTCAATGTCTTGATGCAGAGTTCCCCCTAGAGCGACATTATAGAGCTGGGTCCCACGGCAGACGGTAAAGATAGCTTTTTTAGCCGCACGCGCTTCTTCAATCAAAGCCAACTCAAAGAGATCGCGTTTCAAGAGGTAGTCATCACTGTCGATGGTGATTTCTTCTCCGTAAAACTTGGGCAAGACATTTTGTCCACCGGTAATGATGAGCT
>CAUCUH010000154.1:0-3181 GCA_958445905.1 uncultured Streptococcus sp.
GGTGCGCAGCAACGTGTGGAAATCTTAAAGACGCTTTATCGTGGAGCCGACATCCTGATCTTCGATGAACCAACTGCAGTGTTGACACCAGCTGAAATCGAAGAATTGATGACAATCATGAAGAACTTGGCGAATGAAGGAAAATCCATTATCTTGATTACGCACAAGTTGGATGAAATCCGTGCTGTTTCAGACCGCGTAACGGTTATTCGCCGTGGGAAATCTATTGAGACAGTAGAGATTGGTGGAGCTACTAACCAAGACTTGGCCGAAATGATGGTCGGCCGTTCTGTTTCCTTTAAGACTGAAAAAGGTCCTTCTCAACCGAAAGAAGTGGTCTTGTCGATCGAAAACTTGGTTGTAAACGAAAACCGTGGTGTCCCAGCTGTTAAGAATTTGTCACTGGAACTTCGTGCTGGTGAAGTCGTTGGGATCGCAGGGATTGATGGAAATGGTCAGTCTGAGTTGATCCAAGCCATTACAGGTCTACGGAAGGTAAAATCGGGTTCAATTAAGATTAAAGGCAAGGATGTTGTAGGACTACGTCCACGTCAAATCACAGAAATGAAGGTAGGGCACGTCCCTGAAGACCGTCACCGGGATGGTTTGGTCCTTGATATGATGATCTCTGAAAACATGGCTCTTCAAACTTACTACAAAGAACCTCTTAGCAAGAATGGTATTTTAAATTATCCAAATATCACCTCTTATGCCAAGAAGCTCATGGAAGAGTTTGACGTTCGTGCAGCTAGTGAAGTGGTACCAGCTAAAGCTCTCTCTGGAGGAAACCAGCAAAAAGCCATTATCGCGCGGGAAATCGATCGCGATCCAGATCTTTTGATCGTCAGCCAGCCAACTCGTGGTTTGGACGTTGGAGCGATTGAATATATCCACAAACGTTTGATTCAAGAACGGGATAATGGAAAAGCCGTTCTGGTTGTCAGCTTTGAATTAGATGAGATTTTGAATGTTTCTGACCGTATTGCGGTTATTCATGATGGGAAGATCCAAGGGATTGTAACCCCAGAAACGACGAATAAGCAAGAACTTGGAATCTTAATGGCAGGAGGAAAAGTAGAGGAGGGAGCATCAAATGAATAAGAATTTAAAACAAATTGCTGTTCCATTGGTGTCTGTCCTTTTAGGATTGGTCTTGGGTGCCATTATTATGTGGGCCTTCAGCTATGATGCCCTTTGGGGATATGAATTGCTGTTTAAGAAAGCCTTTGGTTCGATTAAGAGTTGGGGAAATATTTCCCGTGCTATGGGGCCACTGATTTTAGTTGCTCTTGGATTTTCGGTAGCTAGCCGGGCCGGCTTCTTTAACGTTGGACTTCCTGGTCAGGCTTTTGCAGGATGGATCATGGCGACTTGGTTTGCCCTTTCCTTCCCAAATATGCCTCGCTTACTGATGATTCCGATGACCGTTTTGATTGCGGCTATCGCAGGTGGATTTATTGGAGCGATTCCTGGTTTCCTTCGTGCCTATCTCGGAACCAGTGAGGTCATTATCACCATTATGATGAACTACATTGTTCTCTACGGTGGGAATGCCTTGATTCATAGCTTCCCAGCTTCCTTGATGAAAAACAAGGACTCAACCATTGATGTGGGAGCCAACGCTGTCTACCAGACGGTGTGGTTGCGTAATTTGACGGACAAATCACAAATGAACATCGGGATCTTCTTTGCCATCATCGCAGTGGTGGTCATCTGGTTCTTGATGAAGAAAACAACACTTGGTTTTGAAATCCGTGCCGTTGGTCTCAATGCCAATGCGGCGGAATATGCAGGGATGTCTGCAAAACGGACCATTATCCTTTCTATGATCATTTCTGGTGCTCTTGCTGGTATCGGTGGGGTAGCAGAAGGTCTGGGTATTTACTCAAATGTCTACGTTCAAACCAGCTCGATGAGTGTTGGATTTAACGGAATGGCCGTTGCCCTTCTTGCGATGAATTCACCAATTGGTATTCCATTTGCTGCCTTCTTGTTTGGAGCGCTTCAAATTGGAGGAGTTGGTATGAAGCCAGCTGCCATCCCTGAAGAAGTCGTTCAAATTGTGACAGCATCCATTATCTTCTTCGTATGTGCCCACTACATTATCGAAAAGATGATCTCGATGCGTTCAGCTAAAAAAGGAGGAGCAAACTAATGAGTATTGTAACGATTTTAAGTATTCTTGTTTCCTCTATGATTGTGTATGCGGCGCCGCTGATCTTCACAAGTATCGGAGGAGCATACTCAGAACACGCTGGGGTTGTTAACGTTGGTCTGGAAGGAATCATGGTTATGGGAGCCTTCTCAGGTATTATCTTTAACTTGACTTTTGAGCCTGAGTTAGGAAGTTTGACACCATGGTTGTCCTTGATCGTTGCTGCAGGGATTGGAGTACTCTTCTCCTTAATTCACGCGGTGGCAACCATTCATTTCCGTGCTGACCATATCGTCTCAGGTACAGTATTGAACTTGATGGCACCTCCATTGGCAGTCTTTCTTGTCAAGGCGATGTATAACAAGGGACAAACTGATAATATCAAAGTTGCCTTCGGGAAAACGTCCATTCCGGTTTTATCTAAAATTCCGGTGATTGGAGATATTTTCTTCAACAATGCCAGCATCATCGGCTGGGTTGCGATTCTCTTTTCATTCTTTGCTTGGTTTATCATGTTCAAGACGAAATTTGGATTGCGTCTTCGTTCAGTTGGTGAACACCCACAAGCAGCAGATACATTGGGAATCAATGTATATAGAATGCGCTACTTAGGAGTGATGATCTCAGGTGCCCTAGCAGGAATCGGAGGAGCCATTTACGCTCAGTCAGTTTCTGTTAACTTCGCGGTGACTACTATTGTAGGTCCTGGATTTATCGCCCTTGCGGCTATGATTTTCGGGAAATGGAACCCAATCGGGGCCATGCTTGCTAGTCTCTTCTTTGGAGCTTCACAAAGTTTGGCTGTTATCGGGAATCAATTGCCTTTGCTTAAAGGTATCCCATCTATCTACTTGCAAATTGCGCCTTACGTCTTGACCATGGTTGTCTTGGCAGCCTTCTTCGGACAAGCAGTTGCGCCAAAAGCAGATGGTGTTAACTACATTAAATCGAAATAATGCACAGAGAGAGGTTGGGACAAAAGTCCTAGCCTCTCAATTGTTTTTGGATTGTCGAGCAAGACGCAGT
>CAUCUH010000155.1:0-3159 GCA_958445905.1 uncultured Streptococcus sp.
TAGGCTCTTGAGTCGTAGTAGTTGTGGTAGTAGGCTCTTGAGTCGTAGTAGTTGTGGTAGTAGGCTCTTGAGTCGTAGTAGTTGTAGTTGTAGGCTCTTGAGTCGTAGTAGTTGTAGTAGTTGTAGTGGTTGATGTCATATCGCCATCCACTCCACCGTTTGCATTAATATTTGCAACAGATGCATTGACTTCCTTTGCAACAACTGCTTGCTCACCTTTAACGTGATACCATACCTTAGTATTGTTTAAGAAATTCTTTTGATTTTCATTCTCTACTTTAGTCTGGTAAAAGATCAGGACACCAGTCTTATTAATTTCACTTTGAGGAATCGTAACTGTAATTTTTCCTGCAGCATCAACTGTGAATGTTGATCCAGGAAAGGCTGCTAAGAAATCGTCGATAGCAGTTGAGCCACCGTAATATCCTGGTTTGTTACCTGTAGTAGTAATACTAAAACTATCTTTTACAAGTGAATGACCACCTTGGATGTCATCTTCAACACGAACATCACCATCTACATCTAAGTTCATTGCATTAATGGTTAGTGTCCAAAGAATATGTTCAGGATCATTCGCGTGCATATCTCCCGCTTTGAGATAGAATGGAGCGCTGTTAACACCAGTAGCTATTTTCTTAACGTTTAATTCTACTTTTCTAGCTCCACTAATAATAGTGAATTTTCCAACATGCTCCTTATCGGTTGCTGTATCGTTATGACCCTCAATCTCAAACTCACCCCAACCGCGAATGTTTTGAAGATTTTTGATAGCTTCATTGAAAGTAACTGTCGCAGATCCATCTGTAATGACCATGTCTCCAACGTAAGTTCCGTCAATACTTAATGGAATAGTCTTTTTAAATCCTACCCCAAAGACTGTTCCAGAACTGGTCCAATTAACTTTTAATGTATCCCCCGGTTGAATCTTTTGTGCATGCTCATCAAATGTAAACTTAACAGTTGTTTGTCCACCATCTGTGATTTCTTCTGATGAAACAGTAAGTGAGCTAATATTGTTGCTGACATCGCCAGCTTTTACCATATCAGATTGCGACAATACGATGAATAGTAATGGTAAAAATACAATAAAGAAGACTTTGGCAAGTCTACTTAGATTTATTTTTTTCATTTTCTTCTCCCATTTTTCTCCAATATTTACATCAATTTGTATGTTGTTGCCAAAAACTTACAAAATTGAGAAATTTTTATAGGTGTCTTTTAAGATGACATTAATAAAAGTGCACCCCCCACTCGTCTATTTTCAAAAAAGATATCTACAAAGTGAATTATATCACAAATTAGTAAAATTTTAACAATAAAAATATTTTATCTATGAAATTTTAAAAATTTTATAAAAATCAGATAAATGAAAAAGGACTATTGTTTATTAAAATAGTCCTTTTAGCTTAAAGTGGAACAACTTCAAGCTTATGTTTTATCTCATTGTCACAAATTCTTCGGATCCGGTTGGGTGAATGGCGACAGTTGCATCGAAATCTGCTTTTGTCGCTCCCATCTTGATAGCAACTGCAAATCCTTGGATCATTTCATCGACTCCGTAGCCAAGACCATGAAGGCCAACGACCCTTTCTTCGGGACCAGCAGTGATGAGTTTGAATTTTGCTTGCTGGCGGTGTTGGGTAACAGCAGTGTACATAGAAGCAAATTGAGAAGTATAGACTTTGATATTCTCTTTTCCATAAGTTTGCTGGGCTTCTTCCTCCGTTAGGCCAACGGTTCCAATAGCAGGGTGAGAAAAGACAACGGTTGGGATGTTTGTATAATCCATTTTGGCATTGACTTTTCCATTGAATAGTCGTTCAGAAAGAGTGCGTCCAGCTTTAATAGCGACAGGAGTTAATTCTTTTTCTCCTGTAACATCCCCAAGAGCATAGATTCCTGGAATCACTGTATTCTGGTATTCATCAACTGCAATGAATCCTTTTTCATTTAAGGTGACGCCTGCAGCTTCTAGATTGAGATCCTGGACGTTTGGTTTTCGTCCTGTTGCCCAGATAACATGATCTGCCACGTGGCTGGTCATATCCTCAAAATAAATCTTCACACGACCGTCTTCTAATTTTTCAAGCTTCATGGGAACCTTATGTTTGTGAAGCGGAAGGTTTTGTTTTTCCATTTCTTCCATTAAGCCATCGACAATGTAGGAATCAAACTTTCTTAAGGGACGATCACCGCGAACGAAGAGATCGGTCTGAACACCAAGGGCATGGAGCACACCGGCTAGTTCCACTGCGATGTAGCCAGCTCCGATAATGGCAACAGATGTAGGAAGTTCTTCCCAAGCAAAGACATCATCAGACGTTTCGCCAAATTCAGCTCCAGGAACAGAAGGAATAAAGGGATGGGCACCGGTCGCAATCACGATATGCTTGGCCTTAATGGTTTCTCCATTTACCTCAACCGTATGAGCATCCACAAAACGGGCACGTCCTTCAATTCGTTCAACCCCATTGCGTTTGAAACTGCCATCATAGGAATTACGGGAACGGTCAATATAGGCTTCGCGATTTTTTCTTAAGGTTGCAAAATCAAATTTTGTCTGTTCAGAAGTAAATCCATAGTCTGGTCCATAAGCGCGAATAGCTTCTGCAATTTGTGCACCATACCACATAATTTTTTTAGGCACACATCCTCTGTTGACACAGGTGCCCCCCAATTGTTTTTCTTCAATGACGGCAGCGCGAGCTCCGTGCTCCCCAGCCCGGTTCATCGTAGCGATTCCTCCACTACCTCCACCGATTGAAATAATATCAAATTCTTTCATGTTTTCCTCCTAAATGGGATTTCAGTTTGATTGTAATATCAACTGTTACAAAAGTCAAGAGTTTAGCATGTTACCAAGCATTTAAATTTCATGTTGCCGTGTCAATTTTAGATAGAAAAGTAAGGAAATATGGTATACTATGGTATAGAATAAAACGCTTTCTTTGATGGAGAAAAACGATGAAGAAATTGAAAAAATGGCAACTATTTGCAGCTGCAGGTGCAGCTATTGCGGTGATTGGAACAGGAAGTGTGATGGTGTTTTCGCACCCAAGTACTCCTGATCAAGCAATCACGAAAGAAACTCCAATGGTGCAAACGGTCAAGGATGGATCGATCGCTTCTTCAGTCTTGTTAACTGGGAAAGTCACTGCC
>CAUCUH010000156.1:0-3147 GCA_958445905.1 uncultured Streptococcus sp.
AACCTCGTCGTACTCGGTCATGGAAATGAAGATGTCGCAGTTTTCAACATCCGCCTGCTCCAAGATCTTGAAATTTGCCCCATTTCCTAAAATTCCAATGATATCAAACCGTTTGGTAATATGGTTAAGAACGGATTCGTCTTTTTCGATCAAAATAACATCGTGGTTTTCAGCAACGAGAGAACGACAAAGGGCCGTTCCGACCTTTCCTCCACCAACAACAATAATTTTCATAAATTACCTCCAGAGTATGCTTCTATCATACTCTATTTTCAAGAAAAATTCATCTTTTTTAAGGACTTTCTGGAGGAATTTTGAGAAGCTAAGAACAAGTAGGAAAAATCGTCAAAAGAGTAAAATGAGGAGGGATTGAAAACTTTGATAAAGTTTCTTAAAAAAATCTAAAAAAACTATTGACAGGAGCTTCAAAAGTGTTATACTTAGAAAGTACCTTCGTTGATTTACCTCAAACCTGTTGTGAGTTAAGTTAATGAAGCTGTAACCACGCTGTTTGCTGAGCTTGACTCCGGGCAGTGTGGCTATTTTTTTATCAGAAAGAGATCGAGTATGAATATTGAAGAACTGGACTACCAAGAGTCAGCAGCTCAAAACCACATCGTCTTGTTCCAACCTCAGATTCCACAAAATACGGGAAATATTGCACGGACTTGTGCGGCGACCAATTCCCCCTTGCATATCATTCGCCCCATGGCTTTTCCGATCGATGATCGCAAGATGAAGCGAGCAGGACTCGATTATTGGGACAAGCTGGATGTCCGCTTTTATGATAGTCTAGAAGAGTTTATGGAAGCAGCGCGCGACGGTCAGGTGCACCTAGTGTCCAAGTTTGCCAATCAGACCTATTCGGACGTTTCTTATCAGGATGGGAACTCCCATTATTTCTTGTTTGGACGCGAGGATAAAGGATTACCGGAAGATTTTATGCGCCAGCACGAAGAGAAGGCTATTCGCATTCCGATGAATGATGAGCATGTCCGTAGTTTAAATGTCTCTAATACCGTCTGCATGATTGTCTATGAGGCACTCCGCCAGCAAGGTTTTAAGGGGCTGGAGTTGAGCCATCGTTATGAGCACGACAAGCTCAAATAAGGACGAAAAATTAAAATCCAAACCATGTAATCCATGACGTTACAAAAACTTGCCTAGGCAAGTTTTTTTTGTTATCATAAAAGGGTCTTCAGGGCAGGGTGTAATTCCCGACCGGCGGTGACTTTTACGAGGAAATGTTCTTTTCCATAGTCTAAAAGAAGTCCGCGAGCGCAAGCTGATGTGGTGTGACTCCACAACCGACAGTATAGTCTGGATGGGAGAAGACGAGAGACGAATAGACTGACAGCTATTCTGATCTGTTTAGAGCTGATGCATGAAAATGGAACGTTAGGGTCTAAGACTGACTAACGGCATGTTTCGATGGAGACCAGCTAAAGTAACTAGAATAGTTTCTAGTTTAAGCTTTGTTTAAATAGTTTAGAGTAGAATGATGGAGTAGACGTCTTTCCAGCTTCTCTAATTTTTAAAAAATTGGAGGAACCTGTTATGACAAATACACGTAAACTGACCCTAGTGGCTGTTTTATCCGCTTTATCTTTTATTTTGATGTTCTATCAATTTTCTTTCTTGATAGATTTCTTCAAAATTGATTTGAGTATCATCGCCATTTTGTTGGCCTTGGTCCTGTTGGATTTTAAAAGTGCCGTTTGGGTGACCTTGATCCGATCTGTCCTTAAGTTAGCCCTTAATAATAAGGGGCTTGAAACCTTGATCGGATTACCAATCAATATCATTGGAGTTCTTGTTTTTGTTCTTGCTTTTGCATGGATTTGGAACAAGGAACGGACCCATGGTCGATTTGTCTTGGCAACGATTGTTGGAACGATCAGCTTGAGTATCACGATGGTATTGGTGAACTATGTCTATGCAATCCCTTTGTATGCTCGTTTTATGAACTATGATATTTCGAAAACACTAGGGCTTGTCCACTATTTAGCCGCAATGGTTGCACCGTTTAACCTGATCGAAGGGGTGATTTGGGCCATCGCATTTGGGTTGATCTATACCTTATTGCAACCGATTTTGAAAAAATATGAAAAATAAACAACAACATTGGGCGAAGGCAAGCTTCGCCCTTCTCATTTTTGTCATTCTTGGGTATGTGATTCGCTTTTACCCGCAACAATTAACAGGCTTTGATAGCACGATTCAATCTGCTATTCGAGGCGATCTGCCTGCAGCACTGACGGCCTTCTTTACCAAGGTGACCCATGTCATGGATACCAAGATCATTGTCATCTGGGTGGGTCTTTTGCTGGCGGTCTTTGCCTATAAAAAATGGTACAGTGAAGCTCTTTTTCTAGGGAGCAATCTGGTATTGACTGGTCTTTTGGTGCTTCTTCTAAAGAATATCTACCA
The DNA here is from genome assembly GCA_958445905.1 of uncultured Streptococcus sp. GTDB lineage: Bacteria > Bacillota > Bacilli > Lactobacillales > Streptococcaceae > Streptococcus. The sequence continues at coordinate 2,431 of CAUCUH010000156.1, forward strand.
GAGACCGAGACCAAGTATTCTTCATCTAGTAGAGGAAAAAGGTTTTTCTTTCCCGAGTGGTCATTCACTGGCGTCTACCCTTGTTTTGGGAAGTTTGATCATCATCATCGGCCAACATGTAAAAAATAAAACAGCCCGCTATTGCCTTCAAGGCTTGCTGGTTCTGGGAATCCTGACGATTGTGGTTTCCCGCGTTTATGTCGGGGTCCATTACCCATCAGACGTTCTTGGCAGTATGATTTTGGGCCTTGCTGTCTTACAGTTTGAATATCCCTTGTATGATCGCTTGCGGTTTCAATGGCGCTTTACAGGCAAGCAAAAATAACTAACAACTAGGAGTTGGACTCGTGTTTTGAGTTCGATTCTTTTTTTGCTATAATGAAGGGTATGAAATCCTACAATACCTTGAATGATTATTATCGAACCTTATTTGGAGAAAAGACCTTTAAAGTCCCTATTGATGCAGGCTTTGATTGTCCTAATCGTGATGGAACAGTCGCCCATGGTGGCTGTACTTTTTGCACGGTCTCAGGTTCAGGAGATGCCATTGTGGCCCCAGAAGCTCCGATTCGAGAACAATTTTATAAAGAGATTGATTTTATGCATCGGAAATGGCCAGATGTGAAGAAGTACCTGGTTTATTTTCAAAATTTCACCAATACCCACGATAAGGTGGACGTCATTCGAGAGCGTTATGAGCAGGCCATCAATGAACCA
>CAUCUH010000157.1:0-3129 GCA_958445905.1 uncultured Streptococcus sp.
GGACGACGAAATCGAATTCTAACGAATTACCGATTTCTGTCCCACTCTCTTTCTTGTCTAAGTATGATAGAATAAACTCATTAGATGGGAGAATATGCATGAATCTATTTCGAAAAAAGGGACTTGGGCAAGTACACCCGGGTCTAAATCGCCATTTACGATTGTGGGATTTGATTATTTTAGGAATCGGTGCCATGGTGGGGACAGGGATCTTCACGATTACAGGGACTGCAGCCGCGAATTTAGCTGGTCCAGCCTTGATCATTTCGATTGTGATTGCGGCTTTTTGCGTCGGCTTATCTGCCCTCTTCTTTGCTGAATTTGCGTCTCGCATCCCTTCAACCGGTGGAGCCTATAGTTACCTCTATGCCATCTTTGGAGAGTTTCCAGCCTGGATTGCAGGTTGGTTGACTGTGATGGAATTTATGACAGCTGTATCAGGGGTGGCGTCAGGTTGGGCTGCGTATTTCAAGGGCTTGTTGGCCAATCTTGGCTGGAGCCTGCCGACAGCTTTAAACGGGACTTTTGATCCAGCTAAGGGAACTTATGTGGATCTCTTGCCTATTTTGGTTATGGTCCTCGTCACAGCCTTAGTCCTTATGAATGCAAAAGCGGTTTTACGCTTTAATTCCTTGCTGGTCTTACTCAAGTTCTCCGCTCTTGCCTTGTTTATTCTTGTCGGGATTTTTCACCTAAATCCTGGCAACTAGGCAAACTTTGCTCCGTATGGATTTGGCGAAATCTATGGTGGTCAGACAGGGATTATGGCTGGAGCTTCGCTCATGTTCTTTGCCTTTCTTGGTTTTGAGTCCATTTCAATGGCGGTCGACGAAATCAAGGAACCACAAAAGAACGTCCCTCGCGGCATTGTCCTCAGTCTCTTGATCACAACCATTCTTTATATCTTGGTCACCCTGGTTTTGACCGGTATGGTTCCTTTTAAGAACTTAAATGTAGAAGACGCGGTTGCCTTTGCCCTTCGTCAGGTCGGAGCTGGTTGGGCTGGAAATTATGTATACTTAGTGGCTATTTTGACCTTGATTACCGTCTGCATTTCCATGACCTTTGCCCTTTCACGGATGATTTACAGTTTGGCGCGGGATGGGCTTTTGCCAAAAGCTATGAAACAGCTCGATCCAAAAACTAGAATTCCCAAAAATGCAACACTAGTAGCTGGCTCGATGGCTGCCATTGCTGGTGGAGTCTTTCCACTTGCAAGTATCGCTTCCTTCTTAAATATTTGTACCTTGGCTTACCTAGTTATGTTGGCCTTTGCCCTCTTGAAATTGCGCAAGGAACACGGGGCTCCTGGACCTGGTGAATTTAAAACACCCTTGGTTCCAGTCTTGCCAATCCTGTCGATTGTGGTCTGTCTGTCCTTTATGACCCAGTATTCCCTATCGACCTGGCTGGCCTTCGGAGTTGCTCTCCTGATCGGGGTCGAAATTTATTTCGGTTATGGGTATCGCCATTCAGAAGAAAATCAATAAAAGATGAAAGCTAGAGTAGAAGAACTCTGGCTTTTTACATAGAGAAAGCTCTTTTTTTGGTATAATAAAGGGAGAAAGTTAACTAGATAACAAAGGAGAAAAAAATGACATTTGAAGAGATTTTACCAGGCTTAAAGGCTAAGAAAAAATATGTGCGAACCGGTTGGGGCGGAGCAGAAAACTATGTCCAATTGTTTGATACCATTGAGCAAAATGGGGTGGCTCTGGAAGTGACACCTTATTTCCTCATCAATGTCTCTGGCGAGGGTGAAGGTTTCTCCATGTGGAGTCCAACTCCTTGTGATGTTTTAGCGACAGATTGGGTGGAAGTCCATGACTAAAAGGGTCTTGATTACAGGCGTGAGTTCCGGGATTGGTCTGGCTCAAGCTCGCCTCTTTCTAGAGAAGGGCTACCAGGTCTATGGGGTGGACCAGGGAGCGGATCCTCAGTTACCAGGTGCTTTCCATTTCATGCAACGGGACTTAACCCTAGATTTGACGCCAATTTTCGACTGGTGTCCTGAGGTCGATGTCTTGTGCAATACGGCTGGGGTCTTGGATGATTACAAACCGCTTCTGGAGCAAAGCGCACAGGAGATTCAGGAGATCTTTGAGATCAACTATGTGACCCCAGTGGAGCTGACACGGCATTATCTGACTCAGATGTTGGAGAAGAAGCGAGGTGTCATCATCAATATGTGCTCCATTGCTTCTAGCTTAGCTGGTGGAGGCGGTCACGCTTATACTTCCTCCAAGCATGCTTTAGCAGGCTTTACCAAGCAGTTGGCCCTGGATTATGCAGAAGCTGGGATTCAGGTCTTTGGCATCGCGCCAGGAGCCGTCAAAACAGGTATGACCGCAGCGGACTTTGAACCAGGTGGATTGGCTGACTGGGTAGCCAGTGAGACACCCATCAAGCGCTGGATTGAGCCAGAGGAAGTGGCAGAAGTCAGTCTCTTTTTGGCTAAAGGGAAGGCGTCTGCCATGCAAGGGCAAATCCTGACCATTGATGGTGGATGGAGTTTGAAGTAGGAGGATGAAAAAGCAAGAGTTAAAATCTTGCTAAGAAATGTAATTATTTTTTCCTTACTGAAAGAGGATTAAACCTAGGTGAACAATTAAGTTAGGACAGTGGTGAGATAGGTATTTACCTCTATGCTAAAGAAGATCTTACTGAACGAAATTAAACCTACCAGAGTGATGAGGATGAATCAGATTTCTTTATGATTGGTCACGATGGAGATCTAGCCTATTTCACCAAAAAAACACAGGGATAATAACAATTATGAAGATAACTGAGGGTAAGTTCAGAAGAACTTTTTGAATGGGCTACCTGAAACCTTAAGAGATTGTTTTAGAAGAAACGAATAGTACAATTGATTTGCTAAGTTATTGTGGAATGAAGGTGAAGTCATGATTAAATTAGTGAATGTTACTAAATGTTTTAGTGATGGATCGAATGTCAGATATATTTTCAAAAATTGTAATTTTGAATTTAAAAAAGGGAGCACGACTGCAATAGTTGGCCGTTCTGGATTAGGAAAAACTACTCTTGTTAAATTAATATTAGGGATTACCAGTTTAAATGAGGGGGATATCTTAGTCTGTGGTAGTTCCATTTTAGATATGAAAAATTTGA
>CAUCUH010000158.1:0-3105 GCA_958445905.1 uncultured Streptococcus sp.
TAGATGCCCCAGGCTTGGGAGGTGTGGTCGTCACTCAGGATAAAAAGGATGTTGATCCGTCGACTAAAAGAAGGAACAATCGGTAAAGCCTTCAATGAATACAGCCGCCCTCTTCAATTGGCTAAACCAGAAGACGTGAAGAACAATTATTACTTCTCAATCAAGGCACCAGATGCGACTGGTCAAATCTTGCGTCTTGCGGAGATCTTTAATGCAGAAGGAGCTTCCTTCAAGCAAATCCTCCAAGAAGATTCAGATGGTCACTATGCAAGTGTGGTGATCATTACCCACCAAGTCAACCAAACACAATTCAAGAACTTGGTTGAAAAATTGGATTCAGAGGCGAATTTCGAACTCTTGAATACCTTTAAAGTCTTGGGAGAATAAGCATGAAAATTATTGTTCCAGCAACCAGTGCCAATGTAGGGCCAGGTTTTGATTCTGTTGGGATTGCCGTGACTCGCTATTTGACTATTGAAGTCCTTGAACCAGCTGATGCTTGGTTTATTGAGCATGATCTTGGAGCAGGGATTCCGACAGATGAGAAAAACCTTTTGCTCTCAACAGCTCTTTCTATCTCAACTGATATGCAACCCCATCGGATCAAGATGACTAGTGAAGTGCCTTTGGCGCGTGGTCTGGGTTCTTCTAGCTCGGTCATTGTCGCAGGGATTGAATTGGCTAACCAATTAGCCAACCTCCAGCTATCAGATGCTGAGAAATTGCGCATCGCGACCGAGATCGAAGGTCATCCGGATAATGTAGCTCCAGCTATCTTTGGGAATATGGTCATTGCGAGCTACATCGGTGAAGATGTCCAATATGTCACGGCTGACTTCCCAAGCTGTGACCTTGTGGCCTTTGTACCGAGCTACCAATTGAAGACCAGTGATAGTCGGAATGTCCTACCGAAAGAATGGTCTTATAAGGAAGCTGTTGCAGCTAGTAGCGTAGCCAATGTCGCTATCGCAGCTCTCCTCAAGGGAGATTTGCTGACGGCTGGTCGCTCCATCGAGTCTGATCATTTCCACGAACGCTACCGTCAATCTCTTGTCAAAGAGTTTCCTCAGGTCAAAGAAGTCGCCCATGCGCATGGGGCTTACGCCACCTATCTGTCGGGAGCAGGCCCAACGATCATGAACCTCTTAGCGCCAGAGCATACAGCAGCCTTTGTCGCAGCTCTCGAAAAACTCGGGCTAGATGGTCAGATTTTCCAACTTAAAATTGACACATTTGGCGTTCGTGTTGAGAATTAAACCCGAATGTAACACAAATGAAAGAAGGATGTATACGAATGTATATGTCCTTTTTGCTTCTCCTATGGTAGAATGGGAACAGTATGGGGAAAAGCTCAAGCTTTCCTGAAAATCTAGGGGGAAACATGAAACCAGAATATTTATATAGTATTGCTACCGATCTTGGTCTGCAATTTGATGGCGAAGCTCGTGTGATGTACGGGGAGCGTGAAGGCTTCTTGTTAGTCATTGAAGGCGCTCAAACCAAGAATGTATTTACCATTTCACTCAGTGTGAAACAAGGTTCCGAAGGAGACTTGATCGAAGATAGTGAAATTCTTTGGAATGAATTAAAAGAACAATCAAAAGCCATTAATGCTATCTCTTTTGATGGTTACTTGACCTCGATCGTTGTCAAAGGCGGAATGACCAAAGGCAAGGCTGTCGAAACCTTATGGACAGCCATCCAAGATATTGTTGATTTCTTGCTCAACCACCAATTTGTGCAAGTGAATGCGCAAACGGGTGAGGAAGGACCAATTGGTCTGTATCAAATTGGAGATGCGATCTTCTTAATCGACGATGCAACCTTTAGAGCTTACCAAGCCGAAGTGCAAGATACAGTTGAGGCTTATGAAGCGCGGGAAGAAAACTTCCTCTTAGGGATTGTAGGTGCTGTGATCGGTGTGATCATCGGTGGAGCAGTTGCCCTCTTAGTAGCGCGTCTTGGCTATGTGTCTGTTTTGGCAGGTGCAGCCCTCGGTTATTGTACCATCAAAGGTTATGAGATTCTTGGTAAGAAATTGACTAAAAAAGGTGTGGTAGTTTCAGCTATTTTGATGGTCTTGACCGTCTTTTTGGTCAACCAATTAGATTATACTTTGGCGCTTATGAGTGAACTGGATTTGCCATTTGATATGTCCTGGACGCTTCTCAATGAAGCGACATTCTCAGGGGATGTCCCTGATAAATTTTACTTGAATCTAGCACTCTTAGCTGTCTTTACTCTTGGTGGTGCTTGGATTTCGGTCAAATCAGCTCTGGATGGACAAAAGAATCGTGCCATTGCTCGTAAAATTGCATAATGAATGATAAAAGGAAGGTCTGAATATTATAGGTCTTCTTTTGTTTTTTAGGGTCGAAAAATAGTCAAAAATTTGGTATAATAGTTTGTATTTTTATAGAGAGAGAACAGACAGAAAGATGAATGAAAAAATGAATCAAATTCTTGAAGGGATTGATATCCGTTTTCAAGAACCTTTAAAACATTATACCTTCACAAAGGTAGGTGGGAATGCTGAATTTTTAGCCTTTCCCCGCAACCAATACGAATTAAAACGCATCGTTCAATTTGCCAACCAAGAGCAAATTCCATGGATGGTCCTGGGCAATGCATCCAATATCATTGTCCGCGATGGGGGCATTCCGGGATTTGTCATTATGTTTGATCGCTTGCGTGACATCAGTGTGGATGGTTATGTGATCGAAGCAGAGGCAGGTGCTAAACTCATCGACACCACCCATGTGGCCTTGCACCATAGTTTGAAAGGCTTCGAGTTTGCTAGTGGCATTCCAGGCAGTGTTGGTGGCGCAGTCTTTATGAATGCTGGAGCTTATGGAGGAGAGATCGCGCATGTCCTCGTATCCTGTAAGGTCTTGACCAAAGACGGAGAGATCGAAACTCTGTCAGCGAGTGAACTAGCTTTTGGCTACCGTCATTCTAAGATTCAAGAGACAGGTGCTGTTGTCATCTCTGCCAAATTTGCTTTGTCACCAGGCAATCACGAGGCGATCAAGCAGGAGATGGATCGGTTGCAACCTACTGAAACTAGCTTTGGGGATTTTTGATAATAAGATTCATCAAATAAAA
>CAUCUH010000159.1:0-3103 GCA_958445905.1 uncultured Streptococcus sp.
TCAGTATACAATTTCGTCACACCTTCATCATCAGATAAGCGTTCTCCATATGGAGGGTTGGAGATAATCACCCCGTTGATCTTATCTGAGTGAAGATCTTGGACTCGCATCTGTTTGAAAGTAATATCACTGCTAACGCCCGCTTTCTGTGCATTTTCTTTGGCAATCTCAACCATCCGTGAATCGATATCAGTTCCCATAATATCCAATTCGATCTCGCGATTGATTTTTCTGCTTGCTTCTTGACGGACTTCATGAATCAAGCGATCATCCATCCAGTTCCATTCTTCAAAAGAAAAGGTCCTACGTAAACCAGGTGCCATATTTCTCGCAATCATCGCCGCCTCAATACAAAACGTTCCAGAACCACATGTCGGGTCAATCAAGGGTTTATCTGGATACCAGTTTGACAGCAGAAGAATTGCTGCTGCCATATTTTCCTTAATAGGGGCTCCCCCTTTTTCAGTCCGATAACCACGTTTGAAGAGGCTACTACCAGTGGTGTCAATCAAGACAGTGGCTTGATCTTTAAGGATCGATACTTCAATCTTGAACTCTGCCCCATTTTCCATGAGAGGAACACCTTCTGGCCGGGCATAATGTTTTTGTAACTTTTTAACCACTGCTTTTTTCGAAATGGCCTGAACGCTAGGTTCATTATGAAGTTTTGATTTGACACATTTAGCCTTAGAAATAGGAAAACGTGCTCCTAAAGGCAAATAATTTTCCCAATCCAAAGCAAAGACACCTTGAAAGAGTTCTTCGAAGGTTTTGGCTGGAAAAGTCCCAACCACAATTTTCACTCGATCAGCCGCTCGCAACCAGAGGTTGGTTTCTATGATTGCTCGACGGTCTCCTTGAAATCGAACCCGTCCATTTTCAACCTGGCAATCGTAGCCAAGATCGCGTAGTTCTCGACCAACAACAGCCTCTATACCAGCAGCGGCCGTTGCAATCAATTCAAATTGTTTTTTCATCTTATTCCTATCACTTTAAAAAAGGAGGTTGAGATCTCTCTCCACCTCATCAACCTATAAGCAATTTTCTATAAGCCATGTTTTGTTCCAGAAATGACTAGGTACCATTTCCTTTGATAATCATCTGTCTACTGTTTCCAGTCAGAATGCTATGTTCGTTTCCACGCATTCCATGCCCCGACCAAAGTTTGGGTTGCTAGCTTGAGGGGTTTACCGCGTTCCACTTTTTAGGTTTCCCTAAAAACTACGTCACTGTGGCACTTTCAGAGTTACTAGAGCTTATCCTTAGACTTAGCTCCTTCACTCGCCGTAACTTGAATACCAAGTCCCTAGGCTTATGGATTCACCTAGCACAAACACTACAGGCATCACAGCCTGTGCTAGCATGGACTTTCCTCATGAGAATATTCTCTCACGCGATTATCCAAAAATTGCACAATCTATGGGATTAATAATCGCGATCTACGATCTGTTTCCCAAAAACTTCTTTTTCCAAACGATTGAGACGTTTGAGAATATCAAAGTTCGTCGCTGTTGTCACTTGCGGGTATTCTTGCGTAGCAGTGCTAGCAATCGGAGATGTTTGTGGTGTTTCCTGTGCTTTTTGGGCAAGTTCTTCACGAAGGCGCGCGTTTTCTTCACGCAATTCCTTCACCAAAGCAGCATAGGTTTCATAGTCTTTTATGACATCATCCAAAAATTCATTTACTTCATCTTTATTATAACCACGAACTTCTCGTTTGAAATCTTGATCAAAAATATCTTTCGCAGTAAAAATAATACTCGCCATTACTCTCTCCAATCTAGTTTATCATCTCAATTATATAAAAAAATGGTAAGAAAAATCAAGGTATAACACTTAGTTTTCGTAAAAATTTTCAGCAAGTTCATTTAAGTCATCAAAACTTAATTGTTTGACATAAAATGGTTCTTTTTCTACCATCATTTTGTAAAGATATTTTAAATTGGTTTCATTTTCTGGATCATAAAAAACATAAGCTCCATCCGCGTTATCTATCAAAAACTGATTGTATTCTTTTAGTTGACCCGGATTGCTATAGTGTGGATAGGCATATTTCACGAAATCCACCTGTTTGAAGCGTGCTAATAATTCCTGATTGCTTTCATTCCAATTTTCGCCAACATTCTCAAATAGGAAGATCGTCGCCATTTGAAAATCGTAATCTTTTTTTAATGCAAAGGCGACCTCTAGTACCCAAGCCTCAAATCCCAAATTACCAGAAAAGACCAGCCATTTCACTCCTTCTTCAAATAGACGACGAAGATCTCTTTCAATGGCTTTTTTGATAATGGTCAGTCGAGGGTCTTTATTGGAAAAGACTCCCACATCAAAACTCTTATAACCTGCAACAAGTATGGTATTCATTTTTTCCTCATTATTCTAATTTATGATATAATAGAGTGATGTAATTGTACCAATAAGGAGAACTATGGTCAACTATCCACATAAAGTAGCCAAAAAAACCTTGGTCTCTACACAAAGGAAACATCCAGTCGACTTTGCGAATCGTGGGATGACATTTGAAAAAATGATCAATGAAAGCAATCAATACTATCTTTCTCGAGGTCTAGCAGTCATCCATAAAAAACCAACACCGATTCAAATCGTGAAAGTGGATTATCCACGTCGCAGTCGGGCAAAGATTGTTGAAGCCTATTTCAGGCAAGCCTCAACGACGGACTATTCTGGAGTATACAAGGGACGCTATATCGATTTTGAAGCTAAGGAAACACAGCAAAAACAGTCCATGCCGATGAAAAATTTTCATCAACATCAAATCGATCATATGGAGGCAGTTGTCCAGCAAGGCGGTATCTGTTTCGTTCTCTTGCATTTTGCAAAGTTGAGTGAAACCTACTTACTTCCTGCTCCTGCATTAATTCACTATTACAACATCGATCATGGTAGTAAATCCATGCCCCTCTCCTATATTCAGGAGCACGGCTTTCTAGTAGATAAGAATCGTCTTCCAAGCGTTCCTTATCTTGATATTATCGAACAGAAACTTCTAGGCGGTATTTAAATGAATAAACAAACAGTCATTCAATGGTTGAAATATGTTGCCATCGCAGCCATTTCATTTTTCTTACTTTTATTTGTCCTC
>CAUCUH010000160.1:0-3021 GCA_958445905.1 uncultured Streptococcus sp.
AGACAAATGAGCAGCTTCAACTAATTTTTCACGCGCCACATCTGCTAAGCCTTCCATCTGATAGAGATCCGCCTTAACCAAGAGACTGGCCACATACCAGTTTGATTCAGGTCCAATTTCTTCTAAATAAGCAAAGGCCTCTTCCATTTGGCCTTCCTCTGCAAGGATGGTTGCCAAACTCAAATACACTTCTGGATAGGTTTCTGCAATCTGTTCGTAAACCTCTTTTGCCTGAGGGTAAAAACCGATACTTTCAAGATATTGACCCAAATCCAATAATTGTGCTTCACTATCTTCTAACAAGGCCTGTTGAAATTGAACTTCTGCCTCTTCTAGCTCTTGCCTATCGAGAGCCTCTACCATTTGTTGACTATGACTCACTGTGTATTTCCTCTTCTATTTCATTGTGTTCTTCATACAAGCCACTGACGACCTTATACCATTCAAAGATAGCTCCGATCACCACCTTAGCAGATGCATAGACTGGAATTCCAAGGAAAACTCCCCAGATTCCAAACATAGATCCTGACGTCAAGAGCACGAATAAAATGGTAATTGGATGGATATTTAACTGGCTTCCCAAAACCAACGGTGATACAAAACGTCCTTCAATGGTTTGCTCCACTGCAAATACAATCAAGACCTTGATAAACATCTCTGGTCCTGCTACCAAGCCCAATACTAAGGCAGGTAACATGGCTAAAAAACTACCCAAGTAAGGGATCAAATTCAAGATCCCCGCAGAGATCCCCAGTGTCACCGCATAGCGCAAACCAATGATCTTAAAGAAGATGATGAACATAATGGCGACGACAATGGCTACCGTAATTTGCCCTCGAACGTAGTTGGAGAGTTGGGTGTTGACATCTGAGAGAACTTGTTCAGCCGATTTACGAATCTTAGTCGGTAAGAAGCGAACAATGTGGCCCTTTAAATTTTTCCCATCTCGCAGAAGATAAAAGACAATAAAAGGCATGATGATCAAGGCAACAATAACTTGCGAAGCCACTCCGATCAAGTTGCTGACCCAATTGACAGCCCGCCCAGAAATCGAACTCGCCCAAGAAGTAATATTTGCAGACAATTCCTTAGTGATCTCATCTAACTGGGGTTTGATATCTGAGGAGACGCGATTATCTAGAAAATCATCGATGGTTGCATTGGCCTTTTCCAAATAAGTTGGCAGGTTATGAAAGAAACTCACAACTTGTCGTTGGACGGATGGAATCACTACAGCTAGACCCCAAATTAAAAGCACTGCAATCAAGAAAAAGACGAAGGAAATCGCAAAAATCCGCTTGAGTCCTTTTCTTTCAAGAAAGTCAACAATGGGGTTGAGCAGGTAATAGAGCAAACCAGAGATAATAACAGGCAGCATGACGGCTCCTGCAAACTCAAAAATAGGAATAAAAATAAATGTGATTTTACTCAAAACCAAAAGATTCAAGCCCAACAGCAAGGTAACTAAAAATACGGTAATGGCCTTGTTGTCTAAAAACCATCTAAAAAACCAGGACAAACTAAACTCTTTTTCTTTATTATCCACAGAGAACTCCTTTTCATTTCAATCTGTTTCTATTTTAGCATTTTTTGAGCTTGAAGTTACGAAAAAACTAGCAAAATAAGAAAGAAAGGCCCTCCCCTTTTCAACTAGCAATTGCCTTCCAATAGGACCTTTGATATAATAAACCTAACAAATCATACGAGGTGACCTATGTCTCAAGCTATTTATTTCGGAACCTATACCAAAAAAGAATCCAAAGGAATTTACAAGGCAGCATTTGACCCTGAAACAGGGAACTTGAGCGATCTCCAGCTCGTTGCCAATGAGCCTAATCCTACCTATATCGCTTTTTCTAAAAAAGGGAATCTTTATAGTGTAGGAGCTGAAGAGGACAAAGGGGGGATCGCTAGTTTTACACCCGACTTTCAACCACTCAATCACGTTGTTGAAGAGGGGGCTCCACTCTGCTATGTCTCTGTCGATGACAAACGCCAACTGGTCTACGGGGCCAACTACCATAAAGGCCAAGTCCTCGTATATCAGCTAGGGGCAGATGGACGTTTGTCCTTTGTCGATCAAGATACCCACCAAGGAAGTGGTCCTCATGCCAATCAAGCAAGTCCACATACCCACTATGCCGACCTTACACCAGATCAGTACCTGATCACGTGTGACCTAGGAACAGACAGTTTGCATGTCTATGATGTTAGTGAAGAAGGAAACCTAACCCTGATCAATCAGTATCAAACCGCTCCAGGGGCAGGACCTCGTCACCTGGTCTTTCATCCTCACTATAAGACTGCTTATCTCATCAATGAATTAAATGCTACGATCGATGTACTATTTTATGATGGTATGGGTGAATTCGAACACTACCAAACCCTTTCTACCCTTCCATCAGACTACGATGGTCAAAAATGGGCTTCTGCGATCAAGCTCTCAGCTGATGGAAAATTCCTCTATGCATCTAACCGTGCTCACAATTCCATCGCTGTCTTCAAAGTTGTGGCTGATGGTAGCCTAGAACTCATTGAAATTGTTCCAACTCAAGGGCTCAATCCACGTGATTTCACGCTTAGTCCTTATCAAAACTATTTGATCGCAGCCCATCAAGATTCACCTAATGCCACCGTCTTCAAGCGGGATTCTGCTAGCGGAAAATTGACCCTTCTATCCGACGACTTCTATGTTCCAGAGGCCGTTTGTACGGTTTTTCATTAAGTCGTTTTAGTTGTCAAACCTCTAAAAAAATGATTAAATAGATGAGAAAAAGGCGTGAGCCTGACTTCACAACTTATATTTTAGGAGCCATAACATGAATCCATTGGACTTATTTAACCAAGTGAAAGAGATGATCGAAAAGAAAGATTTCGACGCTGCAAAGAAATTTGTTGATGACAACAAAGACAACCTCGGTGACTACCTTGAACAAGCAAAAGGGCTTGTTTCTGGAAATGAAATGGTCAGCGGTGCCTTGGACAAAATCAAAGGCTTGTTCTAATAACACTACTCCTCAA
>CAUCUH010000161.1:0-2914 GCA_958445905.1 uncultured Streptococcus sp.
GGTCACTTTGGCAAAGCCCAAACCATTGCCTTCAACCAGGACCTGGTACCATCCATTTGGATGCGTTTCCTTCAATTGAACCGTCTCTCCCGCAACATAATGAACAAAGTCTTCAGACGTGATCGAAACGGTCTCTTTGACTTCACTCGGTCTCAATGCTAGACCAAGGGCAAAACTAGGTTCAAATCGATTTTTCTTGAAGGTCCCTAGGTGCAAGCCATTTCGGGCAATTTTTACTTTACGCAAATCTGGTAAACCAAGTGGAACCAAGTAGAGTTCGTCCCCAAAGGTTTCGAGGACACCTTCTAGAGTGATCTTCAAGTGTTTCTTAGCAAACTCCTGCCACCATTTCTTTTGTTCTGCAGATAATTGGTCCTTTTTGGAAGGGATTTTGGCAGGTCGATTCTCTCCTAGATAACGGAACTTAGCAACAAATTGTCCCTCCCCTTTAAAGAGATGAGGATACATGCGCGCCGTTTCTGGATAGTCAATGCCTTCTGCCATACCATTGATCTTCTCGATCGTTTCCAGCTCCAGATTATAGTTTTCCACAAGCCAGGATACGATCTCTTCATTTTCCTCAGGAGCCCAGGTGCAGGTTGAATACACCAAGGAACCACCTGGAACCAACATCTTGAGGGCATCCTCTAGAATCTCTCTTTGAAGGAGACTGCACTCTCGAGGGTAATCGACAGACCAATAGTCCATGGCATCTGGTTGCTTGCGGAACATCCCCTCACCTGAACAAGGGGCGTCTAGTACAATCAGATCAAAAAAGCCTGAGAAAACCTTTGCTAGACGATCGGCAGACTCATTGGTTACTAGCACATTTCGCGCACCAAAGCGTTCGACATTCTCTACAAGAATTTTCGAGCGGCCCTTGTGGATCTCATTGGAGACCAAGAGTCCCTGATTGTCCAAATAAGACAAGAGTTGGGTGGTCTTTCCCCCAGGAGCTGCGGCCAAGTCTAAGACCTTCATTCCTGGCTTCGGCTGGGCGACTTGGGCCACTATCTGAGCTGCTGGCTCTTGCGAATAGACCAAGCCCGTTGCGTGCTCGATGGATTTTCCTGAGACCTTTCCATAATGTCCCCAAGGGGTATTGGGAATCGGATCATCAAATGCTTTTTGAGTTTCTTTCAAAGGATTAGTCCGAAAGGCCGATACTGCTTCTTGCTCAAAGGTCGCAAAAAAAGCAGCAGCATCCTCACCTAGAAGATGCTGGTATTTTTCTTTAAAACCATTGGGAAAATTCATTTAACTTCTCCCTTTCTTAAGATAGGTTTGAATTTCTGTTAACTTCACTTTTGGAACCATCATAATGGGTTCCACTGACTGGTAATTAGGTTTATCTCCATTTAGATTTAAAACGGTATAGCCCAACTGTTCCCCCATGATCGCAGCTGCGGCATAATCCCAAGGCCAGATATAGCTAAAATAAGCTAGAATCCCACCTGAGAGAATTTTTGAAAAACTAATACCGGCACTTCCGTAGACCCGAATGCCAAGAGAGTCCATACCAAGATCGGCCATGCCCCAGTCATTTTTCTCAAGCATGCCGACATTTGAAGCAATCAAAAGGTTTTCCAGAGGTTGGTCCACAAAGGGCGTCAGTTCAACCTCATTGCGATAAACAAGGAATTCTCCACCCCCGTAAAAAAGGTGATCCCGCATCACATCGTAGATCAGGCCAAACTGACCAATTCCGTCTTCAAAATAGGCCACCATCACCGCAAAATCTTCCTTTTGGGTCACAAAATTATTGGTCCCATCAATAGGATCAATCACCCAAACGGATCCTTCTGAAATCGGTGAGCGAAGGCCATCTTCCTCCGCAAAAATCCGATCTTCTGGGTAGCGATGTGTGATTTTTTCAACCAAATCCTTTTGAACCTGTTGGTCCATCTGGGTGACTAAATCTGTCGGCCCAGTCTTTTTTGAGATCATCAAGTCATCATGGAGATGAAGACGCAAGTAGTCTCCAGCCTCTAAAACGATTTGTTTGGCAAACTCTAATTTATTCTTCAAGAGAAAACCATCCTTCCTCTTTTTGCTTTGCAGCCTGGGTCGCACGATAGAGAGAATAACCGCTCACTTCTTCAAACTCCCGTCCGAGACGCTTTTCTTCTCCGATACTAGGCACGACCTTCTTAAAAGCGCGGTAGGCTTCCATGTATTCTTTGGCCTCTACCTTACTTTCATAGGCTTCTTCAACTTTATTGAAAAAAGAAAGCACTGAAGCAAGCTCTTCAGTGCTCCACGATAAGTCCAGTGGGTAACTATAATTTTTTTGCATTCGACATACTTCTTAGTTTATTTCTGCTCTTAGAGTGGCAGAGCGTAACTCTTGTTTGCGATAACTCCGTGGCAAGAAGGCCCGAATTTCATCTTCGTTAAAGCCAATCTGCATGCGTTTGTTATCTAAAATAATCGGTCTCCGCAAGAGACTAGGATTTTCCTCAATCAGATGGATCAAGGCCGAGATGGATAAATCTTCAACATCAACATCCAATTTTTGAAAAATTTTTGAACGAGTTGAAATAATGTCGTCTGTTCCGTTTTCGGTCAAGGCCAATATACTTGTCAACTCCTGTTTGCTCAAAGGACTTGTCATAATATTGTGTTCTTTAAATGGAACATCGTGCTTTTTTAACCAAGCCCGAGCTTTTCGACATGATGTACAACTCGGTGATAAAAATAATGTAATCATGTGGTTCACTTCTTTTTTTATATATAACTATCTGACTCTATTATACAAAAAAAATAGGTGCTTGAAAAGCGCTTTTTTGATTTCTCGACGATTTTTCTGAATTTCAGTGGAAAAAAGAAATCCCTTTCATTTTTCCCAAGAAGAGGCTCGAAAAAAGAGAGTGGGACAGAAATCGGTAATTCGTTAGAATTCGATTTCGTCGTC
>CAUCUH010000162.1:0-2890 GCA_958445905.1 uncultured Streptococcus sp.
TCGATCTATTATACCATAAATTAGGGGCTGAAAGAAGAGATGGGTTTAAGAGACCTTCATCAAGTGAAAATAAAAAAACTGGAACTAAAACAGTTCCAGTTGACACTTATTCAATCACTTGACTTTCTGCTACTTTCTTGTACCAATGAGCTGATTTCTTCGGATAGCGCTCTTGGGTTTCAAAGTCAACATAGAAGAGTCCGTAACGTTTTTCATAACCATTTGACCATGAGAAGACATCCATCAGGGACCAAATGAAGTAGCCCTTGACGTTTGCACCATCGGCAATCGCATCCGACAAGACTTCCAAATGTTGTTTCACATAATCAATCCGGCCATCATCGTAAACCGTATTGTCCACAAATTCATCTTTGTATCCAAGTCCGTTTTCAGTGATGTAGATCTTCTTGTAGTTTGGATAATCTTTCTTAACGCGCAAGATTTGATCATACAAACCTTTAGGGTAAATGCAACGATCCGGGGAAGTACGAGGTACATAGTCAGGAGCTACACGACGTCCAACACCTTTGATTTGGTATTTAGAGCTTCCTTTCTCCCCTTTACCATTGTGGATGATTTCAGTTTCACCATCAAAGGCTTCCATCCAGTCACTCATGTAATAGTTAATTCCAAGGAAGTCGTTCAAATCTTTAGCTGCTTCAAGCGCTGCAAAGTCTTCGTCACGAAGATCCAGACTACCACCATTAACAGACAAAATGTGGTTTACCCCTTCCATGGTTGCATCTGAATAATGTCCGAGGTAAGTCGCATCCAAGATAAATTTGTTGTGGATGATATCTTCCAACTCAGCCGCACGTACGTCTGCAGGATTTTTAGGATCCAATGGATACTTAGTTGGAAGGGCGTGAACAACCCCGATTTCACCTTTGTAGCCTTTGTCTTTGTACAATTTCACAGCACGTGCATGAGAAACCATCATATTGTGGTGAGATTGGAAGACTTTGGCAAGGTCATATTGAATACCTGGTGGGAATTTACCGACTAAGTATTGACCATCACCGATTGGGCCAATTTCATTGAAGGTTGTCCAGTAGTTGACTTCTGGGAATTCTTCAAAACAGAAAGCAGCATAGTCTACAAAGTGTTCGATATTTTCACGATTCAAGAAATCTCCATTTGAATGAAGGACCTCAGGTGTATCAAAGTGATGGAGAGTTACGAATGGTTCTACATGACGTTTATGGCATTCTGCAAATAACTTATGATAGAATTCTACCCCTTTTGGATTGACTTCACCATAACCAGTTGGGAAAATACGTGACCAAGCAATAGAAATACGAATTCCGTTTACGCCATATTCTTCCGCCAACTGTAAGTCTACTGGATATTTATGGTAGAAATCACTCGCTGGTTCAGCAGTATACCAATAGTTGTCTGCTAAATATTTATCCCATGCAACTGGTCCTTTTCCGTCAGTATGAGTCGCACCTTCTGCCTGGTAAGCTGCTGTTGCGCCACCGAAAATAAAATCTTTAGGTAATGTTTTTGACATAAGTTTCCCCTTCTCAATCATAAAATAAAAATAAAGCAAGATGGAGAGGAGTAAGTGAGCAATCCTTCTCCATCTCACTTTAATCAACAGTAAATGTATTTATTATTGAAATTGTTCTTGAACGAATGCAAGAGCGCCTTTACCATCACGAGTCAACTTGATGTATTGAGCTCCTTCAGTCTTAGCCAATTTGATTCCAAGTTTATCTGTTTCAGCCTTCATATCTTCATAGTTTGAAGCTACTTGAGGAGCAAGGATAACAAGGTCAAATTCTGGCAACATTTCACGGTGAGCACCGTAACCACCAGCAGCAGCCTTCACAGGAACATTGTATTCTGCAGCAGCTTTATTCAAAGCATTGGCAAGAAGTCCACTAGTTCCACCACCGGCACAAAGAACCAATACGTTTGTTTCTTTTGTGATATTGTTTTGAACTGGTTCACCTTCAACACCAGCTTTTTCAAGAATAGCATCTGCTTTTGCAGTGTTAAAGTTTGCAGCAACTTTTTCTTTCAAGCTATCGTTTGATTTACCTGAACGTTCTTCTTCAAGAATTTGTTCATCGTAAACTTTAACGAATGGGTAGTAAATGATCACGTCTACTACAACAAGAAGTGCAGCAAGGATGAATGAAAGTACTTGGAAGTTCGTACCAAGAACAATACCCAGAGGTCCAGGAGTTGTCCATGGTAGGTTAGAAGTAAATGAGTTCATTCCCAAGGTATCAACAAAGAATTTGAAGATCCATACGTTTGCAATTGGAGCAAAGATAAATGGAATGAAGAAGATTGGGTTCAATACCAATGGAGCACCGAACAAGATTGGTTCGTTAACACCAAAGAATGTTGGAACTACAGATGCACGTCCAATTGCACGGTTACGTTTTGATTTCGTTAACCACATGAACATGAATGGAACGACAAGAGTCGCACCAGTACCACCCATAGTAACGATAAACATTTGAGTACCTGAAGTAAGGATCTTATCAGCGTGCATTCCTTGTTGAATCAAGTTCAAGTTTACTTCGGCATTTGCATAAGTGATCGCTGCAATCGCAGGCTCAACGATAGATGGGCCGTGAATACCAATAAACCAGAAGAATGCAAAAGCACCGAAAATGATCGTAATTCCAACATAACCATCTGCTGCTGAGAAGAGAGGAGCAAGAAGCGTACCGATAGATTCAGCTACTGTTACACCGAGACCGCCCTTAACAATCAATTCAAGTCCATAAAGGAGAACCACTGATACAGTGAATGGAATCAAGTCTTTAAATACTTGAGAGATATTTGGTGGAACTTCGTCTGGCATGCGAATCGTCACATTGTTTTTCACGCAGACCTTGTAAACATTAACGGTAACAAAGGCTGCAATAAA
>CAUCUH010000163.1:0-2792 GCA_958445905.1 uncultured Streptococcus sp.
CAAATTGCATCACCAATCGAAGGGATAGAGGTTGTTTCAGAGGATATTTTCAATCTACCAAGTCCTCAAATGACCCCTCGTCACATGTTAGCCCTGTATCAAAAAATCAAAGAGGAAGCTCACAACTATGATGGCATCGTTATTACCCACGGGACAGATACGCTGGAAGAAACGGCTTATTTCTTGGATACCATGGAGTTACCAGAGATCGCTGTGGTCATTACAGGAGCTATGCGAAGCTCCAACGAACTTGGAAGCGATGGCGTCTATAATTTTCTGACAGCCCTTCGAGTGGCTGCCGATCCAAAAGCACGCGATAAAGGCGTCTTAGTCGTCATGAACGATGAAATTCATGCGGCTAAGTACGTCACCAAAACCCACACTACCAATGTTAGTACCTTCCAGACTCCAACCCACGGCCCACTGGGGTTGGTCATGAAAAAGGAGATCCTCTTCTTTAAAACAGCCGAGCCAAGGGTGCGCTTTGATCTCGATACTATCGATGGGTTCGTTCCGATCATCGCTACCTATGCAGGGATGAAAACCGATCTGCTGGACATGCTGGATCTTTCAAAGCTCGACGGCCTCATTATCGAAGCCTTTGGAGCTGGAAACATCCCTAAAGAAACAGCACATAAACTCCAAGAATTCATGGATGCAGGTCTTCCAATCGCTTTAGTATCCCGTTGCTTCAACGGGATCGCTGAACCTGTCTACGCATATGAAGGAGGAGGCGTCCAACTCCATCAAGCAGGTGTCTTTTTCATCAAAGAATTAAATGCCCCCAAAGCGCGCATCAAACTCCTCATCGCCCTCAATGCCGGCCTAAAAGGACAAGAACTCAAAGACTATATCGAAGGGTAAACTAAGATACAAAGCCCGTAAAATGCAAAGTGAAAATAGGGAGTAGGACAGAAGCGATACTTTGGCAGACGCTTCGTCGTCCTACCCCCACAAGGCTGATTAGGATTCTTCCGAGCTCATAAAGCGAGAGAAGAGTCCAATCAGCTACTGTGTCTTGAAGTTAGTACTCGTATAGTTGGCATTTTTTCACACAGCATATAGGGCGTGTTCAATTCGTGTAACGACAAGCACTATGGTGCCTTGCCGACACGACTCACTAACTCCTCAGGTGGATGGTATCGATCCACCTTCGTCCTGTCGCATTTCATCAAGATACAAAGGGCGTAAAATGCCATCTTAAAGGGAGTAGAGTGGAAATTCTTTGGATTCCACTCTACTCCCTTTTTATACTCTAGTCTAAATGTTCTTTCTTTTCTAAGTAAAGCGAGAGCAGATGCCAATCGGAGTGTTCACGCCAATCTGGCGTGGCTACAATCTGGCTGGCAACTTTCCTTGCTTCTTCCAGAATGGGATAATCTTCTACCAAATCCGCCACTTGAAATTCTGGAATCCCAGATTGACGGGTTCCAAAGATTTCACCTGAACCCCGCATTTTCAAATCTTCTTCCGCCAGCACAAAGCCATTGGTCGTCTCTGTCATGATTTTCATGCGCTGCTTGCCACTATCTGTCTTAGGATTGGCTACTAGAATAGCATAGGATTGCTTATTTCCCCGCCCAACCCGGCCTCGAAGCTGGTGCAGTTGGCTAAGACCAAACCGATCTGCATCCATAATGACCATAACGGTTGCATTGGGTACGTTGACTCCTACTTCAATAACGGTCGTAGACACCAAAACATCGACTTGGTGCTCTTTAAAGGCCTGCATGATGGCATCTTTTTCTTCACTTTTCATCTTCCCATGAAGAAGAGAAACACGTGCCCGCTGCCCAAAGAAGGCCTCTAACTCTTCTTGGAGAGCAAGGGCGTTTTTCAAATCTAGCGCCTCTGACTCCTCAATCAAGGGAGAAATAAAGTAGGCTTGAGAACCTTTGCCAAGTTCTTTGACTAACCAGTCGAGGACCACTTCTAACTGCTCATGCTTGACCCAACGTGTGATGATTTCCTTGCGTCCCGCAGGCATCTGGTCAATGATGGACACATCCATATCTCCAAAGGCTGTAATAGCCAAGGTCCGGGGAATAGGGGTAGCCGTCATCATCAGGACGTCTGGATTTTGTCCTTTTTCTCGAAGAATACGGCGCTGGGAAACCCCAAAACGGTGCTGCTCATCAATAATGACCAAGCCTAGATCTTGGTAGTGAACTCCCTCTTGAATCAAGGCATGTGTCCCCACAATCAGTTGAGCTGTTCCTGATGCGATCTCTTCTAAGACTTCTCGTTTCTCAGCCGCCTTTAATCCTCCTGTTAGAAGGGCAATTGGTAAGTCCGGAAAAAGATTTTGCAAGCTTTCCTTGTGCTGCTCTGCCAAAATCTCCGTTGGAACCATCAAGGCTGCTTGCTTCCCAGCGCTTAAGGCTGCATACATGGCAAGACCGGCCACGACTGTCTTCCCGCTTCCCACATCCCCTTGTAAGAGGCGGTTCATATGATAAGGAGAGGCCATATCTGTCAAGATTTCATTCAGGCTGTTTTCTTGAGCTTGCGTTAGCTCAAAAGGAAGCTGTTTTTTTCGTTCTGCTAATTTTTCTGGATCCCAGGCCAAGGAAATCCCTTGGCTGGCATCGTGGTTTTCTTCCTTTAACACTTGGAGTTGCAGCTGGAAAAAGAGGAGCTCTTCAAATTTTACCCGGCGAAGAGCTTGCTTGTACTCTGCCAGATCCTTAGGAAAATGCATAGCTTGCACTGCTTGGGAACGAGACATGAGTTGATAACGCTCTCGTAAGATTTGGGGCACATTCTCTTCTAAAAGCTGGTCCAAGCCCTGG
>CAUCUH010000164.1:0-2778 GCA_958445905.1 uncultured Streptococcus sp.
TCAATCGCTTGACAAAAATCAATGGTTTCATTCGGTACAAACTGGCGCATGAGCATACGATGGGTAACCACTACAAGCTTTTGATAGTCTCGGTACTTGGCCAAACTTTCAATAAAGCGAGCTCTCATATCCTCAGCGGTTTCATATTGAATTGGGCTATCCGGAAGGAGCTTCCCATTATTTTCTAGAAACAGAGTCCGAGCTGTTTCAAAATTCTCTATACCACTTTCGTATACCTGCCATTCGTGCAATAAGGGTTCTACCCTCAAAGGTAGGCCCGTAGCACAAGCCAGATAAGAAGCTGTTTCTAAAGATCGCGTTACTGCTGAAGCTACTAGCAGATCAGCTGATTGGAACAAGGGGTTTTGGCAAAAGTCCTGAGCCTGTTTTCTTCCCTTCTCAGATAAGGGAGCTAGATCCATTCCAAATCCGGAATAAGCACGCTCCTCTAACACACGATAATCTGGCTCCCCATGACGGACAAAGATAATCTTCATCTTAGTGCCCTGTCGACCCAAATCCACCAGTCCGCACGCCATCCGCCTCATCTCCATCTGCAATTAAGAAAGGAGCAAAGACAGCCTGAACCACACGTTCCCCGACTTCAAGGACGACTTCTTGGTCCGTGATGTTTTTCATCTGAGCAAAGATATGGCCTTCATTTCCTGGATTGCCATAGTAGTCACCATCAATAACACCAACTGAGTTAATCAAGACCAGACCTTTTTTACGAGGGTTAGAGGAACGGTCATAGAGATAGAGCACCTCACCCACTTGCATATAGGCCTTGACCCCAGTTGGGACGAGGACGATTTCCCCAGGAGCAATCACCGTGCGTTCTGCCACCTTTAAGTCGTAACCAGCCGCATGAGCTGTCTCCCGTTTTGGTAGCAAGTCCTGATTGGTATAGCTTGATACAAGCTCAAATCCGCGAATTTTTGTCATCATAATTCCTCTTTTATCTAAATAGTTTCCATCTCTTCTATTATACCATCACTTTGCCCTAGCGTCTCCCCTATACTACTATTCGTATTTTTTGAGTAAAAACCTCCTTTTTCAGCTTCATTATTTGTAAATTGTATGGTACTTTCATGGTTGTTTTCTGAAAGAAAACGAAATTTAAGGAAATGGCTTAAAAGCCCCTAATTCCTGCCTAATTTTACCAATTTTAGCTTGAAGCTAATTATTATTTTTGCTATAATTCCCTGTGTAGGGAATAATTTTAAAAGTAAAATATTTTACCCTATAAAATTATTTAATGGAGGTCGTGTCTCAGCACTCAATTCTAATTACCAACAGATAGGATTTGAAAGGTCCATATCGTTAAAAGTAACCAGAGATTGATGATTAGGCACTAATTTTTTTATGAAAAGGGAAGATAAGATGAAGAATAGGAATATCAAAATTTTCTCATTTGTCCTTTGTTTAGTGGCGACACTTTTCGCTTTAGGATGGAATCGGATTTCAGCAGAAACTCCTGAGGTTTCAGTATCAGGGAAATTTGTGGATACAATCCAAAATGTTAAAGTATCAAATAATGAAGGCGGAGTTCTCGACTGGGACTTGAAACAGTGGGCAACCTTCCGAATTAACGCTGATTACGATTTGTCTGGAAAGAATGTTAAAGCAGGGGATTCAACTGTAGTTACAGTTCCAGATGCTTTGATGATTACTTCAAGTTCGTTTCAAATTCTTGATATAAATACGAAGGAAGTTATAGCAGATGCTAAAGTAAACCCAGATAATAAATCCATTACAATTACCTATACAGATTATGTTGAAAAACATTCAGATACAAGCGGATCATTCTTCTTTTACGCTCGTATCGATTTCAAAAAACACCCACAAAAAGGTGAGGTTCCAATAGAAATCACCATTAATAGGGAGACAAAAATTGCTGGTAAAGTTTCATTTACTGGTGTCGGCGACGGAAATCCTTTTCTTCTATCAAAGACTAGTTGGGTAAACGAAGGGGACAAAAAGGAAATCCAATACACGATTTCTGTCAATCGTACAAAACAAAATATTAAGAATGTTACAATCGAAGATCACTTGCAATTTACGAATGCTTCTTACGAAAAAGATAGCATTAAAATTATTAAAGGTAAATTCTCTTATGATACTGGCGAATGGGTATTCTCTGATAGAGTTGATGTAACAGACCAACATAAGATTACCATTAGCGAAGATGGTCGATCATTTGTTATCGATTTAGGTGATGTTACTGAAAATGACCAATATCGTATTGATTATAAAGTTCGTTTAAATTATGACCCTGCCGACGGAGAGGTCTTGAAAAATGAAGCAACTCTCAAAGGTCTAGGTATTGAAACCAAAAATGTAACGAATGCTGCTGCCGTTCAAATTGCTGGTGGTGCTGGTGTTGGTTATGTTTACTCAATCAATATTCATAAAGTCGATGATGCTAACCAACCACTTAAAGGTGCTAAGTTTAGAGTTGTTCGTCAAGCTAATAATCAAGTTATCGGTGAGTTTGAATCAGACGAAAATGGTAATATTGCCGTTGGTAAACTGTTAAAAGATAAATATATCTTAACTGAAATTGAAGCCCCTTCAGGTCATATCATTAAAGAAGCTGATACTGTAGTTAATGTTGAAGATTTTGGTGCTGATCATTCAGTAACGAAAACGATTGTGAATCCGAAGGAAGAAACAACGACTACAACGACGACAACGACTACAACAACTACGACTACTACGTCTACAACGACATCATATCCATATTTATCAATACTATCACATATTGCATGGGCATAT
>CAUCUH010000165.1:0-2725 GCA_958445905.1 uncultured Streptococcus sp.
GGAACGACTAATCCCCAGCATGTCCTTGAAGCGGGGAAAGCAGCAACAGTGACCCTGACCCGTAAGGAATGGTACCAAATCTACCTGGCTGCAGGAAATGATTTGCCATAGAATATTTATTAGTAGACCAGACTTCACTTCTATCAGTGGGCTGGTTTTTTTGTTTTATGCTTTACGGATTTTTCTTGACAATTCTTTCTTTGTTATGGTATTCTTTATGCAACGTATGTTGCGTAACAATTGTTGCGCGAAAGGAGTTTTATGCCACCAAAGGTTAAATTTAGTAAAGAGACTATGATTGGGACGGCTTTACAATTGGTGAGAGAGCAGGGCATGGCTAGTTTGACAGCTAGGGCATTAGCAGAGAAACTGGGAGCCACACCAAGAGTCATTTTTGGGCAATTTGCTAATATGTCTGAGTTACAAGCAGAAGTTATTGTTGCTGCGGAAATGGTAGTGGTGGAGTATATACGAAAGGCTTTAGAAGATGAGAAGCCTTTTCGATCTGTCGGGGTTGCTTATATCCTGTTCGCCTCAAAAGAGCCCCAACTCTTTCAGTTGCTTTTCCAAAATCCTAGCAATGATCCGATTCGTCGCTTTCAAGATTTTCTTCCCATGAAGGATCATAGCTACCAATTGGTTCTGGAATCGATTGTCGCAGACTATCCGTTGACGTTAGAGGAGGCTAGTCGCTTGTACCAGCATCTATTCATCTACTCACACGGGATGGCCTCTATGGTTGCTTCTGGTATTTATCAGTTCGGCATGGAAGAAGTGATTGGTTTATTGACAGAAGTTTGTCAATCTCTCATCAAAGAAATGGTAGGAAAGAAATGATTCAACTAGAAAATGTTTACAAAGGCTACGGCCAAACCAAGGTTTTAAAAGGGATTGATTTGCAGATTCAAGACCAGGATGATGTGGTGATCCTAGGCCCTTCTGGATCAGGGAAATCAACCCTCTTAAACGTATTATCAGGATTAGAAAAGGTAGATGAGGGGCATATCCTCATTCAAGGACAGGATTTATCGCAACTCACGGATGCGCAATTGACAGCCTTTAGACGTGAGAAGATAGCCTTTATTTTCCAGCAGTATTATTTATTGCCTAATCTAACGGTTAGACAAAATGTAAAGATGGGAGCTGACCTGGCAAACAATCATGATTTTTTGCAGATCATCGAGGATTTGGGTCTTGGCGATAAGCTGGACAAGTATCCGAGTGAATTGTCTGGTGGGGAACAGCAGAGAGTCTCCATTGCTCGGGCCTTGGCCAAAAAGCCAGAGATTCTTTTCTTAGATGAGCCGACGGGGGCCCTCGATGAAGAAACAGGGCGCAAGATTCTCGACTATATCTGGAAGTTAAAGGAAAATCTTGGTTTTACCCTCATCATGGTTACACACAACCAAAATATTGCGGATATGGCCAGAACCATCATTCGTGTCAATAGTGGCAAGATTACCCAAGTTGTGACCAATGATCAGCCTCAGACTGCCTATGAAATTGGATGGTAAGCCATGTTTTCAGTAAAAGATATTCGAAAATTAGTTGTCGTCAGTATCATTGGGGCTTGTGCGGTTTTTGTGGCCAATCTCTTCTTGAATTTTTACCTGGATATCGAGCAGTTGGAGATTTCGAAAACCAATCCCATGATTCAGACCTACTATGATGCCCAGGTTTCGCTTTCCTGGATGGTGGCTATGGTCAGTGGAGTCGTCTTGTCCTTGACGTCGGTCCTCCTCATGTGTTTTTATATCAAACAATTTGTCGATGACCACAAGGAACAATTAGGGATTTTAAAGGCTTTGGGCTACAGTAATGGCCAGTTGGCGAAACGATTTTGGGCCTTTGGACTCAGTTTTGGGGCTGGAGCGCTTCTTGGCTATTTCGCTTCATTTCTCATGATGGGACATTTTTACGACTTTCGTAATGAGAAGGGGATCCTGCCAGAAATCACCATTCATTTTCACTGGCAGCTCTTGCTTGCCTTGGTGATCCTGCCAACGAGCTTCTTTATGCTTCTCGCGATTGGCTATGCTAGAAGACAATTACAAACGCCGGCCCTTCGCTTATTGAAAAAATCCCCAAGTCCAATCAAGGTCAAAAGGAGAAAGAGGGCTCCTAAGAAAGAGAAGACCTTCCTAAAAGAGCTGTCTTCGTCGCTGATTTGGGGGAGAAAATCGATCCTGTTTTTTGTGGTCTTTGGCTCCATGTGTTTCGCGGCAATGGTTCAATTGTCTTTTGGCCTAAGGGACTACACAGATGACATCATCCAAACGATGATGATTATGATTGGTTTGATCCTTTCTTTCTCGATCCTCTTTTTATCATTGGGGATTGTGGTCTCAGAAAGTCGCGAAACCTTGGCTCTTATGAAGGCTTTTGGCTACACCGATCGTGAATGCCAAAGTCATATTCTCGCTCCTTATCGTTTCTGGGCCTATCTAGGATTCATTCTTGGAACGGCTTATCAATATGGCATCATGGAAATCTTGATTGGTGTGATCAAAGACACGGTACCTGAAAAGATTGAGCACAACTTTGACTGGAACGTTTGCTTTTGGACCTTGCTAGGTTTTGTGGTGGTTTATGAAAGCCTGTTTTATCTATCCAACAGAAAACTCCAAAAACAAACCATCAAAGAAGTGCTCTTAGCAGAATAAATAGAAAAGAGAGTGGGACAGAAATTGGTCATTCGTTAGAATTCGATTTCGTCGTCCCACCT
>CAUCUH010000166.1:0-2616 GCA_958445905.1 uncultured Streptococcus sp.
GCAACCCTCTACAAAGTAACAGCCAAAGCTCCTGATCTCATCCAACGGACTGCGGACAACCAGTTCAGTGAGGACTATGTCCACTATATTGCGAGACCCAAAGTACATGAAGGTGATGTCTACTACAATTTCAACGAACTTGTAAAAGCCATGCAAGCCAATCCGTCTGGCACCTTTAAACTGGGTAGCAATATGAATGCGGCTAATGTCCAGCCAGCAGGGAAATCCTATGTGACCAATGCCTTCAAGGGAATTTTGGAAAGTACGGATGGGAATACATTTGCCATCCATAATATCACGCGACCACTGTTTGGGAACATCGAAGGTGGCTCGGTTAAGAATCTCTTGCTTGAAAATGTCAATATTGACCTACCTGGGACAGATCGAGTAGCCCCAATCTCAGGTGTCATCAAAAACAATGCAACTGTTGAGAACGTTAAAGTAATAGGAAGTGTTGTCGGGAACAATGACGTAGCAGGAATTGTCAATAAAATTGATGGTAGCGGGAAGGTCAGCAACGTTGCCTTTATCGGGAAACTGCACGCTACTGGTAACAAAGGTGGCTATCTAGCGGGTGTTGTTGGCGAGAACTGGAAAGGTATCGTAGAAAAAGCTTACGTTGATGCTGAAATCACTGGGAACAAAGCCAAAGCTGCAGGTCTCGTTTATTCCTCTCAAAATGGTGGAAATAACCACACAGTAGGTAAAGAAGGGGTTCTCAGAAATTCAGTTGCTAAAGGTTCGATTGAACTGAAAGAAGCGGTCCAATCGGGTGGCTTACTCGGGACTAACTGGGCCTTGGGGGCTAATGAAGATAACATCACCATGATGAAAGTCAAAACTGGTGAAATGGTCTTCGGACACTCGGATATTGACGCGGATGATTACTTTACCTATTCAAGAACCAAGCGCAACTACAGTGTAGAGGGCGTGAGTGAAGGGAAGAAAACCTATAACAACTCTCGTAAAATCCCTAGCATTTCCCTTGCAGAAGCTGAGCAGAAAATTGAAGCAATGGGGATTACTGCTGATAAATTTGAAAGCACGAAACCTGTTGAAGATACGCTCAATCACCTTGTTAGCAAAGACGATCAATACAAGGCCATCACTGGTTACGATGCGACTCGTGAGCTAGCTTACCGCAATATCGCTAAATTGCAACCTTTCTACAACAAAGAATGGATTGTCGACCAAGGGAATAAACTGGCTGCAACGAGTCCTCTCTTGACCAAGGAAGTCTTGTCTGTGACCGCTATGAATGGCAATGATTTTGTTACTGAACTAGCTGATGCTGATCACATCCTGATCCATTATGCCGATAAGACAAAAGATATCTTTAGCATTTCACCGAAAGAGTCTAAAGTTAAACAAGTCAAAGAGTACAGTGTGGCGGAGCTCGGTGAAGTGGTCTACACGCCAAATATGGTGGACAAAGACCGGAGCGATCTCATCAGTGCTATCGTAGGGAAACTAAGTCCAGTAGAATTGCAATCAGATCCAATCTACACCCATCTTGGTAGAACAGGTCCTAACAAGGTCAATGCTATTAAGAACCTTTACCTTGAAGAAAGCTTCCAAGCAGTCAAGGATAATTTGACTCACTTTGTCAAACAGTTGGTTGAAAACCAAGACCATCAATTGAACACAGATGAGGCTGCCAAACGGGCCCTTATCAAGAAAGTTGATGACAACAAGGCCGCTGTTCTTCTTGGTTTGTCTTACCTCAATCGTTACTACGGAGTTAAGTTTGATAACTTCAATATCAAGCAACTCATGTTGTTCAAGCCAGATTTTTATGGGAAGAATGTTGATGTCTTAGACCGTTTGATTGAAATTGGTTCAAAAGAAGACTACATCAAAGGGACTCGTACCCACGATGCCTTCCGTGAAGTTGTGGCTAAATCGACTCTTTCTGGTAACTTAAATGACTTCTTGAAGTACAATATGGAGCTCTTTACAAAAGAGACAGACTTGAACGATTGGTTCATCAAAGCAACCAAAGACAATGTCTATATTGTGGAGCCTGAGACGACCAATCCAGCATTCGCGTCTGCTAAACACAGAGCCTATGAGGGCTTAAACAATGATGTTCACGGTAAAATGATCTTGCCACTCTTGAACTTAAAAGATGCTCATATGTTCTTGATTTCAACTTACAACACTATGGCCTATAGTTCCTTCGAGAAATATGGCAAGAACACGGAAGCGGAACGAACGGCCTTCAAAGAGGAAATTGACAAGGTAGCGAAAGGCCAACAGAATTACCTAGATTTCTGGTCACGTCTAGCAACGGATAAGGTTCGCAATCAGCTCTTGAAGAGCAACAATATGGTGCCGACCCCTGTCCTTGATAACCAAAACTACAAGGGCATTAGTACAGACCGTTATGGACATACCAACAGTGGCAAGGATGTGGCTCCAATCCGTGAATTGTATGGTCCAACCGATCGTTATCATGCGACAGATTGGCGAATGGGAGCAGTGGCGCGAATTTACGGAAATCCATATAAAGATGACTCTGTCTTCTTCATGGTGACCGATATGAGCAGTGACTTTTGGGTCTCTGCCTTCACGCACGAAACGACGCACGTCAATGACCGTATGGTTTACTTAGGT
>CAUCUH010000167.1:0-2612 GCA_958445905.1 uncultured Streptococcus sp.
CGTTATCGTCTTGACTTACTCAATGGGATCTGGTTTCTGGAACTTGATTCTTGCCATGTCCTTAACTGGATGGATCGGAATTGCCTATACCATTCGTGTCCAAATCATGCGTTACCGTGATTTGGAGTACAACCTTGCCAGCCGAACATTAGGAACACCAACTTTGAAAATTGTTACGAAAAATATTTTGCCTCAATTGGTATCTGTTATCGTGACACAAACATCACAGTTACTTCCAAGCTTTATTTCTTATGAAGCTTTCCTTTCCTTCTTCGGACTTGGTCTTCCAATCACAGTTCCAAGTTTGGGACGCTTGATTTCTGACTATTCTCAAAACGTAACTACAAATGCCTACCTATTCTGGATTCCGCTTACTGTTTTGATTTTAGTATCCTTGTCATTCTTTATCGTCGGACAAAACTTGGCCGATGCCAGCGACCCACGTACACATAGATAGGAGGAGTAGATATGACATCAAATAACAATATTATTTTATCTGCTCAAGATATCGTAGTGGAATTTGACGTGCGCGATCGCGTATTGACAGCTATTCGTGGCGTATCGCTTGAGCTAGAAGAAGGTGAAGTTCTTGCCTTAGTTGGTGAGTCAGGTTCAGGGAAATCAGTTTTGACAAAAACGTTCACCGGAATGTTAGAAGATAATGGCCGTATTGCCCAAGGTTCGATTAAATACCGTGGTCAAGAATTGACAGATTTGAAATCGAATAAAGATTGGGAAAATATTCGTGGATCTAAGATCGCTACAATTTTCCAAGACCCAATGACAAGTTTGGACCCAATCAACACAATTGGATCACAAATTACAGAAGTCATTATCAAACACCAAGGGAAAACAGCTAAAGAAGCCAAAGAAATGGCTTTGGATTATATGGAGAAAGTTGGAATTCCAGATGCGGAACGTCGTTTTGATGAGTATCCATTCCAATATTCAGGTGGGATGCGTCAACGGATCGTTATTGCCATCGCCTTGGCCTGCCGTCCAGATATCTTAATCTGTGACGAACCAACAACAGCCCTAGACGTAACCATTCAAGCGCAAATCATTGATTTGTTGAAATCCCTTCAAAAAGAATACCAATTTACAGTTATCTTTATCACCCACGACTTAGGTGTGGTTGCAAGTATTGCTGATAAAGTAGCCGTTATGTATGCTGGAGAAATTGTTGAGTTTGGTAAAGTAGAAGAAATTTTCTACGATCCAAAACATCCATACACATGGAGCTTGCTTTCAAGCTTGCCTCAATTGTCAACCTCAGATGGTGATCTATACTCTATTCCAGGAACTCCGCCTTCATTGTATGCTCCGATTAAAGGAGATGCTTTCGCACTTCGTTCAGACTATGCGATGCAGATTGATTTTGAAGAAGAGGCACCTGCTTTCAAAGTAACCGATACTCACTGGGCTAAGACATGGTTGCTCCATCCAGATGCACCGACAGTTCATAAACCAGAAGTAATCGAAAACCTTCACGAAAAGATTGGCTCAAAAATGGGCTTCACTCACATTACAGAATAGGAGGAAGGAAATGACTGAAAAATTAGTTGAAATTAAAGATTTAGAAATTTCCTTCGGTGAAGGAAGTAAAAAATTCGTTGCTGTAAAGAACGCCAACTTCTTCATTAATAAGGGAGAAACGTTCTCTCTTGTTGGTGAATCAGGAAGTGGGAAGACAACAATTGGACGTGCGATCATCGGTCTGAATGATACAAGTGCTGGAGAAATTATTTATGACGGTCGCAAGATCAACGGAAAAAACTCTCATAGTGAAAAATCAGAGTTGATCCGTAAAATTCAAATGATCTTCCAAGACCCAGCAGCAAGTTTGAATGAACGTGCAACAGTTGATTATATTATCTCTGAAGGTTTGATCAACCACCATTTGTTTAACAGCGAAGAAGAACGTCAGGAAAAAGTGAAAAATATTATGCATGAAGTTGGGCTTCTAGCAGAACATTTGACACGTTATCCTCACGAATTCTCAGGTGGTCAACGTCAACGGATCGGTATTGCCCGTGCACTTGTCATGGAACCAGAATTTGTCATTGCGGATGAACCAATCTCAGCCCTTGACGTTTCAGTACGTGCGCAGGTCTTGAACCTGTTGAAAAAATTCCAAAGAGAATTAGGCTTGACCTACCTCTTTATCGCCCATGACTTGTCAGTTGTGCGCTTCATTTCTGACCGTATTGCAGTTATCTATAAAGGGGTTATTGTAGAAGTGGCAGAAACTGAAGAGCTATTTAACCACCCAATCCATCCGTACACACAATCCCTACTTTCAGCGGTCCCAATTCCAGATCCAATTCTAGAACGTAAAAAAGTTCTAAAAATCTACGATCCAGAACAACATGATTACTCTGAAGATAAACCACAAATGGTTGAAATTAAACCAGGTCATTATGTATGGGCTAACAAAGCTGAAGAAAACAAATACAGACAAGAATATAAATAGAGAGGATTCCCTCTCTATTTTCTTTATTTAAAAAAACTTTCAAAAAAATAAAATTTTTTGAGAAAAAGTATTGACAGTAAGAGAAGGTCATGATATACTAATATAGTTGTCGCGCGAGAGCGACAAAGACCTTTGAAAA
>CAUCUH010000168.1:0-2546 GCA_958445905.1 uncultured Streptococcus sp.
CGACGAAATCGAATTCTAACGAATTACCGATTTCTGTCCCACTCTCTTTTTTCTTTCTATTGATAACTGTTCTCTCCTTTCTGAAAATATGGTAGAATAATAGAAATAGAAAGATAGGTGACCATGGATTACTTTAAACGACACAAATTTGATTGGTCCAAATTCCGTTTGGGAATGAGAACCTTTAAAACAGGGATTGCCGTTTTTATTGTGCTACTTATTTTTGGAATATTTGGTTGGCGAGGCCTTCAGATCGGGACTTTGACAGCTGTTTTTAGTTTGAGGGAAGACTTTGATAAGAGTGTCCACTTCGGGGCTTCGCGTGTCATGGGCAACAGTATCGGAGGTTTTTATGCTGTATTGTTCTTCCTTTTAAAAACGCTCTTTCATGGGGCATACTGGGTGACTCTGATTTTTGTACCCATTGCGACCATGTTAACCATTATGACAAATGTCGCTATGAATAACAAAGCAGGAATTATCGGAGGAGTTTCGGCAATGCTGATCATTACCCTCTCGATTCCTAACGGAGAAACCTTCTTGTATGTTTTTGCCCGAATATTTGAGACCTTTATTGGCGTTTTCGTTGCGATTTTGGTCAATTCGGATGTGGATCGCATTCGCGATTTTCTCAAGAAACACAAAAAACCTATGTAAGATTTTATAACATTTAATCTTGACATAGATTTTTTTTTCGATATAATAGAATAGAAAGAGGAATGGTATGAAGGAAAAGGAATTACGACGCTCGCTGGCAGTCTTTCCGATTGGAAGTGTTATGAAGCTGACCGACTTGACAGCTCGCCAGATTCGTTATTATGAAGATCAGGGATTGATTTCTCCTGATCGGACAGAAGGCAATCGCCGCATGTATTCGTTGGACGATATGGACCGCCTGCTTGAGATCAAAGATTATATCTCAGATGGCTTCAATATTGCGGATATTAAGAAGAAATATGCGGAAAAAGAGCAAGAGCAAACCAAGGTTGTCAGTCAAGAAGAGATCCGTAAGGCTCTTCATCGTGACATTCTTCAGCAAAGTCGCTTCACATCTTCCCCATCGCCATATGGTCAATTTCGTTGATCATTTCATAAGCTTGTAATCTATTTTAAGGAGACAAAAATGTCAATTACTGCTGCAGATATTCGCCGTGAAGTAAAAGAAAAAAATGTTACTTTTATTCGCTTGATGTTCTCTGATATTTTGGGAACCATGAAGAACGTCGAAATTCCAGCTACCGATGAGCAACTGGACAAGGTTCTTTCAAACAAAGCCATGTTTGATGGTTCTTCTATCGAAGGATTTGTCCGTATCAATGAGTCAGATATGTATCTTTACCCAGATTTGGATACATGGACAGTCTTCCCTTGGGGAGATGAAAATGGTAGCGTAGCTGGCTTGATCTGTGATGTCTATACGACAGAAGGAGAACCATTTGCAGGAGACCCACGTGGCAACTTGAAACGTGCCCTTCGTCATATGGAAGAGCTTGGATTCAAATCCTTTAACCTTGGACCAGAACCAGAATTCTTCCTCTTTAAGTTGGACGAAAATGGAGATCCAACTCTTGAAGTAAACGACAAAGGTGGCTATTTTGACTTGGCTCCAACAGACCTTGCAGACAATACTCGTCGTGAAATCGTAAATGTCTTGACCAAGATGGGCTTTGAAGTAGAAGCTAGTCACCACGAAGTAGCCGTTGGTCAGCATGAAATCGACTTTAAGTATGACGAAGTGCTCCGCGCTTGTGACAAGATCCAAATCTTTAAACTCGTTGTGAAAACTATCGCTCGTAAACACGGCTTGTATGCAACCTTTATGGCCAAACCAAAATTTGGAATTGCCGGATCAGGTATGCACTGTAATATGTCTCTCTTTGACCAAGATGGCAACAATGCCTTCTTTGATCCAGAAGATCCACGTGGAATGCAATTGTCAGAAACTGCTTATCACTTCTTGGGTGGTTTGATCAAGCATGCCTACAATTTTACAGCTGTGACCAATCCAACCGTCAACTCTTATAAACGTTTGGTTCCTGGATATGAAGCACCCGTTTATATCGCTTGGGCAGGTCGCAACCGTTCCCCATTGGTACGTGTACCAGCATCACGTGGGATGGGAACTCGTTTGGAATTGCGCTCCGTAGACCCAATGGCCAACCCTTATGTAGCCTTGGCAGTCTTGCTTGAAGTCGGCCTTCACGGGATTGAAAATAAAATCGAAGCACCTGCTCCGATCGAAGAAAATATCTATGTGATGACACCGGAAGAACGTAGAGCAGCTGGAATCACAGATCTCCCTTCTACCCTTCACAATGCCTTGAAAGCCTTGACAGAAGACGAAGTGGTGAAAGCTGCCTTGGGTGAACATATTTACACCAGCTTCCTTGAAGCCAAACGAATCGAATGGGCAAGCTATGCGACCTTCGTATCTCAATGGGAAGTAGACAACTATTTAGATCTTTATTAAGAAACAAGAGCAAAGAGGCTAGGACAAAAGTCCTAGCCTCTCAATTATTTTTGGATTGTCGAGCAAGACGCAGTGG
>CAUCUH010000169.1:0-2535 GCA_958445905.1 uncultured Streptococcus sp.
GACGGAGAAGCAGTCGGTGGCTTTGCCTTTGGTGTTAAAAAAGGTGGCAATCATGAAAAGTTGATCACTGAATTTAACAAGGCTCTCGCTCAAATGAAAGCTGATGGAACACTTGATAAGATCATCAAGAAATGGACTGGTGAAAGCCAATCATCAAGTAACAGTGCCGTTCCAGAAACAACTACTCCTACTGGTCAAAAAGCAACTCCTAAAAAATCAAAATATAGCATTTCAAGTGACTCATCTTTTGCACCATTTGTCTTCCAAAATGGAAAAAATAAATACACAGGGATTGATATGGACTTGATCAAGGCTATTGCCAAAGACCAAGGATTTACTATCGAGATTGACAATCCTGGATTTGATGCTGCGGTAAGTGATGTTCAATCCGGCCATGCGCAAGGAATGATCGCAGGGATGACTGTGACAGATGCTCGGAAAGAAACATTTGATTTTTCTGAACCATACTACACGGCCAATTCTATTCTAGCCGTTCAAGAAAGCAGCAAGATTGATTCATATGATGACCTAAAAGGAAAGACAGTCGGTGTTAAAAACGGTACTTCCTCACAAAACTTCCTTGAAGAAAACCAAAAGAAATATGGTTACAAGATCAAAACGTTCTCTGACGGAGCTTCTATGTACGATAGTTTGAATTCTGGTTCTGTCGCAGCGATCATGGATGACGAACCTGTTATCAAATACGCTATTAAACAAGGACGTAAATTCAAAACACCTATCGAAGGAACTCCAAGTGGTCAACTAGCATTTGCCGTTAAGAAGGGTGAAAATCCTGAATTGATCGAAATGTTCAATAACGGTCTTGCAAACTTGAAGAAAAGTGGTCAATACCAAAAAATTCTCGATAAATACCTTAAAGCAGATAGCAAGTCAAGTACTTCAAGTACAACAGCAGATGAAACAACGATCTGGGGCTTGCTTCAAAACAATTACAAACAATTGTTAAGTGGTTTGGGTGTTACTCTTGCCCTTGCTCTTCTCTCCTTTGCCATCGCTATGGTGATCGGTGTTATCTTTGGAATGTTTAGCGTTAGCCCTTATAAGTGGCTCCGCTGGACAGCAGAAATCTTTGTCGATGTCATTCGTGGAATCCCACTTATGATCCTTGCTGCCTTCATCTTCTGGGGAATTCCAAACTTGATCGAATCTATCACAGGTCATCAATCCCCAATCAATGACTTTGTCGCAGGTACCATTGCCCTCTCCCTCAATGCTGCTGCTTATATCGCAGAAATTGTCCGTGGTGGGATTCAAGCTGTACCGATTGGACAGATGGAAGCCAGCCGAAGCCTTGGAATCTCTTATGGTAAAACCATGCGCAAGATCATCTTGCCTCAAGCGACGAAACTGATGCTTCCAAACTTTGTCAACCAATTTGTCATTGCACTAAAAGATACGACCATCGTGTCAGCGATCGGTTTAGTCGAGCTCTTCCAGACTGGTAAGATCATCATCGCTCGAAACTACCAAAGTTTCAAGATGTATGCCATCCTTGCCGTCTTCTACCTCGTGATTATCACCTTGCTAACACGATTTGCAAAAAAATTAGAAAAGAGGGCTAACTAATGGCTAAATTAAAAATTGATGTCCATGACCTCCATAAATACTACGGTGAAAATGAGGTCCTAAAAGGAATTTCAACAAAATTCTATGAAGGGGACGTGGTTTGTATTATCGGACCATCCGGTTCAGGTAAATCGACCTTCCTTCGTAGTCTCAATCTCCTCGAAGAAGTGACAAAAGGTCAAATTACCGTAAATGGATATGATCTAACCGATCCAAAAACCAATGTTGATCTAGTCCGTGAAAATATCGGAATGGTTTTCCAACACTTCAACCTTTTCCCTCACATGAGCGTCCTTGAAAACATTATGTTTGCGCCAGTAGAGCACAAACTGATGACCCGTGAAGAAGCTCAAAAAGTTGGGATGGAATTGTTGGAAAAAGTTGGACTCGCAGATAAAGCCGATGCCAATCCAAACAGCCTTTCCGGTGGTCAAAAACAACGTGTGGCTATCGCACGTGGACTTGCCATGAATCCAGATATTATGCTCTTTGACGAACCTACTTCTGCCCTTGACCCTGAGATGGTTGGAGATGTATTGAACGTTATGAAAGAATTGGCAGAGCAAGGCATGACCATGATCATCGTTACCCACGAGATGGGATTTGCCCGCCAAGTAGCCAACCGCGTCATCTTTACCGCAGACGGTGAATTCCTCGAAGATGGCAAACCAGACCAAATCTTCGACAACCCACAACACCCACGTTTGAAAGAATTCTTGGATAAGGTTCTAAACGTTTAAAAAAATAGTGGTTTTTGAAACATCTAGCAATTTTGCTAGATGCTTTTTTTGACGAAAAAAGCATTTTCAAATCTGAAAATGCTTAGATTGAAGATAAAGACTTATTAAAAACCTTCCTAAGGTGAGTACGGACGTCAGCGAACTTCTGCGAAGTTCCATGACTAATTATTGAGCCTAAGGTCTCAATAATTCCGAGTGCTAGAAACAA
>CAUCUH010000170.1:0-2525 GCA_958445905.1 uncultured Streptococcus sp.
GCATGGCCTGCATTTCTTGGCTGGAGGAATAGACCGCCTTTTTAGGATGGTAGACAAACTCATGCTTTTGATTAATGATAAAACTAAAGCCTTGTTTCCCTAGTTGAAGGTGATCCAAGTAAGCCTGAAGGCTATCGTAGCCAATATCCAAGCGTACTACTCCGAGATTTTGGCCAGTCTGATCGACCACTTCTTGGGTAATAGAAACCACCCATTTTTCTTTTTCCGAAGTCAAGGATTCCTTTCGAGCTGGCGTCAAAACTGGCATGGCTCTTTCCTTAATCGCCTCTTGATACCAACTTTCATTCATCATATCTGAGGAAGTCTGCATGCTGATTTTTGTATCTGTCGCTACCAGACGTCCATCCTTGGTCACCAAGACCGCTGAGACCAGGTCCGGATCCGTTTCAATCATCGTTCGCATCAGGTGTTGAACCGTTTCTTGATTCGTACTCTTGTCTTGGGCAAATTGGCGAACAGCCTGTTCCTTGCTAAGAACCGTTGTGGTCTGCTTTAATTTTTTTAGATAGGAGGTGATAAACTGACTGCTTTGATCGATACTATTTCTTGTCGTCCGCTCCGTTAGCTGACGGATCGTCCCTGAACTCGTTTGATAATAGAGGCCACCAATAAGACCAAAAAGTAGGAGAATGAAGAGAAAAAAGTAGAGGACCAGCTGAATCAGCAAGGGATATCGTTTCATTCATGCTCTCCTTTTTTGTACTGCCTTGGTGTCACCCCAACAACCTGCTTAAAGCGTTGAGAAAAATAGTTCATATCTTCAAAACCAACCTGATCGGCGATCTCATAAATCTTTAGATCTGTCGTGAGAAGTAAGAGTTGAGCCTTCTTCATTCGCTCTTGAATGAGGTAGTCTTGGAAGGGGAGTCCCAATTTTTTCTTGATCAATACGCTTAGATAAGAGGCACTGAAACCAAGTTGATAGGCCAGATCCTTTAGAGTTAACTGAGAGTCTGCTAAACGAGCATGAATGGCTTCTTCCAAGTCTGTCGAATAACCATGACTGACCAAATCTTCGACTTGCGCTTTCTTACGCTCTTGATCAAGTTTTCCCTTCACCTTTGCTAACATCTCTTCAATATCATCTTTTGAAAAAGGCTTCAGCAAATAATCATCTGCACCTAACTTGATGGCTTTCCTCGCAAACTCAAAGTCATCATAACCTGTCAAAAAAATGATATGACAAGACGGAGACTGCTCTTTGACGAGATGGGCTAGATCCAAGCAATTCATTTGTGGCATATTGATGTCGGTTAGAAGGATATCGGCTGGTTGCTCTTGAAACTTCTCCCAAGCCTCACGCCCATTTTTAGCCTGGTTGATGACGGTCATTCCAAACTGTTCATAATCCACTAAGGAAGTCAGTCCCTGCCGGATAAGCTCTTCATCTTCCACAATCATGATCGCATACATGTCTTTCACCTACTTGTCTTTGCTATGCTTATTATAGCAAATTGTGGTTCCAAATGTCTCAGACATAGTCCAATAAATAACCGTAGCCCTTTTCTTTCATTTCTGCTTTAGGGATGAATTTGATTGACAAGCTATTGATGCAGTAACGAAGGCCGCCTTTTTCCTTGGGACCATCGGTAAAAACATGGCCCAGATGGGAATTTCCCACACGGCTCCGAACTTCTGTCCGAGTCATATTGAAACTCTTATCCTCCTTATAGATTGCCACATCAGGACTAACAGGACGACTGAAACTTGGCCAACCACAACCAGAATCAAATTTATCCTTAGAGGAAAAGAGCGGCTCACCGGTCACGACATCTACATAAATACCGGCATCAAACTGATCCCAGTAACGATTGGAGAAGGCCCGTTCGGTATCATTTTTTTGTGTCACCGCATACTCTTCAGGAGATAACTTCTTTTTGATCTCCTCATCGCTTGGCTTGGAGTAGCGACTAGCATCAATAACAGGATAAGAAGCCTGATTGACATCGATATGGCAATACCCATTCGGATGTTTCTTTAGATAATCCTGGTGGTAGTCCTCAGCCTTGATGAAATTAGTCAGTGGCTCTTTTTCCACCGCTAACGGTTTGTCGTATTTTTTTGCCACCTCTTCAAAGACTTGGTTAATGGTTGGAAGGTCCTCTTGAGAGACATAATAGACACCTGTTCGGTATTGTGTTCCTTGATCATTTCCTTGACGATTCTTCGACGTTGGGTCGATAATCCGGAAATAATGCAGGAGCAATTCTTTCAGAGATACCTTCTTGACATTGTAGGTGATGTGAACTGTTTCAGCATGGCCTGTTTGAGGGACCAATTCATACTTGGTCGTTTCTCCCTTTCCGTTGGCATATCCTGATACGGCATCAATCACACCTGGAACACGGGAGAAATATTCCTCTACGCCCCAGAAGCAACCACCAGCCAAATAAATTTCACGCTGATCCTTTGGATCAACCGTTTCATTTGTTTCTTTTTTGGCTACTGGATTCAAGCAAACGATTCTTATCAATTCCTCTGTTAATCCTCAATTCACTAATGGC
>CAUCUH010000171.1:0-2521 GCA_958445905.1 uncultured Streptococcus sp.
ACAAAGAAGGTCAGCTCATGGACGATCGAGTGAGGGGCTGCATCCTCATAGGTATCCCAGAGCATGGCAAAGTCTTCTGCATTTTCGTGGTAAGAGTAGCCTGGGAACACCTCATCCGTTTGATAGGTCGAATGGACATCAAAGATAAAGACTCCGTCCTCATTGAGGGCATTATACACTTCTTTAAAGACATCTCCTACTTCCACCTCGTCCTGCATATAGCAGATAGAATCCGAGTAGCAGGTCACGAAATCATAAGTGCCTGCTTGCGAGAGATCCAACATATTCCCCTCGATAAAATCAATCTTCTGCTTGGCTGAAGCAGCTCTTTTTTCAGCAATTTTCAGCATGTCCGCACTCAGGTCTAATCCTGTCACATCAAAACCAGCTTGGGAAAAGCGGACAGACTGGATCCCTGTCCCACAAGCCAATTCCAGTAATTTTTTCCGCTCCTTGCTTTGAGGGAGATGCCGGAGGGAAAAATCCGTCCACAAATCATACAGACTGTCATCCATGACCGCATCGTAGACCGCCGCAAACGTTTCATAAGTCGCCATATTCATGATACCAAGTCCGCCCGTAATCCGATAGAAAATTAGGAGCACGACGATGGAGCTAAGCTCCAAGGAGAGCTATCTATTTTCCGAGGATTACAGGGCGGGTTCAAATCCTTTCTAAGATACAAAGAGCCTTAAAAGCATAGAGAAAATAGGGAACTTTCTGCCGGATCGTCAGATACAAAGGAAGTTACTCTTTTTCTCACAGCTTTTAGCTCATGTTCAATTAAGAAAATAACCAAACACGAGGCCCCATCCTTTCTTTCCATAGAATTTCAATTTAACCAACAAAACTCAGTTGCTACCAACTGAGTTTACCTGCTTATGCTAGGGCTGCTGAAAGATCGACAGCACTTGCTTCGTGCCATAGCTTTTCTAGGTTATAGTGGGTACGCATTTCTTCTGAGAAGACATGGACCACCACACCACCTAAGTCAAGAAGGACCCAACCTCCAGCTGAATCACCTTCGACGTGGCTGGCATTGCCACCAGCTTCAACGACCTTCTCGCGAATATTTTCAGCGATAGCCTCCAATTGGCGGCTATTCATAGAGCTTGCGATGACAAAGTAATCTGTCACGCTGGTCAAGCTTTGAACATCCAAAGCCACAATGTCTTCTGCACGCTTTTCATCTGCTGCTTTGACAACTAGTTCAAGTAGTTCTTTTTCTTTCATGTAATCCTCTTTCCTTAAAAAATTGATTTGTAATCTAAGACATCCGCAAAACGTTCTGCCCAAATATTTTCATAAAATTCATTAAGCGTTTCTGCCGGAATATCCTCTCCATCAAAGGTTGTGACAACTCCTTCTGGAATGATCAGCTTATAGCCGTATTCAAATCCCACTTTGACGGATGTATCAACACAATATTCTGTCTGCATACCACACAGGACCAGTTGTTCAATCCCTTGTTGATCCAAGTATTCTTTTAATCCTGTCTCTTTAAATATGCTATTGTATCGCTTCTGAAATACCTTTTCATCTGTCTGCCTCTTCAACAAGGGCGATAATTGCCAATCTTCCGAAGTTAAAGCCTCTGGCGTTTCAATATGCTGCATGTAGATAATTTCAATCTGCTGTTTTCTAGCCTGATCTTGCAAATAAGCGATCTTCTCTAAGATCTTTTCTGTCTCAAAACCTGTTTCCACTAAGATATTTTGTACATCAATAATGATAAAAGCTGTCTTCACTCACTACTCCTCTTTCAAATACTTCACAAAGGCGTTATAGGTTTCAAGGGTTTGGGGATAAATGGGCAATCCTTGGTGGGCTAGGTGTTCGACTGTGCGAGCCGTCTCATAGGCCACGGCACGATCCAAGGAGACTTGGGCGATATCACGTGCTTGATCCACTCCCGGGAAGGCCCGGTTGTGCTCAATGTAATCTGCCACATAGACAATCTTGTCTAAGGTCGACATCTGATCACTCCCCACGGTGTGAATCTCAATACTGCGAAGAATGGCTGGATCTGTCAGTCCGAGGTCTTCTTGGATCTTGTAAATCCCGACCATCCCATGCCAGACATTGTTGCCCCAGTTTTTTAATGCTGGATCCAGCTCATAGCGATCGATCAAGTCCAGAAATTCCTGATCTGATAATTTCTTGGCATAGTCATGTAACAAACCTGCTAGTCCAGCCTGCTCTTCATCAGCCCCATAGCGTTTGGCCAAGTCACGCGCAGCCTTCTCAACCCCTAAACAGTGAGTTAGTCGCTTTTCTGGCAGGATTTGGCGCATTTTTTCAAGCAAGACCTCACGAGAAAAGCCTAGATAGTTTTCATAGGTCATTGATACAATCCTTCTTTCTTGATATAGTCCAAGACTGGTTTTGGCAACATAAAATTCGGCGTCCGACCTTTGGCCACAAAATCACGCACCATACTAGAAGAGATGTCCATTAAAGGAACATCCACCCAGATCACCGGATAAGAAGTCCCTGCCTTATAGCGTGGTCGCTGTACCCC
>CAUCUH010000172.1:0-2510 GCA_958445905.1 uncultured Streptococcus sp.
ATCGTTTAGATGTTTTAGAAGACAAGTACAATGTCCACTATTGGAATGACTGGGAAGTAGGGAATAGCCGGACCATCGGGCAGCGCTATGGTGCAGTGGTCAAAAAGCATGACATTACCAATAAAATTCTCAAGCAATTAGAAGATAATCCCTGGAATCGTCGCAATATTATCTCGCTTTGGGATTATGAAGCCTTTGAGGAGACAGAAGGTCTCTTGCCATGTGCTTTTCAGACTATGTTTGACGTGAGGCGCGTGGATGGAGAAATCTATCTAGATGCGACCTTGACCCAACGTTCCAACGATATGTTGGTGGCCCACCATATTAATGCTATGCAGTATGTAGCGCTACAGATGATGATTGCCAAACACTTTGGCTGGAAGGTCGGAAAATTCTTTTACTTTATTAATAATCTTCATATTTATGATAATCAATTTGAACAAGCAGAAGAATTGCTCCGTCGCGAGCCCTCTGATTGTCAACCGCACTTGGTTTTGAATGTGCCAGACGGGACCAATTTCTTTGACATCAAACCAGAAGATTTTGAACTGGTTGATTACGATCCAGTGAAGCCACAATTAAAGTTCGATCTTGCGATTTAGTGATAAAATCAAGGTTTT
Organism: uncultured Streptococcus sp.; assembly: GCA_958445905.1. Classification (GTDB taxonomy): domain Bacteria; phylum Bacillota; class Bacilli; order Lactobacillales; family Streptococcaceae; genus Streptococcus. The sequence goes on from CAUCUH010000172.1 coordinate 621, forward strand.
TCAAGCCCTTTATTTAATAGGGAAATAGTTTTAAATTTAAAACGAATAAAACTAAAAATTTTTACTCATTTTTGAGACAAATTGCTTTGAATAACGTTCGGCTTTTGTTAAAATAGATAAGGTTTGGAAAAACTATCCAATAAAAAAAGAAAGTTAAACTATAGATAAAAATGGAGGTCCATTAGATGGGGAAAGACTTATTTAATGATCGTATTAGCAGATTCTCAATTCGTAAACTGAATGTGGGCGTTTGCTCAGTACTTTTGGGAACACTTGTTATGGTTGGTACAGCAGCAAGTGCAGCCGCAGAAGAAAAGACAGATACGACGAGTGAAAATGTAGCAGCTGTTACGGCAGCATCAGAGGCGCCTGAAGCGTCAACAGCTACAGCAACTTCAGCAGCATCAACTGCTGAAACTACTAGTACAGCAGCGACAACCTATGAAGCAAGCCCAGCTGTTACGGCAGCCGCAACTTCAACAGCGCCTGCTTCAACAAGTCAAGCAAGTAGCACAAGCACAGCTGCATCTGCAACATCATCTGCTCCTGCAACATCAACAACTTCGGAAAAACCAAGCTTAGAAGTTGCTCCACCAGCAAACAAGGCAGCAGAAGCAGCTTCAACCACTACAAATAAGAAGGAAGAAATTGCGGCAGGCGTGGAAGCACCTGCAACTGAAACTCCTGCTGTGACGGCAGAAACATCTGGTGGTAAACGTCGTACTCGCCGTGCGATCGGTGATCCTAATGACGAAAGCTTGATTGGGGATGATGTTGAAGATGCAACTTCAACTCCAAAAGTTGAAAAACCTGGCTTTACAACAAATGTTGATGCCAAATCTATGGCTAGCCAAATCTCATGGTTGGACTTTGGAGATGTAGCTAACTGGACAGGAACTACTACAGTATTAGTTCCTAAAAGTGAAGTTAAACCAACTGAGAACTTAGAAGAAAAATTGGCTCTTCAAGTTGGGTCTACCTATACCAAGGAAATCATGCCTGGTTATGTAGTTACTGTAAAAGTCAAATCCTTGAAACCTTTCCAAGCGACTGAAATCTATAAGAAACGGATGGAAAATCAAGGGGCTACAGAAGCTGAAAAAGCAACCTATGATCCAAATGCAAAAAATGGTTATGTAAGTGGAGTCACTTCAAATGCTGCTAAGCAAGCTTTTAACAATGGTGAAGAAGCCAAAATCGTCGCTGATGCCCAAAATAATTGGACTGAAATCAGATTTGAGAATATTGATACGAAAACCAAGAAGACTACCATAAGTTCAGCTTTGAATGGTGGAAATATTGGAGTTCAGTTTGAAATCTCTGCAACCTTCCGTGGCAAGACAGTTAAGCCAGCTATTGTTATGGCCGATGGGGAGTCTGCTAACCCAGGTGAATTAGTTATGTTTACTACCAATGGAGAAGGTTGGCAGCATATTGGAGAATGGAAAAAGTTTACCAGACCAAAAACTTCTGTAACTTATGAACCACAAGATACTGAAAATCTTTTTGGACCTAATCCTAAATTTAATAATACCAACTTAAACCAACTTCGTAGATCTACTGAAGTTGGACCAGAAAAGAAACCAGTAGCTTGGAAATACTTTGGAAATCCTGACAAAGTTACCGGTGGTTTAGGAACCGGTATCTTTGGACCAAACATTTCTGAAGGAAATAGAACGGTTCCAATCGTAATGACGCGCGGAGCATCTGAAGTGGGACTTTACATCGCTTCAGGTGGTAAACAGTCTGCTATGCTAGGATTCTTCCCACTTGATGAAGGGGATGCTCCTGAGTCATACGGTAAGGCAGTTCATACCATTGCAACTGTAGATGGCGTTACTGGAGCTAAAGTAAATCAACCGTATCTTGGTAACGTGAGCCCGGATATGG